>NZ_JACHIR010000001.1:8400000-8737631 GCF_014203355.1 Kutzneria kofuensis
TGCCGACGACCGCCTTCCAGCACGAGCGGTTCTGGATCGCCGCGGACCGTCCGGTGGAGCGGGAGACCGTCCACGAGATCACGTGGACCAGGGTCGAGCTCCCGGCCGCCGTGCCGGACGGCCGCTGGCAGGTCATCGGCGACGACGCCCTCGCCGCCGAACTCGCCGAGCACGGCCTGACCGTGGCCGACGACGGTGACCACGTGCTCGCCGTCGTCGACGACGCCCGCGACCTGATGCACCTCCTGCACCGGACCGACGCGCCGGTCTGGGCCGTCACCCGCGGCGCGGTCGGAGTCGACGGTCCGGTGACCAATCCCGAGGCGGCCCAGGTGTGGGGTCTCGGTCGGGTCGCCGCCCTCGAACGGGCGTGGGGCGGTCTGATCGACCTGCCCGCCGGCCCCGGATTCGCCGACCAGCTGCTGGCGGTGCTGGCCGGGCCGGAGGACCAGGTCGCCATCCGGTCGACCGGCGTGCACGCCCGTCGTCTGGTGCCGACGACCGGCGCGCCAGGGTGGACGCCGAGGGGCACCGTCCTCGTCACCGGTGGCTCCGGCGCCCTGGGCACTCACGTCGCCCGGTGGGCACTCGCTCGCGGCGCCCAGCGCGTGGTGCTGCTCAGCCGGGGCGGCGGCAAGGCC
The DNA here is from genome assembly GCF_014203355.1 of Kutzneria kofuensis. Classification (NCBI taxonomy): domain Bacteria; kingdom Bacillati; phylum Actinomycetota; class Actinomycetes; order Pseudonocardiales; family Pseudonocardiaceae; genus Kutzneria; species Kutzneria kofuensis. The sequence continues at coordinate 8,400,642 of NZ_JACHIR010000001.1, forward strand.
GACGGGCTCGGCGACCGTGCCATCGGCGTCGCCTGCGACGTCACCGACCGGGCCGCCCTCGCCTCGGTCCTGGCCGCCTACCCACCCGACGCCGTCGTGCACGCCGCCGGCCATCCCGGTGGCCTGCGGCCGATCGCCGAGTACGACGACGCGATGCTGGCCGAGGTCCTGGCCGCGAAGGTCACCGGTGCGGCCCTGCTCGACGAGCTGACCGGGGACCTCGACGCGTTCGTGCTGTTCTCGTCGGTCGCCGGCGTCTGGGGCGCGGCCGGGCAGGGCGCGTACGCCGCCGCCAACGCCTACCTCGACGCCCTGGCGGAGCAGCGGCACGCCCGCGGCCGGGCCGCCACGTCGATCGCCTGGGGCGCGTGGTCCGGCGGCGGCATGGTCTCCGCCGCCGACCAGGCCGAACTGGCCCGTCGTGGCGTGCTCGGCCTCCCGCCCGAGTCCGCCCTCGCGGCCCTGGACGACGTACTCGGGCGAACCACCACCGTGGTGGCGCGGATGGACTGGCCCCGGTTCGTCCACCTCTTCACCGCGGCCCGGCCGAGCCCGTTGCTCGCCGGCTTCGCGGCCGAGCCGGAGCCCGTCCGGGAAAGGCGTGTTCTCGACCGGTCGGAGCTGCTGCGGATCGTGCGCACCGAGGCCGCTCGGGTGCTGGGCCTGGCCGACGCCGCCGCGCTCGACCCCCAGCGCGCGTTCCGTGACGCCGGATTCGACTCCCTGACCGCGGTCGAGCTGCGGGACCGGCTCGTGGCCGCCACCGGCCTGACCCTGCCCGCGACGCTCGCGTTCGACCATCCCGACGCCATCGCGATCGCCGCCCACCTGCACGAACAACTCGGCGGGGCGGCGGCCGCATCCGTCGTCGCCGCGCCCGCGGTGAGCGTCGGCGACGACCCGATCGTGATCGTCGGCATGGGCGTCCGGCTGCCCGGCGGCGTCCGGGCCCCCGAGGACTTCTGGGACCTGCTCGTGCGTGGCGAGGACGTCGTGGGCCCATTCCCCGACAACCGCGGCTGGCCCGCCGACCTCGACGCGTCCACCGGCCAGGGTGGCTTCCTCACCGACGCGGACCAGTTCGACGCCGAGTTCTTCGGCATCTCGCCGCGCGAAGCGCTCGCCATGGATCCGCAACAGCGCGTGCTGCTGGAAACCGCGTGGGAAGCGTTGGAACGCGCCGGAACCGACCCGAGCTCGCTGCGCGGCGACACGGTCGGCGTGTTCGTCGGCGGCGCCATGCAGCCCTACGGCATGGACGCGCAGGGCGCGGTCCCGGGTGCCGAAGGCTATTTGCTCACCGGCTCATCGCTGAGCGTGCTGTCCGGGCGACTGGCCTACGTCCTCGGCCTGCGCGGGCCGGCCGTCACGGTGGACACCGCCTGCTCGTCCTCCCTGGTGGCAACCCACCTGGCCATGCAGGCGTTGCGGTCGGGCGAGTGTTCGATGGCGCTCGCCGCCGGTGTCACCGTCATGGCGACACCGATCGGGTTCGTCGAGTTCTCCCGGCAGGGCGGGCTTTCCCCGGACGGGCGCTGTCGCTCGTTCGCCGAGGACGCCGACGGGACCGGCTGGTCCGAGGGCGCGGGCGTGCTGGTGTTGCAACGCCTGTCCGACGCGGTCGCGCAGGGACGGGAGGTGCTGGCGGTGCTGCGCGGCAGCGCGACGAACTCCGACGGCGCGTCGAACGGCCTCACCGCGCCCAACGGCCCCGCCCAGCGCGCGGTGATCCGCCAGGCCCTGGCCAGTGCCGGCCTCGCTCCGTCCGATGTGGACGCCGTCGAGGCCCACGGCACGGGCACCACGCTCGGCGATCCGATCGAGGCCCAGGCGCTGCTGGCGACGTACGGGCAGGATCGGGCCACGCCCCTGTTCCTGGGCTCGGTGAAGTCGAACCTCGGCCACACCCAGGCGGCGGCCGGCGTGACCGGCGTGATCAAGATGGTGCTCGCGCTGCGCCACGGCGTGCTGCCGCGCACCCTGCACGTAGATGCGCCGAGCAGCAAGGTCGACTGGTCGGCCGGGGCCGTCCAGCTGCTGACCGAGGCGACCGCGTGGCCGGTGGTCGACCGGCCACGGCGAGCCGGCGTCTCGTCCTTCGGCATGTCGGGCACGAACGCGCACGTGATCGTCGAGGAGCCGCCTGCTGCTGCCGAAGCCGTGCCGGCACCGGCCGGCTTGACGCCGCTGGTGGTCAGCGGTCGCAGCCAGGCGTCGCTGGCCGCGCAGGCTTCTCGACTGGCCGATCACCTGTCGCCGGAGATGCCGTTGGCCGGGGTGGCGCGGAGTTTGGTGGTCGCGCGGCCGGTGTTTCGGCATCGCACGGTGGCATTGACCCCGGAGGATCTCGCTTCGGCCGACGCGGTGACCGGAGTTGCGCGGGACCTCGGCCGGACAGTGCTGGTGTTTCCGGGGCAGGGTGCGCAGTGGGCGGGGATGGGCCGGGAGCTGATGTCTCACCCGGTCTTCGCCGCTCGGATGGCGGAATGTGCCGCGGCCCTGGGGATGGACGACTTGTTCGGGGATCTGGACCGGGTCGACGTCGTGCAGCCGGTGTCGTTCGCGGTGATGGTGTCGCTGGCGGCGCTGTGGGAGGCACACGGGCTGCGGGTCGATGCGGTGATCGGGCATTCTCAGGGCGAGATCGCGGCGGCTTGTGTGGCCGGTGCGTTGTCGCTGGCCGACGCCGCGAAGATCGTGTCGTTGCGGAGCCGGGTGATCGCCGAGGAACTGGCCGGGCGCGGCGGGATGCTGTCGGTCGGGATCGGCGCCGACGACGTGGACCCGGGCGACACCGAGATCGCGGTGGTCAACGGCCCGCGTTCGGTCGTGCTGGCCGGTAGCCCGGCCGCGCTCGACGAGCGGGAGCGGCATTACCGCGAGCTGGGGGCGCAGGTCCGCCGGCTGCCGGTGGACTACGCCTCGCACACCGCGCACGTGGATGCGGTCGCGGACCGCATCGCCGGTGAGTTGGCGGGCATCCGGACCGAGCCGCCCCGGGTCCCCTGGATGTCCGCTGTGGACGCTGAGTGGATCGACGGCGAACTCGGCCCCGATTACTGGGTGCGGAACCTGCGGCAGCCGGTGCGGTTCGCCGATGCGGTGGCCGCGCTCGCGGATGACGGCTTCGGGTTGTTCGTGGAGTCGAGTGCGCATCCGACGCTGGTGTCGGCGATCGCCGAGACCGCACCGGATGCAGTGGCCGTGGGCAGCCTGCGTCGGGATGAGGGTGATCACCGGCGGTTCCTGCGCTCCGTGGCCGAGGTGTTCGTGCAGGGCGGCCAGGTCGACTGGCTGTCGGTGATACCGGATGTGCCGCTGGCCCCGGTCCCGACCACGGTGTTCGAGTCGACGCGGTACTGGCTGATGCCCGCTCGCACCGCGGATGTCGCGTCGGCGGGGTTGGAGTCGGCCCGCCATCCGGTCCTGGGTGCGGTGGTCGAGGATCCCGAGTCCGGTGGGGTGGTGCTGACCGGGCGGCTTTCCACCGACTCGCAGCCGTGGCTGGCTGATCACGCGGTGCGGGGCACGGTGTTGGTGCCGGGTGCGCTGTTGGCCGAATTGGCGGTGCAGGCCGGTGACCGGGTCGGGCGGCCGGTGCTGGCCGAGTTGGTGATCGAAGCGCCGCTGACGCCGGCCGGTCCGGTCTCGGTGCGGGTGGCCGTGGACGGCAATGGCGCGCTGGTGATGCACGCCCGAGCCGACGAAGGGGAATGGACGCGGCACGCGACCGGTCGACTGTCCGCCGACGCGCCGGATCCCGCGCCGATGCCCGAGTGGCCGCCGGCCGGTGCCGAGGAACTGGATGTCACCGACCTGTATCCGCGCCTGGCCAAGGCCGGATACGAATACGGCCCGGCCTTCCAAGGAGTGCGAGCGGCATGGCGACGTGGCGGCGACCTCTTCGCCGAGGTCGCGTTCGACGGCGACGTCGACGGCTTCGCCGTTCATCCGGCCCTGCTCGACGCGGCGCTGCACATCGCGGGACGTGACCAGGCCACCGACGACCCGGTCGAGGTTCCTTTCGTCTGGCACGGGTTGGCCGTGCACGCAGCGGGCGCGCGGTCGGTGCGGGTTCGGCTGGGCGCGGGCAATGCCCTGCTCGTGACCGACGAGTCGGGGTCGCCCGTGCTCACGCTGGACGGCATGGACACCCGGCCGCTCACCACGACCGCGGTACGTCGGGGCCGACTGTACACAGTGGACTGGGTACCGGTCGCCGTGCCGTCGGCGCCTCGCGGCGACTGGGAGCTCCACCGCGTCCCGGAGACCGATTCACGCACCGCCGTCCTCGCCACCCTGGACAAGGTCCGCAGGGTCATTGACGATCATGGCCTGGTCGTGTGGACCACGGATGCCGCGGTTCGGGGTTTCGTCCGGTCGGTGCAGGCCGAGCAGCCGGGTCGGGTGCTGTTGGCCGACGGTGATGCTCTCGGCGTCGCGGCCGGCGCGGCGGCGATCGGTGAGTGGGAGATCAGTCTTCGCGGGGGCAAGGTCTTCGCGCCCCGCCTGGTGCCGGCGCAGCCCGGCGAGCCGACGATCGACCTGACCGGCACGGTCGTGGTGACCGGCGGCACCGGCACCCTCGGCGGTCTGCTCGCTGAGCACCTGGTGACGGCGTACGGCACGCGGCGGCTGGTGCTGGCTTCGCGGTCCGCCCACGCAGCGACCGAACTGCGCGACCGACTGTTCGCCCTCGGCGCGGACGTGGATCTTGTCGACTGCGACGTCTCGGTGCGGACCGAGGTGGAAGGTCTGCTCGCGCTCGCCGGCCCGGTGTCGGCGGTGGTGCACGCGGCCGGCGTGATCGCGGATGCGACGTTGGCCGGACAGGACGCGGCGCGGTTGGACGCGGTGTTCGGGCCGAAGGTCGACGCGCTGCGCCATCTGGACGAGTTGACCTCGGCGCCGCTGATCGTCTTCTCGGGAGCGGCCGGCGTTCTCGGCAATGCCGGACAGGCCAACTATGCCGCCGCCAACGCATGCGCCGATGATCTCGTCGCGCGGCGCCGGGCGGCCGGCTTGCCGGGGTGGTCGTTGGCGTGGGGCCTGTGGGAGGACCGCAGCACCATGACCGCGACCGCCGATGCGGGACGCCTGGAGCGCAACGGCATGCGCGCCCTGCCGACGGCGGACGCGCTGCGGTTGTTCGACGAGGCGCTGGGCTCGGATCACGAGCTGCTGGTGCCGTTGTCGGTCAGCGTGCCGACACTGCGCCGCCTTGCGCTGGACGATCGCCTGCCGGCGATCTTGCGCGGGCTGGCCGGGCCGGTGCGCCGGACGGTGTCGTCGGTGGCCGCGCCCACCGATGTCGCGGCGTTGGTGCGGCGCGAGGCCGCCGCTGTGCTGGGGCTGCCCGAGCCGGCGATCGAGCCACGCCGGGCGTTCCGTGACCTCGGGTTCGACTCGCTGACCGCCGTTGATCTGCGCAACCGTCTGGCCGCCGCGACCGGTCTGCGGCTGCCCGCGACGCTGGTGTTCGACCGGCCCGATCCGGAGACGTTGACCGCACACCTCGCCGGGCTGCTGGGCGGTGCGACCGAAGCGGTGCCGGCCCGGTCGGCCGCCGTCGAGTCCGCCGACCCCATCGCGATCGTCGGCATGGGCCTGCGGTTGCCGGGTGGCGTTGCGACTCCGGAGCAGTTCTGGGAGTTGTTGGACGAGGGCCGGGATGTGGTCACCGGTTTCCCTGCCGATCGTGGTTGGGATCTCGCCGCGCTCTACGACCCCAACCCGGAGAAGCCGGGCACGACCTACACCCGGGCCGGGGCATTCCTCAGCGATGCCGGCGACTTCGACGCGGAGTTCTTCGGGATCTCGCCGCGTGAGGCGTTGGCGATGGATCCGCAGCAGCGGTTGTTGTTGGAGACGTCGTGGGAGGCGTTGGAGCGGGCGGGTATCGCGCCGGATTCGTTGCGTGGCAGTGATGTCGGCGTGTTCACCGGGCTGATGTACCACGACTACGGGTTGGGCGCGCAGTCTCCGGAGGTGGAGGGCTATCTGGGGATCGGCACCTCCGGCAGTGTGGCGGCCGGTCGGGTGTCGTATGTGCTGGGGGTTCGTGGGCCGGCGGTGACGGTGGATACGGCCTGTTCGTCGTCGTTGGTGTCGTTGCATCTCGCGGCGCAGGCGTTGCGGGCGGGGGAGTGTTCGTTGGCGTTGGCGGGTGGCGCGACGGTGTTGTCGACGCCGGCCGTGTTCATCGAGTTCGCTCGCCAGCGCGGCCTGGCCGGTGACGGGCGCTGCAAGTCCTTCGCCGAGGCCGCGGACGGCACTGGTTGGGCCGAGGGCGTCGGCGTGCTTGTCCTGCAACGTTTGTCCGACGCGTTGGCCGAAGGCCGCGAGGTGCTGGCGGTGTTGCGGGGCTCGGCGGTCAACCAGGACGGCGCGTCCAACGGCCTCACCGCACCGAACGGCCCCGCCCAGCAGGACGTCATTCGCCGCGCACTGGCCAATGCCGCCCTCCGGCCGTCCGATGTGGACGCGGTCGAGGCGCACGGCACCGGCACGACCCTGGGTGATCCGATCGAGGCCGAGGCGCTGCTGGCGACGTACGGCCAGGATCGGGACGCGCCGCTGTTGCTGGGCTCGGTGAAGTCGAATCTCGGCCACACCCAGGCGGCGGCCGGCGTGACCGGTGTGATCAAGATGATCCTCGCGTTGCGGCACGGTCGATTGCCGCGGACGTTGCACGTGGACGCGCCGAGCAGCAAGGTGGATTGGTCGTCGGGCGCGGTGGAGTTGCTGACCGAGTCGTCGGCTTGGCCGCGTAACGGCCGTCCCCGGCGGGCGGGTGTGTCGTCGTTCGGGGTGTCGGGCACCAATGCGCATGTGATCGTCGAGGAGCCGCCCGCCGTCGAACCGGTGGCAATGCCGACTGCTCCGGCACCGCTGGTGGTGAGTGGGCGCACGCCGGCTTCGCTTGTGGCGCAGGCTTCTCGGCTGGCCGATCACCTCTCGCCGGAGATGCCGTTGGCAGGGGTGGCCCGTAGTTTGGTGGTCGCGCGGCCCGAGTATCGGCATCGTGCGGTGGCGTTGAGCGCGGCCGGGCTGCGTGATTTCGCGTCGCCGGAAGTGGTGACCGGGATCGCGCGCGATCTGGGCCGGACGGTGTTGGTGTTCCCGGGGCAGGGCGCGCAGTGGGTGGGCATGGGCCGGGAGTTGATGTCCGAGCCTGTTTTCGCTGAGCGGATGGTGGAGTGTGCGGCGGCTTTGGGATGGTCGCTGGAGGACTTGTTCAGTGGGCTGGACCAAGTGGACGTGGTGCAGCCGGTGTCGTTCGCGGTGATGGTGTCGCTGGCCGCGTTGTGGGAGTCAGTGGGCTTCCGGCCGGACGCGGTGCTCGGGCATTCGCAGGGGGAGATCGCAGCGGCCTGCGTGTCCGGCGCGTTGTCGCTGGCTGACGCGGCGAAGATCGTGGCGTTGCGCAGTCGGGTGATCGCCGAGGATCTGGCCGGGCGCGGCGGAATGCTGTCGATCGCGCTCGCCCCCGACGAGATCGAGTTGCCGGCCGGGGTCGAGGTGGCCGTGGTGAACAGCGCAGCCGCCACGGTGGTGGCAGGCGAACCGGCTGCGCTGGACGAACTGGAGCGTCACTACCAGGCCCTCGACGTGCGGGTGCGGCGGCTGCCGGTGGACTATGCGTCGCACACCTCGCAGGTGGAGTCGATCGGTCCGAGGATCGTCGAGTTGCTGGCCGGGATCAGTCCGCGGACTCCGCGAATTCCCTGGTTCTCGACTGTCGACCTGGCCTGGGTGGATCAGCCGCCGGGGCCGGACTACTGGGTGCGCAACCTGCGGCAGCCGGTGCGGTTCGCCGATGCGGTGACGGCGTTGACCGGCGACGGCTTCGGGCTGTTCGTGGAGTCGAGCGCGCATCCGGTGCTGGTTCCCGCGATCGCCGAGACCGCGCCCGATGCGGTGGCGGTGGGGAGCTTGCGACGCGGCGAGGGTGACCGTGCGCGGTTCCTGCGTTCGATGGCCGAGGTGTTCGTGCAGGGCGGCCGGGTCGATTGGCGGTCCGTGATACCGGACGTGCCGCTGGCTTCGATTCCCACGACCCTGTTCGAGCACCGGCGGTACTGGCTGATGCCCTCCGGTCGCGCGGACGTCGCGTCGGCGGGCCTTGTCGCCGCGGGGCACCCGGTTCTGGGTGCGGTGGTCGAGGATCCCGAGTCCGGTGGGGTGGTGCTGACCGGGCGACTGTCCACCGACACGCAGCCCTGGCTGGCTGATCACGCGGTGCACGGCACCGTCTTGGCCCCGGGCGCGCTGTTGGCCGAACTGGCGGTACAGGCCGGCCGTTGGGCGGGGCGTCCGGTGTTGGCGGAACTGGTGATCGAGGCGCGGCTGATCCTCGACGGCCCGGTTGCTGTCCGGGTCGCGGTCGACGGAGCCGGCGCGCTCACGATTCACGGGCGAGCGGACGGCGGCGGGTGGACCCGACACGCAACCGGCCAACTGTCCACCGACGCGCCGGATCCCGTACCGATGCCCGAGTGGCCGCCGGCTGGCGCGGACCCACTTGACGTGGCAGATCTGTACCCGCATCTGGCCGACGTCGGCTACGAATACGGGCCCGCTTTCCAGAACCTGCGGGCCGCGTGGCGGCGCGGCGAGGAGATGTTCGCCGAGATCACGGTGGATGCCGAGGGCAATGGCTTCGCCGTGCACCCGGCGCTGCTCGACGCCGCCCTGCACGCCGCGATCATCGGCGCGCAACCGGGCCAGGTCCGACTGCCGTTCGCGTGGACCGGGCTGGCCGTGCACCGTGACGGCGCTCGTGAGCTGCGTGTCCGACTCACGCTGACCGGCGACGCCATGAAGCTCGTCGCGACGGACTTCGCCGGTGCGCCCGTGCTGACGTTGGACTCCCTGGTCAGCAAGCCCATGACGGACACCCAGCAGCACCTCTACGCGGTCGACTGGCAACCGGTCTCGGCCACCGGCACCGCGGCGTCTGTCCTGCGGGCACCGTCGGATCGACCGGTCCGCGCGGCCTTGGCCGAGGTGCTCACCGCGTTGCGCGCCACCGTCGACGCGGCGGATCCGCTCACCGTGGTGACCGGCCCGGCCGCCGATGATCCGGTGGCGGCGGCGATCGGCGGCATGGTGCGGGCCGCGCAGGCCGAGCACCCGGGTCGCTTCGTGCTGGTGGAGACCGACGATCCGACGGCCGCCGTGCCCGCCGCCGGCGAGCCGCACCTGTCCCTTGTGGACGGAAAGCTGCGCGTGCCCCGGCTGGTGCGGCACGCGGTGCGGGGCACCGATCCGTGGCGGCTGGCCATCACCGGTAGCGGCACCGCCGACGGCGTGGCCCCGGTGCCGCTGAGCCTGACCGACCCCGGGCCCGGGGAGTTCAGGATCGAGGTCCGTGCGGCCGGGCTGAACTTCCGCGATGTCGTGATGGCGCTGGGCATTCACCAGGCCGAGGCGCTCGGCTCCGAGGCGGCGGGCGTCGTCACCGAGGTGGGGCCGGGCGTGACGACGCTGCGTCCGGGCGACCGCGTGTTCGGCGTCGTCGCGAACGCGCATGCCACGCATGCGATCGCCGACGTGCGGACCGTGATCCCGATCCCGCCGGGCTGGACGTTCGCCGAGGCGGCCGCGGTTCCCATCGCCTACCTCACCGCCTGGTACGGGCTGATCGACCTCGGCGGGCTGCAAGCCGGGGAGAAGGTGTTGGTGCACGCGGCGACCGGCGGTGTCGGCACAGCGGCGGTGCAGTTGGCCCGCCATCTCGGCGCCGAGGTCTACGCCACCGCGAGCCCGGCCAAGCAGCACCTGCTGGTGGCCCGCGGACTGCCCGCCGATCATGTCGCCGACTCGCGGACGCTGGCCTTCGAGCAGCGGTTCCCGCCGGTTGACGTGGTGCTGAACGCGCTGGCCAACGAGTTCACCGACGCGTCGCTGCGCCTGCTCGCGACCGGCGGCCGGTTCCTGGAGATGGGCAAGACCGACATCCGGGAAGGCATCCCCGGCTACCGGGCGTTCAGCCTGGAACAGGCCGGGCCGGAACGGATCGGCGAGCTGCTGCGCCGGGTCGTCGGGCTGTTCGAGTCCGGGGACCTGACCCTGCCGCCGATCACGCGGTGGGCGGCCGAGCGGGCGCCCGAGGCGTATCACGCGATGGCTCGCGCGCAGCACGTCGGCAAGAACGTGCTGGTCCAGCCCGTGCCACTCGACCCGGAGGGCACCGTGCTGATCACCGGCGGCACCGGTGCGCTGGGCGCGTTGACCGCCGAGCACCTGGCCGGTGCGCACGGCGTGCGGTCGCTGCTGCTGGTGTCGCGACAGGGCGCTGCGGCGCCCGGCGCGGACGAGTTGCGGGCCCGGTTGGCCGGGCTCGGCGCCCGAGCCGAGTTCGTGGCGGCCGACGTGGCCGACCGCGACCAGGTGGCCGCGGCGCTCGCCGCCGCGCCCACTCCGCTGACCGCGGTCGTGCACACGGCGGGTGTGCTGGCCGACGGCATTCTGTCCACAGTGGACGAATTGGCGCTGGATCGGGTGCTGCGACCCAAGGCCGACGCCGTGACCCATCTCGACGAGTTGACCCGGCGACTCGACCTGGCCGCCTTCGTGGTGTTCAGCTCGGCCGCCGGGGTGTTCGGCAACGCGGGCCAGGCGGCCTACTGCGCCGCGAACGCCTACGCCGACAGCGTCGTCGCGCGTCGCCGCGCGGCCGGCTACCCGGCGGTCTCGCTGGCCTGGGGACCGTGGCAGCAGGAACTCGGCGGCCTGAACGCGGGCCTCAACCGGTTCCCCGGCACCAGGGAACTGGACGCGGCCGAGGGGATGCGGTTGTTCGACGTGGCGCTACGGTCGGACCGGGCCCAGCTGGTGCCGATGATCACGGACCTGCGTGCCCTGCGAGAGCGGCCGGTGCCGGCGTTGCTGACCCGGCTGACCGGTTCCGTCGCCAGCAAGCCGAAGGCCGCGACGCCGGATCTGCCGCTGGATCCGGCCACCCTGCTCGCCCTGGTCCAGGCCGAGGCCGCGGCAGTGCTCGGCCTGGACAGCGCGCCCGCACCCGGTCGGGCGCTGCGCGATGCCGGGCTCGACTCGCTCACCGCCGTCGAGCTGCGCAACCGTCTCGGCGCCCGCACCGGCCGCACGCTGCCGGCGACCGTCGTGTTCGACTACCCGACGCCCGTGGCGCTGGCCGACCATCTCGGCACGCTGCTGTTCGCCCCGCCCGACCCGCTGGCGGGCATCCGCCGCCAACTCGACGACCTCGCCACCGCCCTGCCCGAGCTGGATCCCGGCGCGGCGGCGGACGTCGCCGAGCGGCTGCGGGACCTGCTGCGCGTGGTGGCGGCACCCGACGCCGGTCTCGAACCGGATCTCGACTCGGTGACCGAGGACAACCTGTTCGAGTTCCTCGACCGGGAACTCGGCTGACCACACAGGGAGAGAACACCGGTGAGCGCACCAGAACGCGTCAGCTTCCCGATGAGCCGCCGGGGGTGCCCGTTCGCACCACCGGAGGAGTACACGCGCTACCTCGCCCAGGACCGGGCGCAGCAGCTCGAACTGGGCTCCGGGCAGCGGGTGTGGGCGTTGACCCGCAACGCCGACGTCCGGGCGATGCTCAACGACCCCCGGTTCAGCGCCGACCGCGAGGCCCCCGGCTATCCGGACCTGTTCGGGATCGGCCCGCAGCCGCCGGGCCGGCTCAAGCCGTCGATGTTCAGCATGGACGCGCCCGCGCACACCGTCGCACGGCGCTACGTGCAGGGCGAGTTCACCATGCGCAAGATCCTGGAGCTGGAGCCGAGGATCCAGCAGATCGTGGACGAGCACGTCGAGGCCGTCGTCACCGGTCCGCGCCCGGCCGACCTGGTCGAGGCGCTCGCGCTGCCGGTGCCCTCGCTGGTGATCTGCGAACTGCTCGGCGTCCCGTACGCCGAACACGAGTTCTTCCAGCAGCGCAGCACCACGATGACCAGCCGCGGCCCGACGCCGATGGAGCGGCTGACCGCCATGAACGAGTTGCAGGACTACCTGGACGGCCTGGTGCTCGCCGCCGAGAAGGACCCCGGCGACGACCTGCTGGGCCGTCAGGTCCGCAAGCGTCGCGCCGAGGGCGCCTACGACCACGACGACCTGGTGTCGCTGGCGTTCCTGCTGCTGATCGCCGGCCATGAGACGACGGCCAACGCGACGTCGCTGGGCATCGTCGCGCTGCTGGAGAACCCCGACCAGCTGGCCGCGATCAGGGCCGATCCGTCGCTCACCCCGGACGCGGTCGAGGAGGTGGTGCGCTACTTCAACGTCGGCGACCTGGTCACCACCCGGGTGGCCGCGCAGGACGTGGAGATCGCGGGCGTCACCATCCGGGCCGGCGAGGGCGTCATCGGCCTCGGCCAGGCCGCGAACTTCGATCCCGACGCGTTCCCGGACCCGGGCCGCCTGGACATCAGGCGCGTGACCCGCGGCCACGTCTCCTTCAGCTACGGGCCACACCAGTGCCTCGGCGCCAACCTGGCCCGGCTGGAGATGCGGATCGTGTTCGACACGCTGTTCGCCCGCCTGCCCGGGCTGCGCCTCGCCGTCCCGTTCGACGAGCTGCCGTTCAAGTACGAGTCCGCGGTGTTCGGGCTGCACGAACTGCCCGTCACCTGGTGAGAAAGCTGAGCTGACGATGGACGACAAGAACGTCGAGTACTTCAAGCGGATGACCGTCGAGCTGCGCCGGGCCCGCGCCCGGGTCGCGGAGTTGGAGGCCGAGCGCGGCGAGGGCGTGGCGATCGTCGGCATCGGCCTGCGCCTGCCCGGCGGCATCGACACCCCGGAGCAGTTCTGGGATCTGCTGGCGTCCGGTCGTCACATCGTCGGCGGCTTCCCCACCGATCGCGGCTGGGACCTGGCCGCGCTGTTCGGCGACGACGAGGCCGCCGGCGGGCGCTCGATCAGCCGCCACGGCGCGTTCCTGGACGACGCGGGCGACTTCGACGCCGAGTTCTTCGGCATCTCCCCGCGCGAGGCGGCGGCCACCGACCCCCAGCAGCGGCTGGTGCTGGAGAGCTCCTGGGAGGCGCTGGAGCGGGCCGGCATCGACCCGACCTCGTTGCACGGCAGCGAACTCGGCGTGTTCATGGGTGCGACCAGCCAGGGTTACGGCAGCGAGTCGCGCAGCGAGTCGGAGGGGTTCCTGCTGACCGGCTCGGCCCCGGCCGCATTGTCCGGCCGGGTCTCCTACGTGCTCGGCACGCACGGGCCGTCGATCACGGTGGACACCGCGTGCTCGTCGTCGCTGGTGTCGCTGCACCTCGCGGCGCAGTCGCTGCGCGCGGGGGAGTGCTCACTGGCGCTGGCCGGTGGCGCGACCGTGATGACGACTCCGGTGGCGTTCACCGAGGTCACCCGGCTGGGCGGGATGGCGGCCGACGGGCGGTGCAAGTCGTTCTCGGCTGACGCGGACGGCACCGGCTGGTCCGAAGGCGTCGGAGTCCTCGCGCTGCAACGACTGTCCGACGCCGTGCGGGAGGGCCGCGAGATCCTGGCCGTGCTGCGGGGATCGGCGGTGAACCAGGACGGCGCGTCCAACGGGCTGACCGCGCCGAACGGTCCGGCCCAGCAGAAGGTGATCCGGCAGGCACTGGCCAACGCGGGTGTCCGAGCGTCCGAAGTGGACGCCGTCGAGGCGCACGGCACCGGCACCGTGCTCGGCGATCCGATCGAGGCGCAGGCGATCATGGCCGTGTACGGGCAGGACCGGGAGACACCGCTGCGGCTCGGCTCGGTGAAGTCCAACCTGGGCCACACCCAGTTGGCCGCCGGCGTGGTCGGGGTGATCAAGATGGTGCTGGCGCTGCGCAACGACCTGCTGCCGCTGACGCTGAACGTGACCCGTCCGACCGACAAGGTGGACTGGTCGCAGGGCTCCGTCGAGTTGCTGACCGAGGCGTTGCCATGGAAGCGCAACGGGCATCCGCGCCGCGCGGGCGTGTCGTCGTTCGGGGTCGCCGGCACGAACGCGCACGCGATTCTCGAAGAGGCCCCGTCGGTCGAATCCGCGGTGCTGCCGGTCGAGCCGGCCGGGCCGGTGCCGCTGGTGGTGACGGCGCGCAGCGCCGCGGCGCTCGCCGCCCAGGCTGCCCGGCTGGCCGAGCACCTGGCCCAGCCGGGCGTCGACCGCGCCGGCGTCGCCCGCTCGCTGGTCACCTCCCGCGCCCGGTGGGAGCACCGGGCCGTGATCCTGGGTGACGGGTTGCCCGAGCTCGCCGCCGGCCGCTCGGCGGAGGACGTCGTCACCGCCGTCGCCGGGGACGAACCCAGGACGGTGTTCGTGTTCCCGGGGCAGGGCGCGCAGTGGGTGGGCATGGGCCGTGACCTGTGGCGATCGCAGCCGGTGTTCGCGACCCGGATGGAGGAGTGCGAGCAGGCGCTTGCGTCCTATGTGGACTGGTCGCTGCGTGACGTCGTGCTCGGCGCCGGGTCGCTGGACCGGGTCGAGGTGCTGCAGCCGGTCACGTTCGCGGTGATGGTGTCGCTGGCCGCGCTGTTGGCCTCGCACGGGGTGCGGCCGGACGCGGTCGTCGGCCACTCCCAGGGCGAGATCGCCGCGGCCTGCGTCGCCGGTGCGCTCTCCCTCGCCGACGCGGCCAAGGTGGTCGCGCTGCGCGCCGCCACCGGCGCCGACCTGGGCCGGGGCGGCGGCCTGCTGACCGTGGCGCTGCCCGCGGCCGAGATCGAGCCGTGGGACGGCATCGAGATCGCGGCCGTCAACGGACCCCGCTCGGTGGTGCTGGCCGGGCCGGACGAGGCCATCGCCGAGGTCGAGCGGCACTACCGCGAGCGGGACGTCCGCGTGCGCACCGTCGCCGCGTCGTTCGCCTCGCACACCCGCCACGCCGAGCCCATCGCCGCCAAGGTGCTGGAGCTGCTGGCCGACGTCCGCGGTCAGGCGCCGACGGTGCCGTGGATGTCCACTGTGGACGCCGACTGGGTCCGGGAGCCGATCGACGCGGGCTACTGGGGCCGCAACCTCGTGCAGCGGGTGCGCTTCGCCGACGCCATCGCCAACCTGCGCGACTTCGGGCTGTTCGTCGAGGTCAGCACCCATCCCGTGCTCGCGGCGCCGATCTCCGACACCCTCGCCGGCACCGACGCGTCGGTGATCGGCATGCTCCGCCGGGACGACGGCGGCACCGACCGGTACGTCCGCTCCCTCGCCGAGATCTTCACCCATGGCGGCCCCGTCGACTGGACGTCCGTGCTGCCCGAGGCCAAGCCGGCCCCGGTGCCCACCACCGCGTTCACCCACCGCCGCTACTGGCTGCTGCCCGACCCGGCCACCGACGTCTCCCGGCTCGGCCTGGACTCCGTGCACCACCCGATCCTGGGCGCGGCGCTGCCCGACCCGAAGGGGCGCGGCGTGGTCCTGTCCGGCACGGTGTCCCGCGCGTCCGACCTGACGGGCGCACTGTTCCCGGAGTTGGCGGCGCGCGCGGGCCAGCACGTCGGCAGCCCGGTGGTGCACGAACTTGCCCTGACGGCGCCGCTGGTGCTCGACGAGGACCGCGTCACCGTGCAGGTCGTCGTGGGCGAACCGGGCCCGGCCGGGCTGCGTTCGATCGAGATCTACTCGCGCACCGCCGACGAGTGGACCCGCCACGCCGAAGGCACCCTGTCCACCGTCTCCGACACTCCCGAACCGTTGACCCAGTGGCCACCGGCCGGAACCGCCGTCGACGACTTCTACGAAACCCTCGCCGACGCGGGCTACGACTGCGATCCGGCGTTGCGCACCGTGCGCCGGGCCTGGCGCGACGGCGACACCTGGTACGCCGAACTCGCGACCGACGCCGATCCGGCCGGGTATGTCATCCACCCCGCCCTGCTGGAATCCGTTGCGCAGCTTGCCGGTGGGCCGGTGACCGCGTGGCACGGCTTCGCACCGCACGCGACCGCCGGCACTGCCCTCCGGGTGCGGCTCACCGCCGACCTGGCCGTGACCATCGCCGACGACGCCGGCCGGCCGGTCGCCACGATCGGCTCGCTGAGCACCCGGCCGCTGCCCTTCGCGCCCAGGCCGTACGTGGTGAGCTGGATTCCGATCCCGGACCAGCCGGTCGGCACGGTCGAACTGCCCTCCGTCGACGACGGTGGTGACCAACCGTGGGCGCTGCTCCGCGTAGCGCCCGACACGTCACGCGAAGCTGTGGTCGAAGCCCTGCAACGATTCCGCACCGGACCGACCAGACTGGTGATCGCCACCGACGGCGCGGCCACGGACCCGGTCGCGGCGTCGATATGGGGCCTGGTGCGCAGCGCGGCGGCCGAAACGCCCGATCGCTTCGTGCTCGTCGACGCTCCCGGCCCGATCCCGGCCGTGCTGGACTCGGGGGAGTGGCAGATCGTCGTCCGGGACGGCCAAGTGCTCGTCCCGAGGCTGGCCCGGCTCGACCGGCCGCCGGTCGAGCGCACCCTGGCCGGCACCGTGCTGATCACCGGCGACACCGCGTTCGGCAGCATCGTCGCCGAGCATCTGGTCGCCGAGCACGGCGAGGCCGTGCGCGTGGTGCGCGGCGACATCGCCGATCGTGACCAGGCCGCGGAACTGCTCGCCGCCAACGGGCCGTTGACCGCCGTGATCCACGCCGGAGACCTCGACGCCGCCCGACATCTGGACGAACTCACCCGTGAGCAGGACCTTCGGGCGTTCGTGCTGTTCTCCTCGGCCGCGGGCGTGCTGAGCACTGCCGGTCGGGCCGAGGAAGCCGCCGCCGGCGCCTTCCTGAACGCGCTGGCCACTCGTCGCCGCGCGGCGGGTCTCCCCGCGACCGCCCTGGCCTGGGACGACTTGCCGGACACCGAGCGGCTGCGGCTGCTCGACGTGGCCCTGGCCGCGGACGAACCGGTGCTGGTGCCCGTTCGGATCGACCGGGCCGCGCTTCGCGAGCGCGGCACGACCGACCCGATGCTGCGCGATTTCCTCCCCCGGGCGACGGCTGTCGCCCCCGGCCCGGCCGATCTCGCCACCCTGGACGCGGGCGCGAAAATGGAGGTTCTGACCGACCTGGTCCGGCGGGAAGCGGCGATCGTGCTCCGCCACGACGTCGCGGACGGAGGCCTGGCCGCGACGAAGGTGTTCCGGGAAGCCGGGTTCGACTCGCTGACCGCCGTCGAGCTGCGCAACCGCCTCAGCCGCGCCCTCGACCTCACGCTGCCGGTCACCTGGGTCTTCGACCACGAGACCCCGCGTGCCGCGGCCCGTGACCTCCTCGACCGGCTCGCCGCGCCGCCGGAGGCGCCGGCCTCGAACCGCGACTTCGTCGGTGTCTACGCGGCGCTGGTCGAACGCGGCCTCCAGCCCGTCGCCAACGACCTCGCCCGGGCCGCCGCCGCGGTCCGGGACCGGGCCGCCACCGTCGCCGAACTCACGGGCGGGGTCCGCACCACCACGCTGGCGGCCGGCACGAAGCTGCCCAAGCTCGTCTGCGTGCCGTCCATCGCCACCTGGGAACCGGTGCTGAACTACAGCGCCCTCGCCACACATTTCACCGGCATCGCCGACGTGACGGTGATCGTGCCGCCCGGCTACGAGACCGACACACCCGTGGCGGCCACCTGGGCGGCACTGGTCGACACCCTCGCCGACGCCGTGCGCCGCGAGGTCGGCGACCAGCCCTACCTGCTGGTCGGCTATTCCGGTGGCGGCGCCCTCGTCCACGAGATCGCCGCCGCCCTGGAACTCGCCGAGGCCCACCTGCCCGCCGGTGTGGTGCTGATCGACGTCCACACCAACGACAACCTTCCGCCGCGCATGCTGGACTTCTTCCGCCAGCAGTACCAGGCGATCACCCGGGCCGAGAACTACTCGTTCGAGAAGATCACCGCGTCGGTCCTCTACATCGGCATGTATCTCGACCAGTGGCGACTCGACCGCGCCCTCGCCGTGCCCGAGCTGCTGCTCAAGGCGGCGAACCCGCCCGAGACCCCGGCCGGCGAACCCCCGCTCGCCGACGAGGAGTGGCGCCAGGACTGGCCGTTCCCCGTGGACGTCCGCACCCTGCCCGGCGACCATTTCACGATCATGAGCCGCCATGCCGGCGAGGTCGCCCGCGCGATCGTGTCGTGGTACGAGACCCACCCCCGTGCTGCCGAGTGCCGGACCGGCAACAAGTAGCCGACGACTGAGCAGGCGCAGCGAGTGTGCGCTACAGGCGGATGCGACCGGCGAGGGAGTTCACGGGGTCAGGAGGATACGGCCGCGGCCAACTTCTGGCAGGTGGCCCACCCGGGAGCAGGACGAGGAAGACGCGTCCTCGGCTCCGTCGGTTCGTGCGGCTGTCCGGGTGACTACGCGGTCGCCGCGATGTCGGGGGAGCGCAGCAGCGCGGTGACGGTGCGGGCGGCGAGGACCTCGGCGCCCTCCTTGATTCCGACGGCCCGGAACTTGTGGCCGATCTGCAGCAGCGCGATGCCGTGGATGACCGACCACAGTGGACCGGCGACGGCGCGGGGGTCCTGGGTCCGGAGCAGTCCCGCCTGCTGGCCGGCCTCGATGGCGTTCAACAGGACGAGGAAGGTGTGCCGGCCGGCCGGCCGCACGTCGGTGAAGTCCAGCGCGCCGTGGGCGTCGTCGAACATGACCTTGTAGTGGTCCGGGTTGGCCAGCGCCCAGCGCACGTAGCCGCGGCCGAGCCGGACCAGCAGGTCCAGAGGGTCCCGGCCGCGGGCGGTGATGCGGTCCAGCGCCTGCCCGAGGACGGCGAATCCCTGTTCGGCGACCTCGCCCAGCAGGGCGTCCTTGTCCGCGAAGTGCCGGTACGGGGCAGCGGTGCTGACACCCGCGCGCTTGGCCGCCTCGCTCATCGTGAACCCCTGGGGCCCCTTCTCCGCCACGAGCTCCAGCGCCGCGTCGAGCAGCGCCCGCCGCAGGTCGCCATGATGGTAGGAACCCGCCGGCTTGGTGTTGGGGGTCGGCATGTTGCGGATGTTAACATTCACGCGATCTCGCGCCACCAGGAGTCCGTTGTGGGCACGTCGGTGACGGACTGGCCGGGGCGTGGGACGGCCACGCGGAGGCCGTCGGCCGCGGCCAGCAGCCGCTCGATCGGCTCGGACCAGGAGTGCCCGGCGAGCGCGAAAGTGCCCCAGTGCACCGGGATCAGCAGCTCGCCGCGCAGGTCTCGGTGCGCGGCAACGGCTTCCTCCGGCGTCATGTGCACGTCCGGCCACAGGTGGGAGTACGCGCCGATCTGGATCAACGTCACGTCGAACGGGCCGTGCCGCCGTCCGATCTCGCGATACCCGTCGAAGTAGCCGGAATCGCCGGTGTAGAACACCCGGTGCGCCGTGCCGGCCACCACCCAGCCCGCCCACAGGGTGCCGTTGCTGCCCGGACGGACCCGTCCGGAGAAGTGCCGGGCCGCCGTCGCCGTCAGCGTGAGGCCGGCGACGGTCACCGACTCCGTCCAGTCCACCTCGTCGATGCGGCTCGCCGGGATGCGCCAGCGTTGCAGGTGCGCGCCGACGCCAAGGGGCGTCACGAACCTGGTTTTCGGCCACCGCGCGGCGATTGCCTTGATGGTCGCGGTGTCGAGGTGGTCGTAGTGGTCGTGGGAGATCACCACGGCGTCGACCGGCGGCAGCTCGGCCAGGTCGACCGGCACTGGATGCAGGCGCTTCGGGCCGACCAGGGCGACCGGCGAGACGCGGTCGCTCCACACCGGATCGAACAGCACGGTGCCGCCCTCGAGTTCCACCAGGGCGGTCGAATGCCCCAGCCAGGTGGTTCGCACGCCGGTCGCCGGCGCGGTGAGTTCGGGTCTGACCAGCGGCACCGGTCCGGCCGGCCGACGACGATCCGGCCGGGCGGCCGGGTGATGTCCCGACGGGACCGGCTGCGCGGGGCCGGCCGGGTTCTGGAAAGCGCCGTCCCGATAGTTCGGGGACTGCCGTATTTGGGTGAGCCGGTCTCCGCTGGGACGTCCGCCGAGTGCCCCGGCGCCGATCAAGGTCATTGGCTCCTCCTCCGGTCGGGGGCGGGCGTCCTGCTTGACAACACAACAACCCGCTACGGTGCGCTGTTCCCCAACCGGGTTCCGTTCACCCACAGCCGAACGAGCGTCGCCACCGCGGTCACCGGGTCGTGCGAGCTTGCCGGCGGCTGTGCTAGGCCGGGGTGACCGTATCGGCCAGCGAGCGGGTCACCGTCCTGCTGGCCAGGGCCATGAACCGGCGGGGGCGGCGGGGCATCAGGTGGGTCATCGCGAAGTTGCCCGCGCCCGGCGTGAGGTAGCCGCGGTTGCGTTCCAGCCCTCGCAGCGCGGACCGGACCACATGCTCGGGCGTGATCGTGGGGCCGATGGCGGCGTCCGATGAGCCGACCTTGTCGAAGAACGGCGTCTTCACCGGGCCGGGGGTGACCGCGAGGACGTTCACTCCCCGTCCGCGCAGCTCCGCCCAGAGGCCGAGGCTGAACTGGAGGACGAAGGCCTTGGAGGCGCTGTAGGTCGTGAAGAACGGCAGCGTCGAGTAGCCGGCCGTGGAGCCGATGTTGATCACGCCGCCGGCGCCTCGCCGGACCATGTCCGGCAGCACCGCGTGCGTCAGGTCGACCATGGCGACGATGTTCACCATCACCTCGTCGTGCTCGCGGTCAGGCGGAATGTTCTCGAAGCGGCCCGCCGTGCCGAATCCGGCGTTGTTGACCAGCAGGTCGATGCGGAGGTCGCGGCGGCGCAACTCCTGGACGACGCGCTGCACGCCGTCGGCGGTCGCCAGGTCCTGCGCGATCACGTCCACCCTGACGTGGTGGCGGTCGCGCAGCTGCTGCGCCAGTGCCTCCAGTGCCTCGACGTTCCGGGCCACCAGCACCACGTTGTCGCCGCGCGCGGCGAGCTGACGGGCGAACTCGGCGCCGATTCCGGAGGACGCGCCGGTGACGAGTGCGGTCTTGGACATCTGTGCTCACTCCCTTGACCGAGCCAATGTTAATGTCCGTAACATACGGTCCGACCAGCTGGTCGGACAAGGGGCTGCGGTGTGGCGGATGTTACGATCATTAACATGCGGCGGCCGGCGCACCACCGAGGCTAGGGACGTGGTGTAGTCGATGTTGCGACCGGCGGGGCGGGGAGTTGCTGCCCGGCGCCGGACGACGGCGAAGCGCGATTGAGCCGGACTTACGCCGTCGTGTCCTCCCCGAGGATGGCCATGACCGAATGAAGCGTGGCGTCGAGCACGGCGCGGCTGCGCTCACCGGGCGGTAGCGCGCGGGCGATGGTCACCGCGCCGACGATGGCGGCCACAACGGCCCATGCGCTCTCCTGCTGTGCCTCGGGTGGTCCCGGCATGGCCGGCGCGACGAGCGCGACCACGTCGGCCATCCGGCCTTCGTAGGTTTCCCGGATCGAGTCGCCGGCCCTGGCGACGTCCACGCTCACTGCGGCCATCAGGCAACCGTCGGCCACGGCTTCGCAGTGCTCGTCGCTGAGGTAGAAGCGGAGGAGTTCGCGGAGCCGCCGCCGGCGTTCCTCGGGATCGGGGTCGTCGATGGCCGCGAACTCGGCCCCGAGTTGGGCCTTGACGACCTGCTCGAAGAACGACTCCTTGCTGCCGAAGTTCGAGTACAGCGCGCCCGAGGTCACCTGGGCCGCCGCGGCCAGGCCGTCCACGCCGACGCCGGTGAAGCCCTTCTCCTTGAGCGCGCGGGCGCCCGACTTGAGGATCGTGGCGCGTGCTTGCTCCTTGTGGTCTTTCGGGTACCGCATGTCCGGTCGCTTCCCTTCTTGCCGGGCCGTGCCCGACGAGCATAGGATAGCGGTCGTTATATAGCGATCGCTATCCTATGACGGTCGCGCCCCTCCGCAGATCGAGAGAAACGAGCAGGACCATGTCCGCACGTCACAACGACGCCGTCACCCGCACCGTCGACGTCGACGGCGTCGTCTTCGCCTACCGGGAGACCGGCCCCGACACCGGCATCCCGCTGGTGCTGCTGCACCACTTCACCGCCGTGCTCGACGACTGGGATCCGGCCGTGGTCGACGGCCTGGCCGCCGAGCGTCGGGTCATCGAGTTCGACCAGCGGGGAGTCGGCTCGTCGACCGGGACCGCACCCGACAGTGTCGAGGCCATGGGCGCCGATGCCGCGGCCTTCGTGCGGGCGCTCGGGCTGACGCAGGTCGACCTGCTGGGCTTCTCGCTGGGCGGCATGGTCGCCCAGGTGGTGGCCCAGGAACACCCGGAGCTGGTACGGCGCGTCATCCTCGCCGGCACCGCGCCCGCCGGCGACGCCGGACCGGCCAACATCCTCCCGGTGCTGCAGGACGCAGTCCAGCGGGCCACCGCGGCCGGCAAGCACCCCAAGCACTTCCTGTTCTTCTCTCCGACGGCGTCCAGTCAGGCCGCCGCCGACGCCTTCCTCGCGCGGCTCGACGAGCGCACGGCCGACCGGGACCCCGCCGCGACGAACGAGGCCATCGGCGCCCAGGTCACCGCTCTGGCCAAGTGGGAGCAGAGCAGCTCGCCGGCCGGCCTGGCCGACGTCCGCCACCCGGTCCTGGTGGTCAACGGCGACGACGACACCATGGTCCCGACGATCTCGTCGTTCAACCTGGCCCGACTGCTGCCCGACGCCCGGCTCAGCATCTATCCGGACGCCGGCCACGGCGCGCTGTTCCAGCATCACGAGCTGTTCGTGCGGCAGGCCCTGGACTTCCTCCGCGACTGAGGTGAGCTCAGGTGCCGGTCCGGTGCGCCGGACCGGCACCCCGTCGGCGGTATCTATCGGGTGCCGGGCATCACGGATCTGCGTCGCGCCCGAGACGGTGCGCCAGCGGCTGGCCGCCCGTGCGGTGGCGCTTCGCAGACCCGTAAGAAATTGGGCGGCCGTACCCTGTCGATGAAATGACCAAAAGTGCTATGGTTCTTACGTCGACCTCGGCTCGGCTTGACGCGAGCGATCCTCGTCCAGTTGGAGAACGATCATGAACCACGTCACCTGGCGCGTCCACGACGACGTCGCCGAGCTCGTGCTGGTCAACCCGCCGCAGAACCGCATCGGCGAACGGGCGGCGGAGGAGTTGCTCGCCGCCGTCGAGGCGATCGAGGCCGGACCGGCACGCGCCGTCCTGCTGCGGGCGGAGGGAAGCGACTTCAGCTTCGGTGGCGACATCACCTCCTGGCCCGACCTCGGTCACCGTCAACTGCGCGTGCTGTTCGAGAAGTTCCTGGTGGCGTTCAACCGCCTGGAACGCCTGCCGTTGCCGGTGATCGCGGCGGTTCAGGGGCTCTGTTTCGGCGGCGGCTTCGAACTGGCGCTGCGCGCCGACGTTCTGTTCGCGGCGGAAACCGCCCGTTTCGGCCATCCCGAGCAGTCCATCGGCGTGATCACCCTGCTCGGCGGCGCGCACCGGGTGGCGGCCCGCGCGGGTTGGGCCCGCGCCTTCGAGTGGACGCTGACCTCCGAACAGGTGTCCGCCGCGACGATGGCGCAGGCCGGCGTCGTCAATCGTGTTGTGCTCGACGACGAACTGCTTGCCACCGCGCGGTCCTTCGCCGCGAAGGTAGCCGGCGGGCCGACTCGTGCCTACGAGGCCAACAAGGCCGTGCTGCGCGCATGGGTCGACGGCGGCGTCAGCGCCGCGGACAATGCACTGTTCGACATCGCGATGCCGCTGTTCCACACCGACGACGCCCGTCGTGGCATCTCGTCCGCGATCGATGCGCTGCGCGCCGGAAAACCCCGGCCGGTGCTCGACTTCACCGGCAACTGAGTGCTACTCGACTAGGAGGAACCATGTCCGCAATGGACTCGGACGGGGTCCGGGTGATCACGCACCAGGTCCGCAGGCTCGAAGTCCCCGTCGCCGCGGGCTTCGAGGACTTCCGCGGCCGCTACGAACTCGCCGCTCCGGTGTGGGACGTGGCCGGCTTCGCGCGACTCGCGGAGGCCGGCGCCGGCTGGAACGCGGTGACCGAGGCCGCCGCCGCGAACGCGCCGCACGGCTTCATCCGGTACTGGGGAGCGGACATCGAATCGACCATGCGGCTCAGCGGCCGGTCACGGCCGTGCGTGGAGTACCTGATGGGCAACCACATCTATGCCCAGCGCATGTACCGGCACAATCCGGGCGTGATGCTGTACGCCCCACTGCGCACGGCGATCCACGTGGACTACGACGACCGGACATGGTTCACCGTGGACCAGCCCAGCACCCGGTTCGGCAGCTTCTCCGACGAGCGCATCGCCGCCGTCGGCATCGAGCTCGACGCCAAGCTCGCGGCCCTGATCGACCACCTCGGGCTGCCCGTGCCCGCCGACCTCGTCGCCGAGAGCGACCCGAACCGGAGGAGCCAGTGAAGATCACCTCACGGCTTGCCCTGATCGGCGCGGCCGTGCTGGCCGCCGGCCTGATCCCGGTCGCGGCCGACGCGCACCCGCCCCAGCTGACCGACCAACAGCGCCAGCAGATCGTCAGCCGGTTCGCGACCGCGGTCATCCACGACGACCACCAGGGCATCATCGCCAACACCACGCCCGGCATCACCTGGACGGTCCCCGGCCACAGCGCCGTGTCCGGCACGGCCGTCGGGCAGCGCGCCGTGGTGAAGCTGGTCGACACGTTCGCGCGGTACAACCTGAACATCTCCTTGCGCGCGTACACCTACGGCGCCGACACCGTCGCCGTCGAACTACACGACACCGGCAACCACAACGGCCGCACGCTCGACCAGGACATCGTCAACGTGCTGACCATCAGGGACGGCAGGATCTCCGCCCTCAGCGGCAATTTCGCCGACACCGCGTCCTTCGACGCCTACTTCTCGTGACCACGGCAGGGAAAGCAGATGACTGAACGCGAAGACATCGAGTTTCCCGCCGACGGCGGCGTGACGTTGCGGGGTTGGCTGTTCCGGCCCGACGGCGACGACCGGCCGCGACCGGCCATCACCATGGCCCACGGCTATGCCGGCGTGAAGGAACACGGGCTGGATCCGTTCGCCCGTGCCTTCACCGAGGCCGGCTTCGTCGTGCTGGTGGACGACCACCGGGGATTCGGCGCCAGCGACGGTGAGCCCCGCCATGAGGTCAACCCATGGGTCCAGATCGAGGACTGGCGCCGGGCCATCTCGTTCCTGGAGAGCCGGCCCGGAGTGGATCCGGCGCGGATCGGGTTGTGGGGGACGAGCTACGCCGGCGGCCACGCTCTCGTGCTAGGGGCCACGGACCGTCGGGTGCGCTGTGTCGTGGCACAGGCGCCGACCATCAGCGGCTACCAGCAAGGGGTGCGGCGGGTCGCGCCCGAAGCGACTGCGGCACTGGAGGAAGCCTTCGCAGAAGAGGATCGGGCCGCCTTGCGGGGCGAGCCGCCGCGTCGACAGGCGATCGTCAGCGCCGATCCCGCGCAGCCGGCGTCCTACCGCGCCCCCGACGCAGTCCAGTTCTACCTACAGGACTTGCCGGCCGTGGTGTGGCAGAACGACGCCACCGTGCGCTCGACACGGTTCGCTCGGGCCTATGAGCCCGGCGCATGGGCTCCGCGGGTGTCACCCACGCCGCTGTTGATGATCATCGCCCTGCGTGACACGGTCACGGTGACCGACCTCGCGCTGGCCGCCTATGAGCAGGCGCTGGAGCCCAAGCGCCTGGTCACCGTCGACGGTGGGCACTTCGACCCGTACGTGGCGGAGTTCCCGGCGGCCAGCGGTGCGGCCGTGCAGTGGTTCCAGCGGCATCTGAGCTAGGAGAACTGGTGCGGCACAAGGAGTTCGATCCTGCCGTTGCGCTGGACCAGGCGATGGTCCTGTTCTGGGACACGGGGTATGAAGCGACCTCGGTGCAGGATCTCACCGAGAAGTTGGGGATCGGCCGACGCAGCCTCTACGACACCTTCGGCGACAAGCACTCCCTGTTCATGCAGTCGTTGCGGCACTACGCGGAGACGGAGGCCCGTCGCGTGTGGGAAGCCGTTGAGCGGGCAGCCGATGCCCGTGAGGGCGTGCGGGTGCTGCTCGGAGCCGGGTTGTCCCAGAGCAGCCGCGGGACCGGATGCCTGGTGGTGAACACGGCGACCGAGGTGGGGCCACGCGACGGTGACGCCGCCGAGTTCGTCGAGCAGCACTTGGGCGGCGTTCGGAGCGCCTTGACCGACCTCGTCCGACGCGGCCAGGGCGAGGGGAGCATCGCCAACCCGGCCGCACCCGAGGTCTTGGCCAGTGTGTTGTTCACCGCCTGGCTCGGCCTTCGGGTGGGTGTGCGGGCCGGGCTGAGCCGCCGACGGCTCGAGCGAGACCTCTCCGACATCCTCAGCCTGCTCGACCGAGCGTGATCCGGGCCGGTCATAGCCGGCCTGGATCACCGATCCACCGCGCGGGAGATGCACCCGTCGCGGGGGGATGGAGAGAGGTACTCGAGCAGGTCGTCGCGTTCGTCGACGGCACGCTGGCCCATCGGACTGGGCTTCGTCGGCAGCCCCACGGCGGAAAATGACGATTGCTCGCTTGGGTGGGGCCGACGGTGCCCGGGGTGCACACGGACCAGCGCTGCCACCGCTTCCCGCCGGTGACGCTGCTGACGAGCTGTCTGAAGTCGAGGGCGAGGCGGCCGCCGACGAACGCCTCGATCCGGCCGAAGACGCACATGGGCAGCCTCAAGTGCCGGGCGGAGCGGCGGCAGCGACCGGCGACCGCTCTGCACGGAGGGGTCAAGGGGTGCGCAGTCGGCGCAGGCTGTCGACAATCAGTTCCAGGCCGAAGGCGAATTCGTCCTCCAGCGGCACTGGCAACGAGTCGGCGACCGCGCGGGTGGCCGGAAACTCGTCGGACGGCAGGTCGTGGAAATGCGTCGACACCCGCTCCCGCTCGGCGTCGTCGCCGGATCCGGCGAGCTGGATCGCGAAGCCGAGGACATAACGCGAAAGGGTGGCGTAGGCGCGTGCGGCGAGGTCCGGCGGGAGCCCGCCGTCGAGCAGGACGGCCAGGCAGCGTTCTCGCAGCACCATGGCGTTCGGCCCGGTCGGGGTCTGTTCGATCAGCAGGGGCGCGATCTTCCGGTGCCGGCCCAGCGTGTCGAACATCGCCCGGGCGACGGTCTGGCAGGCCTGATCCCAGCTCACCTCCGCCAGCGACGAGGAGTCGAGTTCGACCTCGCCGAAGACGCGATCGATCACGTGAGTGATCAAAGTCGCCCGGTTGCCGAAGTGGCGGTAGAGCGTGGCCGTGCCGGATTCGAGGCGTTGGGCGAGGGTCCGCATGGACAGGGCCTCGGCGCCTTCCTCGTCGACGAGCTGCAAGGCCGTGGCGAGGATGCGGTCCAGCGGGACGGCGGGGCGGCCACGGGACCGGCGAGCGGACCCGCCGGGCGGGGACGAACTGGTCACACCCGTCAGTATGACGGCCGGTTGACACCCCCCACAATAACGGCAACACTGTTGCCATTATGTGGACCGACTGCAACCCCGCCTCTGGCACCCGGCTCGTCCCGGTGGACGGCCTGCACGTTCACTACAAACGTGAAGGTCAGGGGCCGACGGTGGTACTGCTGCACGGCAGCGGGTCGTCGTTGGAAGGCTTCGAGCGGGTAGCGGCGCTGTTGTCGGCGTCCTACGACGTGATCCGTCCGGATCTCCCCGGGTTCGGGCGGACGGGGCCGCGGCCCGACCGCGACTACCGAGTCCGGACGTACGCGGGAACGATCGCCCGCTTCATGACCGCTTTGCAGCTGCCGAACTTCGCGGTGGCCGGGAATTCGCTGGGTGGCAACATCGCGTGGAACCTGGCCCTGGAGGCCCCCGAGCGGGTGAACGGGCTGGTACTGGTCAACGCCACCGGCTACCCGGACAAGACACTGCCCGCCGGGATGCGGCTGGCGCGGAACCCGGTGCTCCGCCCCCTGCTGCGGCGATGGCTCCCGCGCCGCGCGACCGAAAGCGGGCTGCGGGAAGCGGTCGGCGCGAACTCGGCCATCGTGGACGACGCCATGGTCGACCGGGTGCACGCGTTGACGAGCCGCCCGGGCAACCGGTCGGCATTCGTCGACTTCGCCAACACCGACCAGCCGGACCGCAGCACCGAAATCCCGCGGATCGCGGTTCCCACGCTGGTCCTGCGAAGCGCCGAGGTCGACGGGCAGCACTTCGCCCGCGACATCCCGGGCGCCCAGGAGCGCGTCCACCCCGACGGCGGGCACCTGCTCCCGGAAGAGGACCCGGACTGGGTGGCCGCGGCGATCGCGGAATTCCTGTCCGGGAACCAGGGGCGGCGATGAAGTACTTCGTCGCGTCCGATGAGGACCGCCGGCTCGACGCGGCCACGCGGCGGGCGCTGCGCGGCGGTTTCGTCACCCTGTCCGACGGTGTGACGCACTACGAGCTGGCCGGCCCCGACGAGGGCGAACTCGTCGTGCTGGTCGGCGGCCTCACGATCCCGCTGTTCTACTGGGACGGCCTCGCCGCGCGGTTGCACGCCCGCGGTCTTCGCACCCTGGCCTACAGCGCCTACGGCCGCGGCTATTCCGACCGGGTCCGGAGCAGTTACGACGAGGTGTTGTTCGTCCGTCAGCTGGCGGAGCTGCGCTCGGCCCTGGACCTCACACCGCAGCACGTGGTGGGGACCTCGATGGGTGCCCTGGTCGCGATGGCCTACACGGACCGGTACCCCGAAGCCGTGGCCACGCTTACCGTCGTGGGGCCGGCCGGGCTGGCCGAACGTCCCGCGCCGCAGCGGTTGCTGCGCAACGACGTCGTGGCCGGGTTCGTCGCCCGGCGATTCGGCCGCAGGTTGCTGGAGGGGCACCTCGGACACAACGTCCGCGCTCCCGATCAATCCGCCGAACTGGTCGCGATGGTGCGCGACGCCTACCGGTACGAAGGGTCCCTGTACTCGTTCTTCCAGACGCTGCGGGACTTTCCGCTGTACGAACGGCAGGACCTCTTCCGGAGGACGGGCCGGCTCGGCATCCCGACCCTGCTGGTGTGGGGCGACGACGACCAGGTCACCCCCATCACTCATCTCGACACCGCCGGCGCGCTGCTGCGCCCGCGGCAGACGCACGTCATCGCCCGCTGTGGCCACATGGCTCCATTCGAACGGCCGGACGACGTCGGCGACCTGATCGCGTCGTTCGCCGTTCCCCACCCGAATCGGCTCGAACCGTGAACCACACTCGAAAAACCCTCGACGTCCTGATCGCCGGCGCCGGGCCGACCGGCACCACGCTGGCGATCGACCTGGTTCGCCGCGGCCTCGGCGTCCGCGTCATCGACAAGGCCGCGCACGCCTTCGAAGGCTCTCGCGCCAAGGGCATCCAGCCGCGGACTCTGGAGGTGTTGGACGACCTCGGCATCCTCGACGACGTCCTCGCCGGCAGCAGCGACTACCCCCGGCTCGGCATCCACTTGGGACCGGTCACCGTACCGTGGCGCATGTTCCGCAACCGCGAACGCACCACCGACGTTCCCTACCCGAACACCCGGCTGATGCCCCAGTACCGCACCGACAGCGTGCTGCGCGACCGGCTCGGTCAGCTGGGCGGCCAGGTCGAGTACGGCCGGGAACTCGTCGAGTTCGACCAGGGCGACACGTCGGTCACCGCGACCGTGACCGGGAACGACGGCCCCGAACGGATCACCGCGCGCTACCTCGTGGGAGCGGAAGGGGGGTCGAGCGCCGTCCGCAAGCACCTCGGCGTGGGTTTCCTCGGCGAGACCGACGACCGGGACCGGATGCTCATCGTCGATGCCGTCACCACCGGCCTGTCCCGCCACCGCTGGCACGTCTGGCCGGGGGCCAAGGGGCGCTTCGTGGGCGCCTGTCCGCTGCCGCACACCGACCTGTTCCAGTGGATGGTCCGCCTGGCCCCGGACGAGGAGCCGCCCGAGGACGAGGAGGCGATCACCCGGCGGGTCCGGGCGCACACCCGCAACCGGTACGTCGAACTGCGCGACATCCGGTGGCGGTCGGTGTTCCGGCCCAACATCCGCCTGGCGGAGGCCTACCGCCGCGGCCGGGTCTTCCTTGCCGGCGACGCCGCGCACGTGCACACCCCGGCCGGCGCACAGGGCCTCAACACCGGCATCCAGGACGCCTACAACCTCGGCTGGAAGCTCGCCCAGGTCCTCGCCGGAGCCGACGCGCGGCTGCTGGACAGCTACGAAGCCGAACGGCTGCCGATCGCCGCGGGTGTGCTCGGCCTGTCGACGCAGAAGTACGAAGGCATTGCGAAGCTGGACCCGTCGAGCCTGCGCCGCGGCAAGGACGAACAGCAGTTGTCGCTTACGTACCACGGCGGCCCCCTCGCGCCGGGCGACGGCGACCGGACGACGACGCTGCGGGTCGGCGACCGCGCACCGGACACCGAACTGCTCGGCACGGACGGCACGACGGTGCGCCTGTTCGACACCTATCGCGGCCCACACTTCACCGTGGTCGCCTACGGCCCGGACGCCGCCGCGGTGAGCGACGAACTGGACTGGCCGGCCGCGGGTGCGCCGCTGCGACGTGTCGTCATCGACGCCGATGCCGATGCCGACCACGCGCTCACCGATCCCCGGCACGACTTCCGCCGTATCCACGGAATCGAGGGCGACACTGTGCTGCTCATCCGGCCCGACGGCTACGTCGGACACATCGCGACCCGGGACTTCCTCGGTTCGACCCACTCCGCCGCCCGCGCGATGACGCCGGTGGCCCAACCGGAGACGGCGGGATGAGCCGCACCCTGCTGCGCGGCGCGCGCGTGATCACCATGGCGCCGCACCGGCCCGACGCCGAACGCGCCGACGTCCTCATCGACGGCGACAGCATCGCCGGAGTCGGCGAAGGCCTCGACGAAACCGGCGCGGAGATCGTCGACGTCACGGACCGGATCATCCTGCCCGGTCTGGTCAACGCCCACCTGCACACCTGGCAGACCGCGCTGCGGGGCGTGGGCGCCGACTGGACGCTGGCGGACTACCTCGGCCGCATGCACGGTGGCGCGGCCAGGCACTACCGCTCCGAAGACATGCGCGTCGGCACGCTTGCCGGCGCGCTGAGCCAGCTCGACCGTGGCACCACGACCTTGGGCGACTGGTGCCACAACACGCCCACACCGGAACACACCGACGCCGCGCTCGACGGCCTGCGAGCGTCCGGCATCCGCGGGGTGTTCCTGCACGGCACCCCGTATTCCGCGGCCGACGCGGCTCACCCCGTGCGTGAGATCGACCGGCTGCTCGACGGCCCGGTCGCCGCCCATCCGCTGCTCGCTCTCGGCATGGCCGTCCGCGGACCGCAACTGTCCACTCCGGACGCTGCGGTCGCCGATTTCCGTGCCGCCGCCGAGCGCGGGCTCGTGGTGTCGATGCATCAGAGCGGCGGGGAGCCCGGGCCCGGGTGGGAGGCGGTGCGAGCCGCCGGGTTGCTGAGCCCCGACACCAACGTCGTGCACGGCGCCGGGCTCACCGACGAGTGGATCAAGACACTGGTGGACGCGGGCGCGAGCGTCACGTGCACGCCCGAGAACGAGCTCGGCCAAGGCCACGGCTTCCCCATCACCGGGCGCCTGCTCCGGCTGGGCGCCGCGCCGTCGCTGGGCACCGACACCGACGCCGTCGCGCCCGGCGACGTTCTCTCCGCCGCCCGGATCGCGTTGGCCTGCCAACGAGGCCGCGACCACGACCGCCACCGTCAGACCACCGGCTCGTTCTCCCTCACCGCGACGATCACCGGCAAGCAAGCACTGGCCTGGGCGACGGTCGAAGGTGCGCGAGCACTCGGGCTCGCCGGCCGCGT
This sequence comes from Kutzneria kofuensis, assembly GCF_014203355.1. Classification (NCBI taxonomy): domain Bacteria; kingdom Bacillati; phylum Actinomycetota; class Actinomycetes; order Pseudonocardiales; family Pseudonocardiaceae; genus Kutzneria; species Kutzneria kofuensis. Next base: position 8,432,373 of record NZ_JACHIR010000001.1, read on the forward strand.
CGGCCGGCTCGAAGCGGGTATGCAGGCCGACCTCGTCGTCATCGACGGCCCCACGGCGAATCCCGTCGCGACAGCACTGTACGCGGGTTCCGGGGACATCGAAGCGGTCATGATCGCCGGGCGCTGGCGCAAACGCGACCACGCCCTCCTCGACGTGGACCTCGACGCCGTGCGAACGCAGTTGCGGGACTCCGCGGCCCGCCTCCTGTCCCACGTCACGGGCTGACGAGCAGGCGGGACGAACCCGCGCGTGGCACGGCTCTCCCGTTCTGTCCAATGGACGTCACTCGAGTCGAAAGGAGCCTTCCGGCTGGATGAAGTCGGGCTGTCGGAACGAGTAGTCCACGACGTCGGGGTGGTGCCTGAGCCGGTCTCGGGCGGCGCGTAACCCGGCGCGTGTTGACCCACGTCCGATTGCGCGGCGGCGTCGAATTGGGCGTCGAATGTGTCGACGGCCGCGTTCCGCCTTTCGTTTTCGACGTGACGGTTGACATGTCGGACAGGCGTATTTAACCTCGCCTCAGGTGAACCGGTTCGACAGTTGGACGCGGTGATCGTCAGTGTTTCCTCAAAGGCAAGCCTTGCCCCGTTCGACAACTCCGGGCATCATCGAATCGATTCGATCAGGAGCGCCGTGAACGTCAGAGACCGTCCGCCGGGTCAGCGCCGTATGGAGCACCGTGTCCTACGTGCTGAGTGGTCAGCGGCCGGTGTCCGAGGCGACCCTCCGGGCATGACGCCCTGACCGCCGCCGCGGCTGGGGCCGGGCACTGGATCCCGGCCGCAGCATTGAAAACATTTACAACCGCCGTGAGCATCATGGGCCGCTTGACAACTTGTGCACACTGTACGGTGCCTGTGGCGTTCGTGATCCGGACAGTCGCGTGGATTACCGAAAAACCGGTGCGGGAAGAGCGCGGATGCCGGCGTGGGGAATCTCCCGTCGGCGGATCGGTTCACCGTGCCTGCTCCGACGGCAGATCGGCGTCGTGTGACCCACCGCCGATTGTCTCGATCATGGGCAATGTGATTCGGCCGATCGACTCGGTCGGCCCTGTGTGGGCGTATATCGCACGGCGTGCCCTGGTGAGGAGTGCCTTGATGGTCGCACCCGACCGCCAGCCGACGCTGGCTGACGTCGCCCGATGGGCCGGGGTTTCCGTGGCAACGGCGTCACGGGTGCTCAACCGGTCGGCACCGGTGAACGAGGACACCGCTGCCCGGGTCGAGCGGGCCGTGGTCGAACTGGGCTACGTGCGGCAGCGGTCGCCGCACCTCGCGCGTGGGCACAGCGGCGCGCTGTCCGTGGTGGTCTTCGACGACCTGCTGCGATATCAGCGCGACTCCTTCTACAGCCGGCTGCTGGTCGGAGCCGAGCGTGCGGCGCTGCGGACCGGCCGTGAGCTGGTCGTGTCGACGGCGCTGCGGAACGCGCCCAGGGACACGCTGCTGCGCTACCTCTGTGGCGGCCATGTCGACGGTGTCGTGATGGTGGGGATGCAGTCCGACGGAGCGCCGGCACAGGTGGTGCGGGAGGCCGGGGTGCCGGTGATCTGCGTGGGCCGACCCACGGCGACCGGACTGTCCTATGTGGATGCGGACAACACGGGCGGGGCATGGCAGGCCGTGGCACACCTGATCTCGTCGGGCCGACAGGCCATCGCCACGATAGCCGGACCGAGGAACATGATCGCGGCCGACGACCGTCTGGCCGGCTATCGCAGCGCGCTGGCCGAGGGCGGCCTGGCGCCGGCCGGGATCGTCTGCCGCGGGGACTTCACCCTCAACTCGGGCGAGCATGCCATGTTGCGGTTGCTGGATCGCTATCCAGCGCTCGACGCCGTGTTCGCGGCCTCGGACCTGATGGCCGTCGGCGCGTTACGCGCGCTGCGCCGGTTGGGCGTGCGGGTGCCGGAGCAGGTGGCCGTCGTCGGGTTCGACGACGCCGCGCTGGCCAGGCACACGACGCCGCGGTTGACCACGGTTCGACAGCCGGTCGAGGAGATGGGCGCGCGGTCGGTCGCCGAACTGCTCGTCGCCGACGAGAGCTGCCGGGCGATCGTCCTGCCCACCAACCTGGTGCTGCGCGGATCGGCCTGACGTCAGCGGTGTGACGCCGTCGCTCGGTCGATAACCGTTCTGAAACTTTCATGGCCTGTTCCTGCGTTCGGCCACGTGTTGGTTGACGCGGATTGTCACCACAAGTTGCATCCGATGACACCGAGGTAACGGTGTGTGTCGTTGTGACCAGGAGGTGGCTGTGACCACGGTGCCGACTTCGGGCGCGCGCCCGACACTGCTGGACGTGGCGCGCACGGCCGGCGTCTCGCCCGCGACCGCGTCTCGCGTGCTGAACGGGTTCCACCAGGTCCGGCCGGAGACCAGGCGACAGGTCGAGAACGCCATGGCGGAACTGGGCTATGCGCGACGACGGTCGACGCGCGGCACCGAGCCGGACCGTACCGGTTCGATCGCGTTCATCGTGTGCGAGGGGGGCGCCCGTGTGTTCTCCGATCCGTTCTTCGCGCGCGTGCTGTGGGGTGCGAGCCGCGAACTGGCGCCGGTGGGGATGCAGTTGGTGCTGCTCATGGTGCACTCGCCTCAGGACTATCAGTCCGCCGCCGCGCGCTACCTGCGGCACGGCAACGTCGACGGCGCACTGCTGGTCAGCATGCACGGGCGGTATCCCATCGACTTGGACGGCGTGTCCGTGCCGGTGATGTTCTGCGGTTGTCCGATCGGCTCGAACGCCGATGATCTGTGTTATGTCGACGCGGACAACCGCGGCGGCGCCGAGCGTGCCGTGCGGTACCTGGTCGAATCCGGGCGACGCGTGATCGCGACGATCGCCGGCCCCGGGGACATGGCCGTCGGAGTGGACCGGCTGGCCGGCTACCGCGCGGCGTTGCTGGACGCCGGCCGGTTCGATTCTCGGCTGATCGTCCACGGCGACTTCGGCCAGTCCTCCGGCGACCATGCCGTGCGACTACTGCTGAACCGCCGACCGGACGTGGACGCGATCTTCTGCGCCTCCGACCTGATGGCCGCCGGGGCGTTACGCGCGTTACGCCGGCACGGCCGCCGGGTGCCCGAGGACGTCGCCGTGGTCGGCTTCGACGACTCGCCGATCGCCCGCCAGACCGAACCCCAGCTCACGACCGTGCGCCAGCCGATCGAGGAGATGGGCAGCCTGATGGTCAGGGAACTGCTCGCGTTGATCCAGGCGCCGGCGCCGCATCGCCGCCGAGCGGTCCTCGACACCCAGCTCGTCATCCGCGAGTCGGCCTGAAGGATTTCAGTCGACGATCCTGCGGCAGGGGAGCGGACCGCCGATCCTCAGTGGACAGACCGTGGTCACGCAGTACAACGGTGTGGTCCGGCGGACCGGTAAGCAGTCGTGGCGGCACGGAGTTCCACAAAGGTTCGTGCTCGGTGCCGGTTGAGTGCTGCCGGGGCGGGAACTGGGAGCCGCCCCGGCACACTCGTGCTGCAACTGCTCTCGGTCTATCCCAGGGTCCACTGCTGGTTGCTGCCGCCGTTGCAGGTCCACAGCTCGGCGAGCGCCCCGTCGGCGGTGGACGCGCCGGTCACGTCCAGGCAGAGCCCCGACTGCGCGCCGGTGATCGTGCCGTCGGAGTTGATGGTCCACTGCTGGTTGGCCTGCCCGTTGCAGGACCAGGTCACCACCTTCGTCCCGGCGGTGGTGCCCTGGCCGTACGCGTCCAGGCACAGCGTCGTGCCGCCGAGCGCGACCGTCAGCTGGTTCGACGAGCTGCGCGTCCAGGTCTGGTTGGCTTGGCCGTTGCAGGACCAGATCTGCGTCTGGGTGCCCAGGGTCGTGCTCGAGTTCGGCACGTCGAGGCACTTGCCCGCGCCGTTCGCGTGCAGCGGGCCGGTACTGGTCCCGGTGCCGCCGGCACCGTAGCCGGCCGCGGTGATGTTGGCCTGCACGGAGTTCTCGGTGGCGTCCGACGGGTAGCCGGACGTCATCACGCCTTCGTAGAAGGTGCCGGCCGATCCCTTGCTGTTGTCGCCGCCGATGCCGAGGATGATCGCGCCCTCCTTGTGCATCGGGTTGTAGCCCGAGACGTTCGGCCGCTGTCCACTGTAGAACGTCGACAGGCCGCCGGACTGCGCGTTGCCGGCCCGAATGGCCCACTGGTTGGCGCCGCCCTTGACGATGGCGGTCAGGTAGCGGTAGTTGACGCTCGGATCGTTGGCGTTGTACCCGGCGTTCACCCCGGAGAACAGGCCGTTCTCCAGATCGGCCATCACCCACGGGCCGTTGCCGGTGCCGTAGCCCCAGACCTTGATGTTGCCGAAGTAGATGGCCTCCATGTGGCCGTTGCCGGTGTCGTTGCTGCTGGTCTCGGCGTTGCCGTAGTCGAAGCAGCAGCCGCCGTTGTAGTGCGTGCCGTCGAAGACCGCGTACATGCCCTCCGGCTGGTCGCCGGTGGCGATGCCGGACGTGTGGTTGTTGCGGTAGCCGGTGCCGGCCGCCACGTACACGCCATAGGCCTTGTGGCCGTTGAGACTGGTTGGCGCCGCGGTCGCGTTGGCGAGGTTGTCGGGCCCGCCGGCGGCGCCGCCGGCGGGCGCCTGGGTGAGGTGGTTGCCCTTGCCGGACTGGTCGTAGATGATCGTGATGAGACACGTCGTGCCGGCACAGAAGGAATCCTGCGCGGCGGAGTCGGCGTATCCGCCGGCGCTGGTGACCCCGATGTCCCGGGTTGCGTTGTCCGACGAGCGCCTGACCTGGTAGAGGCTGCCCGAGTACGAGCCGTAGAGCGCTCGGGTGGTGCTGTGCGCGGCCACGCAGGGCGTTCCGCCGGCCGCGTATATGTCACACGGTCCCTGGGTAGCGGCCGGTGCCGGCGCAGCCGTGCCGACGGCGGCCCCAGCCGCGAGCAGTGTCGCGGCGCCCGCGGCCAGGATCAGCCGTCTGGTGCGTGGCATCCACGGTCGAGAGACCATAGGTGAACTCCCTTGTTCATGGCGGATGGTGATTCGGTGCCCGGAGACTCACCGATGACGCGATTGGCATTGTTAGCGCTAACATTCTTGGTGGCAAAGAAGAAGGGCTGGGGACGACTCCGGGGGACCGTGCGTGGCGGCCATCACTATCGCTCCCAGACGGACGCCCCGTCAAGATGTCGAAGCCCGGTGACGCCGCAACACGAACCGCGACTGCCGTCGGAGCTCTGTTCACCCCGACTCTCCCCCGAGGTGGCACGGCGGTGCGAGCGATGCGGGGCCCGCCGCCGATTGGTCTGGCGTCGCGGCCCCACGGTCAGTCCACGATGGACTCGACGTGCTCGGATGCGGCTGCGGCGGCCGGCTGGCGCCGACCGCCGCAGCTCGTCTCCCCGGGTCAGACGACGGTGATCGTCCACTGGTTGTTGGTGCTGCCGTTCGGGGCCCACAGGAGGGTGGAGTCGCCGACGGTGCTGTCGCCCGCGCCGTCCAGGGCGGTGCCGGTGCCGCGGTTGATGATCTGGTAGAGGCCGTTGCCCATGCTGTTCAACCGCCACTGCTGGTTGTTGCCGCCGTTCCACGGAGCCTGCATCGCGGTGGCGCCGTTGGCCGTGTTGCCCCAGCTGTCGGCGACCATCCCGTTGGCGTTGTTGACGATGCGGTAGTAGCCGCCGCCGACGTCCACCAGCTGCCACTGCAGGTTGGTGCTGTCGACCCAGTTCCACTGCTTGAGCCGGGATCCGGAGGGGACGTTGCCGCCGCTGTCCAGCACCAGACCCGTGGTGCCGTTGGCGATCTTCACCCAGCCGGTCGGCACCGGAGCGGCGCCGAGGGTGGGGATCGGCCCGGTGAAGGTCAGCTTGACCACGTACGCGAGCGCGTCGAACGGCGGGTTGGCCGACGGCATGACGATGTGCAGACCCGAGCCGTCCTGGCTGCGGTTGGGCAGGTTCGCGGCGTTGCCGGCGTCCGGGCCGAGCAGTTGCACCGAGGCCAAGCCGCTCAGGTTGATCCGGTTCGAGCTGAGGGTCGTGATGTTGAGGGTGCTCCCGGGCCAGCCCAGCACGGTCGCGTACAGCACGGTGTTGTCCTTGCTGCGGGTGAACCGGATGTCGGTGTTGGTTCCTTCCACCGGGGTGGTGAACGAACCACCGCCCATCTTCGTCGGCCCCTCGCCGTACGCCGCCCAGGCGCGGGTGCTGTAGACGGATTCGCCGAACCGCTTGAGGTGGTCGCCGATACCGAGCAGGATCGTCCGCTGCTGGTCGGGAATGGTGCCGTCGGCCATCGGGGCGATGTTGAGCATCATGGTGCCGTTCTTGCTGACTCGGTCGAGCAGCGCGTGCAGCATGGCCTTGACCGAGTAGTAGCCGATGCCGACGGTGTAGCACCAACTGGAGCTGGAGACGCTGTCGTCGGTCATCCAGTACGGGTTCTGGATGTCGCCCGGGCCACCGCGTTCGAAGTCGTAGACCTCGCCCTTGTTGTCGAAACCGTCCTTGTAGGTGGCGACCACGTCCCTGTTCCAGGCCACGGCCTGGTTGTAGTAGTGCGCGAGGAAGTTCAGCCGCTGGGTCTCGTCGACCAGGTTCAGATCGAAGTCCTGGTAGATCAGGTCGGGCTGGTAGCCGTCGACGACCTCCCGGAGCTTGTCGTACCACAGCTGGTTCTCCGCGGCGGATCCGTTCTGACCGAACAGTCGGCGCAGCGAATCCGTGGACTGGTAAGGCACGTGGTCGTAGTAGCCGTTGAAGTGGTAGGCGTGGTGCAGCGACGCCACCAACCTGAGACCCTTGCCGCGGATGGCGTCCGCGTGCAGCCGCAACAGGTCGAGCTTGGGGCCGGTCTTGACCGAGTTCCACTCGTTGGCGGCGCTGTTCCACATCGAGTAGCCGTCGTGGTGCTCGGCGACCGGGCCGGCGAACTTCGCGCCGGCGTCGGCGAACAACTGGGCCCAGTCGTTCGGGTCGAAGTTGCCCCCGGCGGACTTCAGCTTCGGCGCGAACTGGACCCAGTTGCCGGCCTTGTCCCGGGCGCCGTTGATGAAGTTCTGGTACGGCCATGCCGATGGGTCGCCGTACACGGCCTTGTGGTGGTTGTTCTCGCTCGACCCGTCGATGTACATGTTGCGCGGGTACCACTCGTTGCCGAACGCCGGGACGCTGAACACGCCCCAGTGGTAGTAGATGCCGAACTTGGCGTCCTGGAACCACTCCGGCGCGGGCGGGTGCTGGTCGACCGACGACCAGGAGGCCGTGTAGCTGCCCGGACCGGCGGTGGCCCAGACGATGCCGGGGCGCACCAGTCCGGTGGCCGCGGCGATGCCGGTGAACCCGGCGACGCTCAACAGCCTGCGTCGGCTGAACTGATGGGGAGAAGAGGACATTGCGGAGCCTTTCAGCCGAGCATCCACTGTGATTGCTGCCTTGCTTGCAGATCCAGAGCTGGACTTCGGCGCCGGGTCAGCGGAGCATGAAGTCCTGGTTGGTGCCGGGCGCGTTCTTGCACGGCCACTGGTCCAGCTGCTGGCCGAGGTTGCTGCCGGCCCCGTACACGTCCAGGCACAGGCCACTGTTCTGGTTGCGGAACTCGTACGAGCCGTCGGACTGCTGCACCGGCTGCCACAGGTTGGCGGCCGTGGTGCCCGGCGAACCCTGGACGATGTCGGGGGTGCCTTGGGCGGTGGTGCCGTTGGCGACGGTCACGTCCTGGCCGGAGCCCTGGGCCCGCAGCTCGCCGTAGCCACCGGAGGCGGGCACGAACTGGAACTGCTGGTTGGCCTGGCCGTTGCAGGTCCACTGGTCGATCGCGGCGCCGGCGCTGGAGCTGGCGCCGTACACGTCCAGGCAGAGGTTGTTGCTGGCGATCACGAGCTGGTGGTTGCCGCTGGGGAAGCCCCCGCCGCCGCTGGTCGAGGCTGGTGTGAGGTAGACGGCGAACGCGTCGTGGGAGGCCTGGAAGGTGATCGGCAAGGTGATCGATCCCCCCGTGGCGTTGACGTTCTGGTTGTACACCACCTGCGGCGCGGACAGCGGGGCCTGGTCGGGGATGCGGTGGACGGTGACGTTCACGCTGCCGTTGTTCGCGAGCCAGGGGACCGATGCCAGGCCGGTGAAGGTGACCGACGAGGTGCCGGTGGTCCCGTTGGCGTCGCCGATGATCGCGACCGCGCGTGTGGCGGTGGCGTCCTCCGAGGCCGAGATCGCGGTCGAGCCGACCTGGCCCGAGGTGGCCACGAGGGTGCCGGTCAGGTCGGCGTAGTCGCGCAGTGCCCACCAGTTGCCGGTGGGCTGCCAGGTCCCGCCGCTTTGGGTCAGGACCCCGGTGAGGTTGGGGGTGATGCAGCAGACCCAGTTGCCGCGCATGGCGTTGGTGTAGCCGGACTGGGCGAAGCGGGCCAGGTACCAGGCGGTCACGCCGGCGGTCTGCCGGTCGGCGGGCTGGTACTCGTTGGCCGACAGCGGGACCGGGCCGAGGCCGGCGGTGGTCAGGGCGTTGTTCAGCGACTGGGAGACGGTGACCGGGTCGTCGACGTCGCCCTCGTCGTGGTTGGTGATCATGTCCGGGACGGTGCCGGCCGCCTTCACGTGGGTCAGCCAGGTCTGCCACTGCGACGACCTGGCCTGGGGGGTGAAGGCGAAGGACGGGCCGACGATCTGCGCGCCGGGGGCGAGGCGGCGGATCTCGCGGAAGGCGGTGTCCCACATCTGGAAGTACTGGGCGCTGTTCACGCCGCGGGTCCAGAACACGGAGATGTCGGGTTCGTTGTCGATGTCGTAGGCGAACTTCAGGCCTGAGGCTTGTAGCGCGCCGACGGTGGCGTCGATGAAGCTGACCCAGTTGGAGCAGTTGCCGTTGTCGCACGGGTACACCGGTGTTGGAGGGCTGCCCGCCGTTGAGGCCGTAGATGTCGGTGAGCAGCGCCTGGTACTGGGCGTGGTAGGGCGGTTGGGTCAGTCGTTTGGCCTGGGAGATCATCGAGTCGAGGTCGGCCTGGGTGGCCGGGCCGAAGCGGTAGCCGTCTTTGATCCAGCCGCCGGAGAACCAGCCGCCGCCGCGGAAGGCGTTGATGCCCAGTGGTTTGAGGTACTGGTCGACGGGTTGGGTGCCGTCGGAGCTGATGCCGTAGAGGAAGCCTTCGCCTACTCCGGTTGAGGGTCCTCGGGGTGAGGCGAGGTCCACGGTCAGTGAGGCGGCCGGGGTGGCGTGGCTGGATCCGGGTGCGAGCAGGGGGACGGCCAAGGCCAGGGCTGCGCCGAGGGCCAGCAGCAGCCGACCGGGTCCGGTTCTCGTTCTCATCGGCTCCTCCTGGGGTACCGCGCCACGATGCCGTGACGACGCGATGAACTCATGAAGCGAACGGGGGAACGGACTGTGCGTGCGGAAACGACGTCGGGTTGCCGGCCCCGACTGGTCGCTGCTCTGGATATTGTCGAATGGACGGTGTCGAATCGATTCGACTCGCGGTATTGATGGATGTTACGACCCGGATACGAGAGCGGTCAACGGCAGGTTTCCCGTCCATGCCGACACCCTGCGAACCTTGCTCGGGCCGTGCATGAAAGTTTCACCGGACCGAGACGGGGTCGTGTGTCCACAGCTGTGACGATGCGTTGCGGCAACAGGCGAGCCTTGACACGTCCGGCGGCCGCGAGTTACTTACTCCGGAGATCGGGTGCCGGCCCGGCCGTGTGCCAGGTAGGCGCGGTCGCGTTTGTCCTTCGGAGGTGAGCGTCGGAGTTCTTGACGAATTCGAGGGATCCGCACAATGTACGGAAACGGTGCCTGGTCTTGACCGGCCCGGCGCGTCCCGTTCTCGATCAGGGGGGCGGCACCGAGATCGGGCTGCGCCCAACGGGTTCGCTCAGCCGGCGCTGTGTGCACGTCGCGGGGCGTCCTCCGTCGAATCGACACGGCATGTCACGGAGATCGACACTGGCGGCGGTCAACGCCTCGAATGCGGGCGTGACCTACACTGCGTGTCATTGGGCCGAACCGGTTCGGAGGGGGCTCGGTGGATATCGGGGAGATCGCCCGTCGTTCCGGGGTGTCGCGGAGCACCGTCTCCTACGCGTTGAGCGGGAAGCGCTCCGTGTCGGAGGCGACCAGGCGGCGGATCCAGGCGGTCGTGGACGAGCTGGGATACCGGCCGAACGCCGCGGCCCGTGCGCTGAAGGAGGGCCGTACCCGCACGCTCGGACTGGTGGTCCCGCCGGCGGTCGGCCGGTTGACGTTGATGCAGTTGGAGTTCGTCGCCGCCGTCATGGAGGCCGCCGCCCGCGCGGATCTGGACGTGCTGCTCTCGCCGTCCGGCGAGGACCATGACCGGTCGTTCGAGCGGCTGGTGACGGGGCGGCGGGTCGACGGGGTGATCGTCATGGAGATTCGCCTGGACGATCCCCGGGTGACGCGGTTGCAGGAGGCCGGCATGCCCTTCGTGGCGATCGGCCGCACCTCGCGACCACAGCGGACGTGCTGGGTCGACGTGGACTACACCACGCTGGTGGCCAGGTGCGTGGATCATCTGGCCGATCTGGGGCATCGTCACGTCGCCTTGCTCAACCGCCCGGCGCCGTTGGTGGCGTCCGGCTACGGTCCCGGGCAGCGGGCTCGGCAGGGCTTCGTCGAAGCGGCAGCCCGTCGTCAGGTCGTCGGGACCGAGTTGTGCTGTGACGACGACATGGCCGCGGGGGAGCGCTGTGTGGTCGAACTCCTGCACGCCCAACCCGAGATCAGCGCGATGGTGACGGTGAACGAGGCGGCGCTGCCCGGCGTGCAGCGGGGGCTGGAACGCGCCGGCCGGTCCGTGCCGGGCCGGTTCTCGATCGTGGGGGTGGCGGCGCGCTACTGGGCCGAGCAGTTCCATCCGCCCCTCACCGCCGCCGACGTGCCGGCCGGCGAGATGGGCACCACGGCGGTCGAGTTCCTCATCCAACGCATCGCCGAGCCCGACGCGCCGCCGCAGCAACGCCTGCTCACGCCGCCGATCTCGTTGCGCAGCAGCACCGGCCCCGCGGAGCGGGTCCGCTGACGCCCGTCGGACCGGGGTGAAGTTCCGACACGACAACGCTGATTCGCGCGCCTGTGGGGTTCTCCACGGCCGAGTGGAGAACCCCACAGCGTGGGCGGCCGTTCGAGGGCATCAGTTGTAGGAGACCCAGTAGCTGTTGGTCTGGAAGTTCATGCCGCCGCTGGAGGAGGTGATCTCCCAGCCGAACTGGACGTTGCCCAGGGTGACGTTGCCGATCCAGTGGGCGCTGTTCTCCAGCCACCTCAGGACGTCGAGGATGTTGACGGTGCCGGAGGTCGACCGGCCGGTGTTCAGGAAGGAGTAGACGTTGTTGGCTCCGTTCCACCCCTTGTAGACGTTCCAGTTGTAGCCGCCGAGCCACACGGTGGTGACGTAGGAGCCGATCGGTCCGATCGGCCCGGTCTGGTTGAGCCACAGCATGATCTCGTTGGAGTTGGACGAGTCCCAGATGTCGTAGGCGGTCTCGTAGGCGCCGGCGGAGGGCACCGAGACGTTGTAGCCCGAGGTCACCGAGTTCAGGGAGTTGATCGGCGTGCCGACCCACCGGGTGACGTTCGGATAGGACTTGATGCCCCCGGTGTTGGGCTGGTCCGACCACACTCCCCAGTTGCTGTAGGAGTTCGCCCAGATCGACTGCGGGCCGGCCCCATTGCCCCAGACGTCGTTGTACAGCGTGTAGCCGCCGTTGCTCCAGGACGCCCACCTGTCGGAGGACCCCCAGGTTGCGGCATAGGCGGGAGCGGCGGCCAGCGCCAGGGCGAGGCAGGCGGTGAGCAGCGTGACCACCGGGGCGATGATCCTGCGCTTCAGCCCGATGATCGTGAGATCGAGTCGAGTATGACGCATGTGTGAGTCCTCTTCGTTGAGGGATTTGGTGAAGCGCTTCGAATCATTGGCACGGACATCGCTCGCGTCAAGAGGCTTGCAAGTGCTTTGACCTGCGGAAAGTGCGGCGGTGAACAATCGTGGGCGCTTCGACGCATATTCGACAGAACCGAGTGTGACCGCTCACGGCGACGCCGCTGTTTCCATCGACGAACGTTCGACAATCGACGACCTGAGCCCGGCTCTCGACTGCGGCGGCGTGTTGGTGCTCACCGGCCCGGCACGGTTCGAAGCGCGCGCCGGGCCGGGAGGTCTGTTACGCGGGGATGAGCTGCCACTGCTGGTTGGCGCCCCCGGTGGCCGTCCACTGCACGACCCGTGCGCCATCGTCGGTCGCCCGGCCGTAGACGTCGGCCAGCAGTCCGTTGTCGGCGCTGGTGATCGTGAAGTAGCCGTCGCCGGTGGGCCGCAGGTACCAGTGCTGGTTGGCACCGCCGTTCCCGGTCCACTGCTCCAACTGAGTCCCGGTCGTGGTGGCGTGGCCGGGCACGTCGAGCACCTTGCCGCTGCCGGTGTAGGTCAGCGTGTAGGACCCGCCGGACGCCGCGCCGATGGTCCACGGTGCGCCGCCGGTCTGCTGGACGACCAGCGCGCCGTCAGCGGTCGACCCGCCGGCGACTGCCAGCGGCTTGCCGCTGTTGCGGTTGACGATCCGGTAGTTTCCGCTCAGCGCCGACGCACTGGTGATCTCGAACCGGTCCACGGTCACCCAGGTGCCGGTGGAACCGGACCGCTGGTTGCCGGTGACGCGTATCCGGACGGTGTGCGGGCCGGACGCCAGCGTCGTGTTGCTCCACACCACCGCGTCGCCGGTCCGCGTCGCCGAGTACTCGTCCACCAGCGTCTCGGCTGCGCCGTCCACCGAGACGGCCGCGATGCCGTGGTTCGGCGCGGTCACGGCGTCCAGGGTGATTCCGGTGCCGGTGAAGCTCAGCGTGGCGGTGTCGCCCGCGACATCGCTGTAGGAGTTGGTTCCGTCATACGGACCGGCCTCACCGGTGGCGTGTCCCCAACTCCCCGTGTAGGACATGGCGGAGCTGGCATCGTCCACATTGGACGAGACGGCGCCCAGGCCGAGGAACTCGGCGGAGTCGGTGAACACCGTGCTGCCGGACTTCGCGGTGGTCAGCACCAGGTACACCCGGGTGCCGCTGGTCGGGGCGGTGAACGTGACCGGCCGGGTGACCCGGGAGCCCAGCGGCACGGTCAGGGTCTCGTCACCGGAGGCGATCACCGTGCCGTCCGGCCGGTCCAGCCGGGCGGTCCAGGAGAACCCGACCGAGGTGCTGGTGAAGTCGTCGTTGAACACGGTGACGTCGCGGGTGACCGTGCTGCCGTACGGGTAGCTGTCGGCCGCCTGCGACAGCGGGAACGTGCCGTTGGCGTCGGACACGCCGGAGGCCGACCAGTACGGCAGGTCGATCGCGGCGACCGGGTTGAACGCGGCCTGGATCCGCTGGATCTGCGGGTTGCTCCACGGGTCGGCGAGATTGTCCGCCCCGTAGATCGGGTGGCCGCCCTCCTCCGGCGTGAAGTCGGTGGTGCGCACCCCGGGCACGACACCGGCCCACCCGGACAGCAGGGTGTAGGGCCGCAGGTCGGTGACGTCCTTGCCGCGCTTGGCGGCGGTCGCGGTGGCGAACCACTCGAAGCCCTGCTTCGTGTTGCAGGCCGGCCAGATGTACTCGCCCTCGCCGTCCGGCCGGCCGGCCGTAGACCAGACCTGCTCGCCGTAGTGGCCGAGACCGTCCAGGTAGTGCCCGAGGACCGCGAAGTTGCCGTACGTCATCGTGGGGTACTGGCCGGGCGACCCGCCGGGACCGAGGTCGACGCTGATCGGCCGGGTGCCGTCGGCGGTGTTGACCGCCGCGTAGAGGTCCTTCTCGAACTGCTCGGAGTCGCTGCCGCTGATGTTCGGCTCGTTGTCCTGGCTCCAGCGGATGACCGCCGGGTGATTGCGGTCGCGCAGGGCCAGCGCGCGATCGTGGGCGACCATGTTGTCGTGCCCGGCGACGAAGTCCTGCTGGCCGCTGGAGCCGCGGATAGCGCTCTCGTCGATGACCATCAGGCCCAGCTCGTCGGCCACGTCGAGCATGTAGGGGCTGGCCGGCTCCTGGTGGATCCGCACCACGTTGTAGTTGAGCCGCTGGTAGTTGTCGACCGCCTGCGGCCAGCCGCCGTTGCCGGTCGAGGGCGGCAGGAAGCCGGGCAGGGTGTCGTAGGCGTCGCCCTTGCCGCCGTTGTCGATCCGGTCGAAGTCGGCGCCCTGCAGGTTGTCGCCGCGGAAGTTCACTCGTACGCCGTTGAGGTAGTAGTAGTCGCCGTTCTGGCTGCTCTCCCGGAACCCGAACCGGTAGGTGGCGTCGCTGGTGCGGCCGTCGTCGGTCACCGCGTGCAGCGCCAGCCGGTGCAACTGGGCGCGGTACCCCTGCCGGTAGGGCACGTTCGGCCACCAGTACGAGGCGGAGCCCAGGTTCCACGGCACCGGGCCGACGGTCGCCGTTGCCGTCGAATGGGCCGCCACGGTGACCGAGCGGCCGGGCAGCGCCGGATAGTTGAAGGACGTGCCGTTGTCGGACGTGAGCGTGCCGCTCAGCGTCACTGTGCGGGCGGTGTCGGAGGTGTTGGCCACCGACACGTCGTAGGTGAGGCTCTGGTTGGCCACCGAGGTGCGCACGAAGGCGTCGCTGATGCGGACCGCCGGGTACACCCGCAGGAACGCCGAGCGGTAGATGCCCTGGGGGACCGCCTCGGACCACTCGGCGGCGTCGGGCACGACGTACTTGCCGTTCGCCGGGTTCTTCATCGCGTTGCGGCCCTTGACGTCCACGCTGAGCGTGTGGGTCGTGCCGGGCGCGGCGTAGGCGCTGATGTCGAAGTTCGACGGGGTGAACGCGGTCGTCTGGGTGGCGACGACCCGGCCGTCCACCGACAGGGTGGCCTGGTGGTTCACCGCGCCGAACTCGATCCACGCCGACTGCGGCCGGCCGGAGTCCGGCACGGTGATGGTGCGCGAGTACACCGCTTCGGACACGTCGGTGAAGCCCTGCTTGTACCAGCCGCCGCCGGGCACGCGGATCGAGGTCGTCGCCCGCCCGGTCGGCGTGAAGCTCCACGTGCCGGTCAGGTCCACGGACGCGAGCGCGCCGTTGCCGTCGCCGAAGCCGGTCACGTCGGCGAAGGATGCCGCCGGGGCGGCTGCTTGCGGCGCGGCGGTGGCCGGACGGGCCGCGACGGCGACGGCGAGCACTGCCACCGCCGTCGCGGCCCACCGGGTGAAGCGCCGAGAACTGGATGATCGAGTGTGATGCCGCATGGAACGTGCCTTCCGGTCTCCGTCGACGTGCGCGACCACTCCGTCATCCGATGGCCGCGGCGCGCCGTGTGCCGTGATGAATCGGGTAGGTCAGGGCGAGCAGGTCAGTGGATGCTCCATTGCTGGTTGCTCTGGCCGTTGCAGGTCCACAGTTCGACGGGAGTGCCGTTGGCGGTGCCGGCCCCGGTCACGTCGAGGCACAGTCCTGATTGGACGCCGGTGATGGTGCCGTTGGAATTGACGGTCCACTGCTGGTTGGCGCCGCCGTTGCAGGTCCAGGTGACGACCTTGGTGCCGGATGTGGTCCCCTGTCCGTACGCGTCGAGGCAGAGCTGGCTGCTGCCGCTGTAGACCGTGAGCTGGTTGCCCGAGGTGTGGGTCCACCCCTGGTTGGCCGCGCCGTCGCAGTCCCAGATCTGGACCTGGCTCCCCGGTGTCGTGCTGGCCCCGTTGACGTCCAGGCACCGGCCGGACGCGGCGGAGGTCACGCTCCCGGCCGCGGTGGACCCGCCCGGGCGCTTGAACAGGCCGAACTCGGCGATGGTCGGGGTGGACCGGGAGCCGGTGACGCGCAACCGCACCTGACTGGTGGTGACCGGCGAGTTCAGGCGGACGAGTTTCTTCTGGCCGATCGTGGTGTCGCCGGCGATCTGGTTCCAGGAGCTGCCGTTCCAGGCGTCCACGGCATAGGACTCGACGCGCTGGCCGATGTGCAGGTCCTCCTGCGCCGAGATGACATCGAACGTCTGCGTTCCGGGCAGGGTGAACACCAGCGCACCCGTGCTGCCGGTCGGCTGCCACGAGGTGTCCAGGTTGCCGTCCAGGGCCAGGTTCGGGGTGCGGCCCGAGGTGTTCGAGGTCCCGCTGTCGTTGGCCACGGTGGCGCCGCTGGCGAGGTTGGTGTTGAACGTCCCCGCGATCCTGGCGTTGAGCTGGGACAGCACGGTCACCTCGGACTGGTCGAACACGCCCTGTCGGTTCGGCGGGACGTCCAGCAGGTTGTTGCAGTTGCGGCCCACCGAGTTGTAGTACATGTCCTCCAGTTCCGGCACGCCCCGCCAGGTGTCGCCGGGCTGCCAGAACCAGTTGTGGTTCGCCGACAGCGTCCCGTTGCACTCCGGGGGCGACCAGCGCAGCAGGTTCCACGCGCTGGTCCCGTCCTGCTTGCGTTGGGACAGCAGGCTGTCGCTGCCCAGATCGGGGGCGCCGTAGCCGCCGGGCGGATTGATGATGGTGTCGGCGGCGGTCGCGGCGTTGCCGGTGAAGGGCACGACCGCCCACTCGGACTGGCGGGCGTAGCCGTTCTCGTTGCCGACCCAGCGGATGTCCGGCCCGCCGTCGTTCTCGATGGCCGCGTTGGGTTGCAGTGCCCGGACGATCTTGATCCAGTCGCTGAAGTTGTACGGCTGGTTGCGGCCGGTCGGGTTGGCGCCGTCCAGCCACAGCTCGTCGATGCCGCCGTAGCGGGACATCAACTCGTAGAGGGTGTTCTCGTAGTAGGTGTTGTAGTCGTCGGAGTTGAAGGTGAACGTGATTCCGTTGACGATCTCGGACGGGTCACTGGGAATGGTCACGGTCCGGCTCGGGCTGCCGTTGGCGAACTTCCCGCCCGGTTGGTTCTCGTGCAGGTCGGCCGGTGACAGGTAGATGCCCGCCTTCAGGCCGGCCTTGTGCATGGAGTCGGCGTAGTTCTTCACCACGTCACCGTTGCCGTTCTGCCATGCGTGGTCGGAGGCGACGCTGAAGGTGGAGTACTTGGAGGGGAAGAGCAGGAAGCCGTCGTGGTGCTTGGCGGTCAGGACGGCGCCCTTGAACCCGGTGTCCTTCAGCGAACTCGCCCACTGGTCGGTGTTCAGGCCGGTGGGCTGGAAGATGTTCGGGTCCTCGGTTCCGGTGCCCCACTCCCGGCCGTCGAAGGTGTTCACGCCGAAGTGGATGAACGCCATCCGCTCCGCCCGCTCCCAGGCCAGCTGGCGCGCCGATGGCACGACGTTGGCCGCGTTCGCGATGATCGTGCTGGGCGAGTCCGACGGCGCCACGGCGATGACCTCGGCCGGAGTCGCCGCGTAGGCGGGGCCTGCCGCGAGCACGGTGAGCACCGTCAGGGCGAGTCCGACCAGGCCGGCCAACCCTTTGCGGTGAGAAACGCGGAGTCGTGGCGCGGATCTGCGTTGATCTGCCGAAAGCATCGATGACCCTCTCTGCCGCTGTGGAGTCGCCGTCGGCCCGCGCTTGTGCTGACGCAGCAGTGTCGAACCGATTCGATCGGAGGCTACGGTCGAGGGTGTGGCCGGTCAACGTGTCGCAAGGACGGTCTGGACGGCTGAATTGGTCGCTGTCGGAAGCAGGGACTCGGCGGCTCGCCGTCGATCGGCCGTTGCCGCTGCTCACCGGGCCTGTTGCGAGGTCGCTTCGGCGATCACCGGGACATCGTGCCGGTGCGCAGGATTCGAGCTGGCGGCCATGAAACTTTCTAGCCAGCAGACCCGTGGTTCCGCGATCGGGTTCGTGGCGCGACGATGACGAGCGCAGAACCACGGGTCGCTCACCTCGCCGGACCCGACCGGAGTTCACCATCGGCGATGAGACCGGCCGGGCGCCGCGAAAATTCGAATCGGTTCGTGTCGTCAGCTCGCCGTGCAGATCGGCGTCGGTGACGTGTTGGTCCCCGAGTAGCCGGCCTGGAACCCGAAGGAGGTGTTGCCGCCAGGGGGGATCGCACCGTTGTAGCCGGCGTTCGTCACGGTCTCGTTGGGACCGCTGTGGCTCTCGGCCGCGTTCCAGACGTTGCTGATCTGCTGGTTGCCGCCCCAGACCCAGGTCACCTTCCAGCCGTTGGTGGGCGCCGTCCCGGTGTTCGTGACGGTCACGTTGGCGGTGAAGCCGGTGTCCCACTGGTTGCTCACCGTGTAGGCCACCGAGCATCCGCCGCCACCACCGCCAGTGCCACCACCTCCACCAGTACCGCCCCCACCGCCGCTGTTGCTGCCGGGGGTGGCACTGAAGGAGAAGCTGTTCGTGGCCAGGCCCTGGCCGCCCTGCCAGATCTCGAAGCCGGCCTCCGCGTCGAGCAGGTAGTGCGAGGGGTTGAGCGAGCCGCGCGCGACCGCGTCGTTGATCAGGGCCTTGATGTCAAGGTTGGTGAACGAGGTGCCGCCGGGGTTGAGCGTGTAGGAGATGATCTTCCACGAGGTCTGCTGCCCGGTCCAGACGTTCCAGTTGTAGCCGGCGACGTTGGCCGTGCCGGTCTGCGAGCCGAACGGCTGCACGCCACCCCGGCTGTTGAGCCAGATCATCATCTCGGTGCCGTCGGGCTGGCCGCTGGTGGTGGGGGTGGAGTTGAACCAGATGTCGTAGGCGACGTCGTAGGCCCCGGAGCCGGGCTGGACGGTGCTCCACGACGAGACCGCGCTGCCGAGGTTGCTCACCTGGATCGGCAGGCCGCTGTTGGGCGTGCACATGCCCCAGTGGCAGCCCTTGTAGATGGACGGGTAGGTGGCCGGGGCGCCGTTGGTGGGCAGGTTGAAGTTGGCCGTGCTCACCGACCACGCGGTGCCGCCGGAGTAGTTGACGCACTGCTGCGTGGACGAGTTCCACTCGTTGGCCTGGATGATGTAGTCCCCGGCCGAGATCGTGCCGGTGCCGGAACAGGTGGACGTGTCGGCTGCCGCAGTTGGCGCGCCGACCGCGGCGACGATCGCCGAGGCGGCCAGCGTCATCGCCGCGGCGGCCGCTGCCGCGCGGAGCCTGGTGAAGCGTAGGAACATCAGGTGTCACCCTTCGGGAGTCCGCCGCGCTCTGGCGGCGCAAGCGCGTCCGGGCAACCGCGGCAGGGCCGCCAGGGCCGAGAAGCGCTTGTGGTGCATGGGATTCGGCTCGCGTAGTGGTGGCGGCCCCGCCGTGTCGGCCGGCGGGGCCGCCCGTCGGTCAGCTCGCGGTGCAGGTGAGCGTCGGGTTCGTGTTCGTTCCGCTGTAGCTGGCCTGGAAGCCGAACGTGGTGTTGGCCCCGGGTGCGAGCGCGCCGTTGTAGGCCGCGTTCGACACGGTCTCGTTCTGGCCGCTGTGCGACTCGGTCGCGTTCCACGCGTTCGTGATCTGCTGGTTGCCGGACCACGTCCAGGTGACCTTCCACGACTGGACGGCCGCGCTGCCGGTGTTGGTCACCGTCACGTTCGCGGTGAAGCCGGTGTCCCAGGAACTGCCGATCGCGTACGTGGCCGAGCAGCCGCCGCCACCACCGCCGCCGGAGGGCTTGACCGTCCAGGTGAAGGAGGCCGAGCCGGTGGCGTTGCTGGTGTCGCGTGCGGTCACCGTGACCGTCGAGGTGCCGGCGGTCGTGGGCGTGCCGGAGATGAGGCCGGTAGTGGAGCTGATCGACAAGCCGGTCGGCAGCCCGGTGGCGCTGTAGGACAGGGTGCCGCCGGCCGTGTCGGTCGCGGTGATCTGGAGGCTGACAGCGGTGTTCACGGTGCTGGTCTGGTTGCCCGGGCTGGTCACCGTCACCGAGCCGGAGCCGCCGCCACCGGAGATCAGCGCCGGGTAGGCGTTGGTCACCAGCTGCTGGAACTGGGCGCCGAACCACTGGCCGGCCGGCACGTCGTAGCCCGGGATGGAACCGGTCGGGTAGGTGCCGCCGTTGCCGTCGCTGTTGGTGCCGCTGGGGTCGCAGTGCGGATCGCCGTGGCTGTGCGAGGCGGTCGGGTAGTCGCCGTCGGACTCACCCGGCGGCTTGATCCAGACGAAGCCGATGATCGGGTCGGCGGCGCCGTAGGGCTGCACGGTGGGCGCCGAACCCAGGCCCGCGCCGTTCTGGTTGCACCAGTCGCCGCGGAAGGACCGCTGGTCGATCTTGTTGGCGGCGACGTAGGCGTCCGGCGTGGTCGGCGAGGAGTTGAGCGAGGTCGGCCGGTTCGGGCCGCCCCAGCCGTTGCGCGAGGTGTCGATGAGGATGCCGATGGTCGAGGGGAAGCCCTGGGCGACCAGCTGCGAGTACATCGCCTCGTCGTAGGTCTTCTCGTCGAAGTACGGGTTCCACTGGTAGAACTTCGCCGAGTCCAGCGGCTGGCCGCCGACCGACATCGTGGAGTTCGGCAGGAACGGCTCGGTGGTCGGCGTGTAGTTGGCGGTGTCGGAGATGAAGCCGTCCACGCTGGCGACGCCGGCGGTCGTGGCCTTGGCCACCTTGGCGAACTCCTGCGCGGCCGGCGGCATGTTGCTCGACCAGCCCAGCCATGCCGAGTGCGCGATGTCCACGTAGTTGTAGACGTTGGGGATCGCGTGCAGCTTGTTCAGCGCGTACTCGACGCCCGCCTCGTAGTACGGGGTGGCCGCGGCGCAGGTCGGCTTGCTCGCGTTGGTGACGGCGTTGGGCAGCGAGTCCGGCTCGATGATCGCGACGATCCGCTCGTTGGCGTACTTGGAGTTGGACAGGATCGTCGCGATCGGGTCGATGTACTGGGACTCGTACGTCGCCAGGCCGGCCGAGGTGGCCGGCAGCTCGCCGTTGGAGGCCAGCGCGGCGCAGTCGCGGCCGGGCAGGTCGTAGATGACCACCTCGACCGTGATCGGAGTGCTGCCCTGCTGCTGGGCCAGCGCCTGGTCGAGGTGCCACTGCAGGCCGTGGTGGACGCTGTCGCCGCTGATCGCGGCGATCTTGTCCATCCACACGCCGGTCGGGAAGTTCGCGACCTTGGCCTCGGCGGCGGCCAGTGTCGGATTCGTCCCCTGGTCGGCGGCGGCCTGGGCGTTGACCTCGGCCGCGTAGTCCGGGCTCGCGTACTGGGTGGCGCCCACGAAGGGGTTGGTCACATGCGCGGCGGCGTGCGCCGCGGTCACCGTCAGCGGCGAGAGCACCGACGCGGCGACCGCGAGCGACACCGCGCCCGCGCGGAGCGCCTGGATGGTTCGGGACACTTCGGTCCTCACTCCTAGAAGACGTCCGCCGCGTCGTCCGCGACGGAGGTGCGGAAGGGCCTGCCGACCGTGAGGACGGCTCGTCGGAGAGTTGGCCAGCGTGATTGAGAAGTCAACGGAGTGTGCTTCCCGGCGAGGGCTCCCGAGGTCAGGGCCGGGTTCGCGCTGAAAGATTCCTGATTCGCACTGAAAGATTTCAGTGCGGCGTCACGGTTTCCGTCGAACGGCGACGTCAGGGACAGGATCGGCGCAGGTTGTCGTCCGCCGGAGCGATGCGTCCTCGCCTTGCCGCCGGCCAGTCTCGCCACCGCCAAGGCAACCGTGATCGGGTCCATGGCGAGCACCCCTTCCGAGTGTGGGGCTCTCGGAAGGGGTGCTGAGCTGCGGGTTGCGTTACGTCGGGCTGGCGATCCTCATCGGCGAGGATCGCTCAGCCCGAGCGAGGGCGGTCATGACCGACGGCTATGCCGTCACACCGACGGTCAGCAGCGGGCGGTAGTGCCCGGCGGGCAGGGGTTCGCCGACGGGGTGGCCGTCGACCTCGACCCAGGCATGCGCGGAGAACGGGCTGGTCCGCACGCCGGTGCACCAGGTCGGCCACGTTCCGCGGGCGCGGCACAGCAGGGCCACGGCGATGGAGCGTTGCAGACAGCCCTGACCGGCGCAGCGCAGGCTGACCGACACCACGGCCTCGCGAGCCCGCTCGGCCTGTGCCAGGGTCGCGGGTCGCGCGCCGCGGCTGGCGAACTCCAGCAGCTGACGGATTCGGACCGGCCGCCGGCCGATCAGCATCCTGGCGACGGCCACTGCAATCAACGGGAGCACCCGGCGGTGCAAGGGCATCGGGGCGGGCCGCGTCAGCGCGGCGGGGAGGCTCACGACGCGCCTTGGACCAGGCCGGCGGTGCGCAACCGGTCGAGCAGGCCGGTCACGTCCCGACGCACGCGGTCGGGTTCGACGGCGTGGCGGGCGGCGAGATCGGCGACGACCTGGTCGACCGCGCGGCCGCCGAGCACGGCGTCGAGGATGCCGGAACCGGTGGCGTTGAGCTGCCAGTACCGGCCGGTGTTCTGGTCCAACAGCACCGCGCCGTCGTCGGTGGCGGTGTGGGCGACGTCAGGGTGCAGTCGTAGCGGCACGGGAATCCTCCGGACGAGTGGGACGGTCGGTGGCCCGCAGCCAGTTCTCGCACCCGATCAGGCCCTCGACGGCGAAGACCGGGCGGAAGTCGGCGTAGGGGGCGAAGAGGCCGGCGATCAGGCGGTCACGGTCGATCAGGCCCCGCGCGGCCAGCGCGGAGTCGGCGAACAGGTCCGCGATGGTGTCACGGTGTCGGCGGAAGCCGGCCCGCACGTCCTGGTTGAACACGCCCTTCGTGGTCCGGGTGCGGATCCGTTCGGGCAGCACGCCCTGCATGGCCTCGGCCAGCAGCGGCTTGTAGCGGTACGGGGTGGCGCGTTCCGGCAGACGCACCGCCATCGCGGCTTCGACCACGCGGTCGTCGAGGAAGGGCAGCTCCAGGGCGACATTGGCGTCACCGAAAACCCTGGCCAACTGCCGATACGCCGCGGCGCCCTGCCGCAGCGTCGTCAGGTATTGGTGCTGGCCGAGGTCGGCGTCCAACGGCTCGGCCGTCTCGGCGTGCCGACGCAGCACATCGCGGGTGGTGGCGATCGCGTCGGCACTGGCCCACTCGGACGCGCGCAGCGACCCCAGTCCCCAGCCCAACACGGGAAATCGTCCCGGCAGCGGGGGAACGGTCAACTGCTCGGCCTGTGCTGCCCACCACGTGGATGCGGTGCCTGGGCGGAGAAGTGCCGCCAGCGTGGGCCGTAACGGCCACCGGTGCAACGCGAGCTGGCCTCGCACATGGTTCACAGCGGTCAGCGGCCGGCGGCGCAGCAATCGGGACAGGTAGCCGGGAAGGTCGCCGAACAGTTCGTCACCGCCGTGCCCGGCGAGGTGTCGGGTGACGCCGTTGTCGGCGAGAACCATGGCGGTGCGGCGGATGCGAGTGGCCGTCCGCATGAACGGATACGGCTGTTCGACATCGATGATCGTTGCCGGATCGGCAAAGCAAGCCGGCAGTTCCGTTTGTGGCAACACCAGGTGCTCGGCCGCGGGCAGCTGCTCGGAGGCCACCGCGCTGAAGATCGCGTCATCGTTTGCCGCTTCGGCCTCCGCCCAGCGAAAGGTCAGCAGCTCCGGGTTGTGTCGCGCGGCCAGGAAGCACAGTGATGAGGAATCCAGGCCGCCGGACAGATCGCTGCCCCACCGCTCGCACTGTCGCGCGCTGACGGCGTCGGCCAATGCCGCTCGAACCCGAACGGCACCCTCGCGCAGGCCGACCTCCGGCGTCGGCGCGCGCCACCACCGAACCTGCCGGACGCGATCGGCCCGCAGCACCAGATAGTGATCCGGCGGCAAGGCGGAAACCCCGCGCCACAGGGGCCGTTCGCCCAGCGGCGGCGGCAGGAGGCCGCACACCACGCGGGCCGCAAGCATTTCCTCGTCCACCACGTCGCCGAGCACGTCGGCGCGATCGGCCGCGACCGGGACTCCGTCGACCATGGCGTGGAAGACCGGCCGCAGCCCGGTGACCGAACCCTGCACGCGAACGTCACCGTTCACCGACACCACGAGGTGGAACGTGCCCGACAGGCTGCGGGCCAGCCGATCGGCGTCGGCCACCGTGCGCAGTTCTGCCGCCCATTTCGCCAGCTGGGCCGCGGTGACGGGACAAATGCCCAGCACCGCCACCGAAACCGGGCCGGCGGTGCCGACCACGCACTCGTCCGGCGACCATCGGCCCACCAGCCAGGGACGACCCGAGGCATGGGGCACCACCCGAACGCCGTCCCGCACGTGCCGGCCGGACACGGCGGCCGCGGCCGCCGTGTCCGGCAGGACCATCAACGCAAACCGCATCCTCAGAAACGCATGTGAGCGACGCCGTCCGGGAAGAGGGCGATCACCGGGCCGAGGGTGTCCTCGCCGAACTCGCCCACCTCCAGCAGCGCCGGCGGCTCGTACGGCTCCGGCTCGAGCTGCTCGTTCATCACGCACCATCCAGGGTGTAGCGCCGGCACACGGGCGTGCACCGGTCCCGGCCGACCCTAGGCAGCAGAATTTTCCTCACGATATCGAAGGCTTATTCATGTATGCGGAGGCGCGGTCGCCGGAGCAGGGTGATGGACAGCCCGGGAGCACAACGCTCTCGACTTCCCCGACCTGCTGCGACTGATCGACGAACGCTCGACGGCCTTCCGCGCCGCGTCGCCGCCGGGGCCGACGCCAGGGCGAAGATCGTGCCGGAGGACGCCCCGGCCGCGCCCGTCCACCGGGCCGGTGGCGGCGGTGAGTCGGTTCTGCGAGGGAATCAGGCGCGAGTCAGGGGAAACCCTGATGGCAGTGCGCCCGGCCGCGGGCACGCTGGAGGTGTCAAAGGGACATCCGCAGTTCGAGGAGAGTCATGAACGAATCCAAGCCCGAGTACACCCGTACCACCGTCGACTCGGTGGTCAACGCTGTTCGCGGGTTGGTCAGTGAGGGCATCAACCGTCGCGTGGTCGTGCGTGACAGCAAGGACGACGTGGTGCTGGAGGTGCCGGTGGCTCTCGGGCTGGTCGCGGCCCTGGCCGCTCCGGTGGCCACCACGATCGGTGCCGGTGTCGCGCTGGTCGGCAAGTGCGACATCAAGCTCGAGGACCGCCGGCAGCCCGGTAGCCAGCCCGCGACGACGGTCGACGCCGAGCAGGTGTAGTGGCAGACGGGGCCTCGCTGGACCTGTGAGCGGCTTCTCCGGCCGCTCCCGCGGTCGACCTCGGGAGCGGCCAGCGAAAGTCGTGGGTGGCCCACGCTCGTCCTGGACGTCTTCCAGGCGATGGGCGACGCCGACGAGGTTGCCCGACTGTGTCAGAGGGCGAAACCGGGAACGAGCGTGGGCAGCCGGCGCCGGCCGGCGCCGGTCAGCAGCAGCTCCCGAGAGTCTTCCCGCCGCCGGACCAGATCGTCGGCGATGAACGCGTCGAGCACGGCCTGTCCCAGTGCGCCGCCCAGGTGGGGCAGTCGGTGGGTCTTGTCGAGGCAGGCGGTGGCGAGCTTGCGGCGGCCGGGGTCGATGGCCGCGGCGTCGACTCCGAGGGAGGCGAACGCCGACAGGTCGTGGCCGAGCGTGAGTTCGTCGCCGCCGCCGGTCGGTGGCTGGAGGGCGGAGCGCTCGACCAGCATGCCGAACACGGAGACGCCCAGTCGCCCGGCCGCGTGGTCGTAACACGTGTGTGCGATGTCGACGGCAGACGTCGGTCGGCCGGTGGGTTCGAGATCGGTGTTGGCGGCGTAGCGGGACAACACGGTGAGCACGTCGCCGAGATCCGCCCGGCCGAGTCGGTACACCGCGTGCCGGCCGGTGTGCTCGACCGCGACGAGGCCGGCGGCGCGCAGTCGGGTGAGGTGGTTGCCGAGGCGGGGCGCGGATACGCCGATGGCGTCGGCCAGCTGGATCATCGTGTGCGGGCCCTCGGCCGCCAGCAGCTGCAGCGCCGTGAGTCGCACCGGGTCGGCCAGCTCGCGGGCCAGGCCGGTCACCGCGGACAGGACCGGATCGTCCGGGTCCACCCAGCCGGCCATCGGTCGCTCCTCTCGTCCGGGTTTGACGTTAGCACGATTCAGGCAACCCTGAATGGTCATTGCTGGACGGGGTGTCGCGGGCTACGGTGGCATGCAGACAGCGTTCATGATCTGCTGAAGGGTGGACGCGATGGTGGCGACGGCGAGCCCGGGCCACGCCGCCGAGGTCACCAGGGGCCTGCGGACGTTGCTGTGGGGAAGGGCCGTGTCCGCGCTCGGCGACGGCCTGTGGTTCACGATCTGGGCGGTGTTCTTCACCCGGATCCTGGGCCTGTCGATGATCATGGTGGGGTTCGGCATGGCGGTGGCCGCCGGCGTCGGCATGGCCGCCGCGGTGCCGATCGGCTCGATCGCCGACCGCCTCGACCCGAGGCTGGTGCTCGTGGCCATCACGGCCGTCCGGGCCGCGGCGATGGCCTCCTACCTGCTGGTGCACGACACGTGGACGTTCATGGTGGTCACCATCCCCTTCACCGCGCTGGCCACCGGCGGCACGGCGGTGCGCACGGCGCTGATCGCCGGCCTGGTGATGGACAACGCGGCCCGGATGCGGTCGCTGGCCCAGCAACGTGTCGCCCAGCATGTCGGCTACGCGATCGGCGCCGGCATCGGCGCGCTCGTGCTGGCCGCCGACCGGCCGCAGGTGTACCTGGTCGCGATCGCCGGCAACGCGGTGACGTTCGTGGTGCTGGCCGCGACCACCCTGGCCGTGCCGAGGCCGGCCGGGCAGGTCCACACCGGCACCATGGCGGGATCGCTGACGGCGCTGCGGGACCGCCCGTACCTGGCGGTCATCGGCTTGACCTCGTTGTTGTCCCTGTGCTGGGCCATGTTGTCCACCGGTCTACCGTTGTGGATCTCCGGCTCGACGCACCTGCCGCTCGCGCTCAGCGGTGTCGTGGTGGTGATCAGCTCAGTGGGCATCGCGGCGTTGCAGGTGCCGGTCACCAGGTTCGCCCGCACACCGGGCCAGTCGGCGCGGACGGCGGTGTGGGCCGGGATCCTGCTGGCAGTCGCCTGTGCGCTGCTCGCGACCACCTCGGGCGCGGCCGGCGTCATCGGCACGGCCGTGGTTGTCGTCGTGGCGCTCCTGCACGTCTGCGGTGAGCTCGGCTATGTGGCCGCGACGTGGGGGTTGTCGGTCAACCTGATGCGGGAGGACGCCCGGGGCGCCTACCAGGGGGTGAGCGAGGCGGCGACCGCGACCGTGCAGATGTTCGCGCCGGCCGTGTTCACGGTGGCGCTGGGGACCTTCGGCGCCGGTGGCTGGCTGCTGGTCGCCGTGGTGTTCGTGCTGGTGGTGATCCCCGTGCCGGCGCTGACCCGCTGGGCGGTGCGGACCCGGCGCGCCAGTTCCCGGACCGTCCACGTGGGACGGTTGGATGGGTGCGCGGACGCGCCGTTCGCGTGGCGGCTGGCCACTCCGGTCACGCAAAACCGAGGATGCCGTCAAGATCGAGTGTGATGTTTGGGCGCCGTTTTCTGCGGTATTCCTTCGGTGTTCGACGGCGACGGTCATTGGTGGACGCTGGTCGGCCAGCGCAACCCGCCACAGACCACCGACAAGTGAGAAGGAGTTGCCGTGAGCACCGAACGCAAGGTCGACGCGACCGCTGACGACGTCAAGGGCAAGGTCAAGGAAGGCGTCGGCAAGGTCACCGATGACCAGAGCCTCGAGACCGAGGGCAAGGGCGACCAGGCCAAGGGCAAGGTCAAGCAGGCGGTCGAGGACGTGAAGGACGTCTTCAAGAAGGACTGACCGACAACGCGGGACCGTGGAAGGGCTCCGCCTCGCGGTGGGGCCCTTCTCGTCCGCGATCGAGCCGGGGGAGGGCTCAGCGTTGACAGACCCTGAACGGGTTTCGAACTCCGATGCTGCCACCGGCTTCCCTGCGGAGCCCGCACCGGTCACTCGGGGCGACGAGGTCGAAACCGCCGTGGTGGTGCGTCTGGCCGGCGAGATCGACCTGGCCAACGCCGAGCACGCGGCCGAGCAGTTACGTGCCGCTGAGGCCGTCGCCGTGGCCGACGCGCCCGCGGTGGTGGTGCTCGACCTGAGCCGCGTGACCTTCCTCGGCTCGGTGGGGCTGGCGATGATCCTCGAGCACGACCAGCTCTGCGCCGCCTTGGACAGCCGGTTATGCGTGGTCGTCGGGGACAATCAACGTGTGTGGCGTCCGATCCACATCGCTTCGCTCGACGAAGTGCTCACCATCGTGTCGAGCGTGGCGGAGGCGGTCCGCGGCTGAACCGGCCTTGGTGCGTCCGGGGAAGCACCTGCTTTCCTCATGGCGGCGAAGCGGCGGTTCCTGTTTGACATCGGTCCACAGCGGGTACGAAACGCATGGTTGTTCGAAGCCACCGGAGGTGCGTGGTGCTCGCTCTGATCGGCCTACTGCTGGTGATCTGGCTCGTGTGCGCCGTTGTCGGCGCTGTGGTGAAGGGTCTCGTCTGGCTGCTGGTACTCGGGGTCGTCCTTTTCGTCGTCACCGCTGTGGTGGGGTGGGTCAAGCGGGAGGCACTCCGACGCTGAAGACGCGGAACCGCTGACGGCGGCATTGCGAAGGGGCAGCCGGCGCCGTCGGCTGCCCCTTCGGGTGGTCCGCCGCGCGACGGGCAAGAGCGCGAAGCGTTTTCTCGACGAGCGGCGCGGCGGGGCCACCGCGGTGTTCAGCCGGTGGCGTTGAGCAGGTCGAGCGCGCTCTGCTGGCGGGCCGCGTCGCTCTGGTCGAACGGGCCCGACCAGACCAGGCCGTACTGGTCGAATCCGTTGCGGTCGTTGGTGTAGGCCGAATCGGCCTGGCGCTTCAGGTAGGCCGTGTACGGGTGGTCGGACAGTGCCGCGTTCAGCGCCGACAGGTCGCGGGCGTAGACGCCCTTGAAGGTCGGGCCGTCCCCGACGCCACCGGGCTGCTCGCCCGGGTCCCGCAGGATTCCGTTGGGGTTGAGGGCCGTGCTGGTCGTGGACGCGTTGGCCAGCGTGCGAGCCTGGTCCAGGTACGAGCCGTTCCCGGTGGCCCGGTACAGCTCGGCCAGCGCCGCCAGCGGCACCCCCTGGTTGTAGGTCCAGGTCGGCTGGTTGTTGTTCACGCAGGTCGAGGTGAGCCCGTCGTTGACCAGGTTCTGGCCGTTGATCATCCCGCTGTTGCGGAACCAGGCCCAGCCGGCCCGCGCCCGTTGCAGATACGTCGTGTCGCCGGAGATCCTGTTGTGCAGCGCGGCGTTGAGCTGGATGTAGAGCGAGTTGGGAATGGCGTTCTTGTACGTCTTGGCCGAACTCCACCACACCCCGCCGCCGCAGGTGCCGTCCCAGTACGAGTGGACGTGGTCGGCGTCGAACCGGGCGGTGCTCAGGTAGCGGCTGTCGCCGGTCTGGTCGTAGGCCGCGACCCAGGCCAGGCCCCACCAGAGCGTGTCGTCGTTGTAGGCGTTGGTGAAGTTGCCGCCTTGGGCCGAGAGGTTCTTGGTGTAGGTGTTGGCGATGGCGTAGGTGTAGCTGCCCATACCGGATGCCCTGATGTTGCCGATGATCGCGGTCAGGGCGTTGGCGGAGTTCCACCAGCCGGTGGTGCCGAACAGGCCGGTGCCGTTGTCGTAGTCCTCCATCAACGCGGTCGCGGCGGCGGTGCGCCGGTCGTAGGAGTTCCACGTGGTGCGGCGCCAGTCCGTGCAGGTGATCGCCGTGCTTCCGGCCGGCTGGGCGCAGGCTCGCAGCAGGCCGACGCCGTTGTTGTTCCAGTCGTCGTCGTTGAACATCAGCGTGCGCCAGCCCGGGTAGCCGCTGGGCGTCTTGGTGTCGCCGAGCTTGGACCCGGAGGCCCAGCTGCGGCCGGCGTCGAACGAACGGTCCAGCCACAGCTCGTCGCCGGTGGAGCTGTTGGTGATCGCACCCCAGCCCATGTCGTCGGCGTCGTCGAGGTGCAGGGACAGTTGACGGTTGCCGGCGGCCGTCGCCGTGACGCCCTGCCGGTCCTGCGTGGCCAGCGCGGGATCGCGGGCGTCACAGTACTTGTCGCAGATGGTGGCCATCGGCGCGACGGCGCCGCTCGACGGGGGAGGAGCGGCGGTGGTCGGGGGCGGGGTCGGGGGTGCTCCGGTGGACGCGACGGCGGCGGCCGGGGCCACCAGGACCGCGGCAGCGAGCGTGAGGGCGCTCAACACGGCACCTCTGAGCATGGAACCTCCCGGTTGCAGGGTTGCCGGTAGGAACGTGCTGGTGAGAGCGCTCTCAACAGCGATTGTGAGGTTCGTGTGAGGCCGCCGTCAACGGTTGCGCGGGATATGTCCTGTTGTCGTCCGATGCTGGGAAATCACTGGTATCCGACCGCCGGCATGCCCCACCCCGACGGGATGGAGACCGAGCGCCTGCTCCGGCCGGCCGAGCCGTCCGATGTGGACGACCTGCGGGCGCTGGACGTGGCGCCGTCGCGGTGATGTCCTGCGGTCCGGCCCCCTTGACTCTCAACCCACTTGAGATTCCATAGTGGCCGGTGTGAACGACCTCTACTCCATCGGGGACGTCGCCCGCCGCACCGGCCTGAGCGTGAGCGCAGTCAGGTTCTACGCCGACGAGGGCGTCGTCACGCCCACCGGCCTGACCGGGGGCGGCTTCCGGCAGTACGACGTGCACGCCATCGCCCGCCTCGAACTCGTGCGCACCCTGCGCGACCTGGGCGCCGGCCTGGACGACATCCGCCGGGTGCTGGCCGCGGAGACCACCCTGCACAACCTGGCCACCACGCACCTGCGGCTGGTCGAGGACCAGCTGCGCCAGTTCCGGGCGCGCCGCGCCGTGCTGCGGACCATCGTCCGGCAACACACCACAACAGAACAGGTGAGCCTGATGCACAAGCTCGTGTCGATGTCCGACGACGACCGTGACCAGCTCATCAACCAGTTCTGGGACTTCGTGACCGACGGCCTGGACGTCCACCCCGGCTACATCGAGCGGCTGCACGCGATGCGGCCGCACCTGCCCGAGGAGCCGTCCACCGAGCAGCTCGAGGCCTGGATCGAGCTGGCCGACCTCGTGCGGGACGAGGAGTTCCGCACGGCGCTGCGCGACCACCTCCACCGCACCTTCAACACCGAGAAGGGCCGCCTGATGGCCACGCCGGAGATGATGGCCCACGCCGAGCGACAACGGGAGCTCTTCCTGGAGGCGAAGGCGGCGCTGCAGGCCGGCGTGCCCGCGGAGTCGCCGCAGGCCCGGGACATCGCCGAGCGGGTGGCCGCCGCCCGGGCCGAGATGCTCGCCGCCATGACCGGGCAGCACGATCCCGACGAGGTCCGGCGCAGCATTGTGGCGTTCGACCGGAACAAGGGGGCGCGGTGGATGGCCGAGGCGACCGGTCTGAAGCTGCTGACCCGGTACAGCACACTGGTAGCCACGATCAACGGCACGCCCAAGCCGGATCCGGACCAGGCGGCGACCCTGCACGAGTGGATGGCCGCCGCCCTGCGCTAGATGTGGTGACCTGAAAGGTTGTGACAGTAACCAGGCCGGTCGGCCTCCGGCAAAGACACGACGCGCGGATGAGGTTGTCCAGGTCAGCCCAGCGATGCGCTCGCGGCGCGCAGCTCGTCGAGGGCCTTCAGGAGGTAGGCGGCGAACCCGTCCTCGGGGGCACGATCACCTTCGGACCATTCGGCGTACCCCCGTTTGAAGGCGAGGACGCCGAGCTCGCTGGCGAGGGCGGCGGTCGGATCGGGCACGCCGCGGGCGACCAGGGCAGCGGTCATGGCGGCCGCGAGGCTGACGCTCTTGAGGGCGTCGCGCTCCTGGAGTTCGGCGCTGGCGGCGACGGCCGCCTTCAGACGCGGGGCGATCTCCCGGCTCATCGGGCCCATCGCGGTCGAGGCACGCTCCAGGCCGGCGGCGACCGCCTCGAGCGGGCTGGCGTCGGCGGGCGCCTCGGCGATGCCCTCGGTCAGCAGCCGGCACAGCGTCTCCTGCCCGGCGACCAGCAGCTCGCGCTTGTCGGGGAAGTGCCGGAAGAAGGTGCTCTTGGTGACCCCGGCGCGCTCCGCGATCTGCGCGACCGTCGTGGCGTCGTACCCCTGCTCGGTGAACAGGTCGACGGCCGCCATGACGAGGCGTTCGCGCGCTCCCGGCTCCCATCGACCCATGGAGCCATCATAAGTGATGGGACTCTTGTCCCATCACTCTGGTACGGTGATGGGACAAGAGTCCCATCACTCGCGGGAGAGTTCCATGCGCGTCTTCATCACCGGCGGCACCGGCCTGATCGGGTCCGCCGTCGTTGCCGAGCTGCTCGGCAACGGCCATACCGTCCTCGCACTCGCCCGCTCCGACGCCTCCGCACAGGCCGCCGCGGCGGCCGGCGCCGAGCCGATCCGGGGAGGTCTGGCCGATCTGGACGTCCTGCGCGCCGGCGCCGCTCAGGCCGACGGCGTGATCCACCTGGCCTTCGCCAACGACTTCAGCAGTCCCGAAGCCCTGGCGAACGCGGTCGCCGAGGAAAGTGCCGCCCTCGCCACCCTCGGCGAGGCACTCGTCGGCACCGACCGTCCCTTCGTGGTCTGCTCGGGCACGCCCGCAGTGCCGGGCCGCGCCTCCACCGAGGCCGACTCGGTTCCGACCGAGGGGCCGGTCGGCGGTCGCGGTCGTGCGGTCACGGGAGTTCTGGACCTGGCCTCGCGCGGCGTCCGGAGCTCGGCCGTCCGCCTGCCGCGGACCGTCCACAACGAGGGCACGGGCGGGTTCGCCGGCGTGTTGACCGGGATCGCGCGTCGCAGCGGTGTGTCCGGCTACCCGGGTGACGGCACGCAGCGCTGGCCGGCCGTGCATGCCCTCGACGCCGCAGTCCTGTTCCGGCTCGCCCTGGAGCAGGCGGAAGCCGGCACCGCCTGGCATGCCGTGGCCGATGAGGGCGACCGAGTGCGTGACATCGCCGCGGTCATCGGCCGGCGGCTGGGCCTGCCGGTCGAGTCCGTGCCGGTGGAGACCTACGGCCCCCTCGGCGTCATCTTCGCGGCCGACCAGCCCTCGTCCAGCGCCCACACCCGGCAGGCGCTCGGCTGGGAGCCGAAGCACCCCAGCCTGCTGGAGGACCTGGAGAACATCCAGCCCTGACCGGCAGCCCGGAACGTGGGGCGAGCTGCCGCCACTGATCACTCTTCTCGCCCTCTCGTCGCCTGTCTGCTCCCCATTTGTTCCCCGGGCTTCGGTAGCACCTGACCGCCCGACAGGAACGACTCTGCCCCGTCGAGCAGCCACTCGACGGGGCAGAGAGATCAGGATCAGCAGGAGTCAGCGGCGCAGTGATGTGCCCAGAACGTACTGTGCGTAGGCGACGGCCGTGTCCAGGATGATCCGTTGCGGACGACCGGTCCACGGCTCGATGCGTCCCCATCCGGTCATCGGGGTGTTGTCCCTGGTCCCGGGCGGCTGGCGCAACAACCCGTTGAAGGCCGCGCTCAACGGGCTCCAGCTGTTCTCCTGGTCGGCGTACTCGCCCGGCAGGTAGAGGGTGGAGTTGCCGTTCATCGTCAGGGCGATCTCGTCCCGTAGCGGTCGGAAACGGGCGGCTTCGGAGATGAACTGGGTCATCATCAGCACCCCGCGGGCCATGTCACGGGGATTGCTGGCGTTCCACAGGTTCCACACGGCCCCGTTGACGGTGTCCCGGTCGATCGCCAGGCCGGTGCGCCCCTGGCCCGCCGTGTTCTCGATGTCGCCGTAGCCCTCCCCGAACGGGCACTGCCATTCCCCGTGGCTGGCGCCGTTGGAGGGACCCGCCCCGTTGCGATTGCCCAGGTAGTTGTAGGTGCTCCCGCCCGTCCACCAGCCGACGAGGTACAGGTCCGAGCGCCGCAGCTGAAGGCGGACGAAGTTGGGGTTGCCCCACATGTGGATGTCGACCCGGATGAACCCGCCGCCACCGGTGTGGTCCACGTTGTAGCCGGAGCCGGCGTTCGGGACCGAGGTGGATCCGCCGTCGTTGACCCGGTTGCGGATGTCGTTGATGAAGTTGATGTAGTCGTAGCCGTTGTTGGCGCCGAGGTAGTAGGTGGGGTTGCCGTCCTCGGCGTGCGCGCTCGGGGCGCCGCCGAGCGGACCGAGCAGCCCGGCGATCGCCGCGACCGCCAGCGCGATCACGGCCGCCGCCACAGCGGCCGGGCGACGGCGTCGACGGCCGTCGCGCCGTCCCGCGCCCGTGTCCCGACCGTGTGCCGGTATCTGTTCGGAAACGTCCATGACAGTGGTAGTTGGCATGCCTCTGCTCTCGCATTGCTCGGGGTGTTGTGCGCCCGACGTGGTCGACCCCACGCCGGGCGGGCAGGCACCTGCCATCGGTGGCTGCGACGGCGGGTTTCATCTCTGGAAGCGTCCGCGAATGGTGCTTGTGGACAGCTGTGACGATGCAGGTCCGTAGTGCACCGAAACAATGGGGAACGCATTGAGTGGGTAGGCAGCCGCAATAAGATGGGTATGGCCGACGACGCCGGACCAACCGACCGCCCTCCGATCACTACACGAGACCAAGCGGGGCAGAGTGTCCGTAAAGGACGGTGATGGGGTGGCTGACCAGCAGGGCTCTCCGGGACTCGGCCGGGGCTTCGCGTTCGTCGGCCGCCGCCGCGAACTCGACCTCCTACTCGCTGCCGTCCGACAGCCGCCCGCCGTCGTCGTGATCGAGGGCGACGCCGGCATGGGCAAGTCCCGGCTGGTGCGCGAGGCCACCGCGATCCTGAGATCGCAGGGTTGGCGGGTGATGACGGGCTTCTGCCACCCGCTGCGTGAGCCCCTGCCGTACGGGCCGGTGGTGGACGCGCTGGGCAAGGCCGGTCCGTGGCTGCCGGACGCCGGGCTGCCGCCGACGGCCGGCGCGCTGGCCCCGCTGCTGCCGGACCTGGCCGACCGCCTGCCGCCGGCGCCGGCCGCATCGGAGCAGCCGGGCGCCGCCCGGCACCATCTGGTCCAGGCCGTGCGCTCGGTGCTGGCGTCGATCGGCCGGGTTGTGCTGGTCGTCGAGGATGTGCACTGGGTCGATGACGCCACCCGCGAGCTGCTCCTGCTGCTCGGCCGCGACCTGCCCGACCAGTTCGCGCTGGTGGTCACCTACCGCGCCGAGGACCTGCCGCCCGGGACCGCGGTCCTGGGCGCGGCCTACCGGCCGCCGCCCGGCGCCAGCGGCACGGTGATCCGGTTGTCGCCGTTGACCGAGACCGACGTCGCCGACCTGGCCGGTGCCGCGCTCGGCGCCCAGGCCACGCCCAAGCTGTGCGCTGCGCTCCACCGCCGCAGCGAAGGCCTGCCGCTGGTCGCCGAGGAAGACCTGATCACGCTGCGGGATCACGCGCGCCGGGACGTCAGGGACCTGGAGCAGGCCGAGGTGCCCGACGGCCTGCGGGAAGCGGTCACCGAGCGGCTGACGGCGCTGTCGCCGGCCGGGGCGGCGGTCGTGGACGCGGCGGCCGTGCTGGCCGTGCCGGCCACCGAGGCGCTGCTCGCCGAGGTCGCCGGGCTGGACCGCGACGCGGCCGCCGACGGACTGATCGATGCGCTGCGAGCGGCCGTGCTGCGCGAAATCGACAACGGCCGCTACGCCTTCCGTCACGTGCTCGCCCAGCAGGTCGCCTACCGGCACGTCCCCGGGCCGCGCCGGACCCGCCTGCACCAGCGGGCCATCGAGAAACTCCAGACCCACCATCCGGTTCCGCTGGTGCAGATCGCGCACCACACGCTGGCCACCGGCGACCAGCAGGGCTGGCTCGACCGCGTCGAGCAGGCCGCCGACCAAGCCGTCGCGCTCGGCGACACCGGCACCGCGGCCACCCTGCTGCACCAGATCCTGGACCGCCCGGAGGTGGACGGTGTGCGGCGGTCCCGAACCGCGCTCGCGCTGGCCCGGATCGCCAACTCGGGGGTGGACTACGCCGCGACCGCCTGCGCACTGCGCGCCGTCCTGGCCGATCCGCTGCTGCCGGCGCCGACCAGGGGCGAGATCCGGCTGGGGCTCGGCCTGATCATGCTCAACCTGGGCGGCGACTCGGCCGGCTTCGGCGAGCTCGAACGCGCCGTCGACGAGCTGGCCACCCTCCCGGACAAGGCAGCGCGGGCGATGATCGCGCTGGCCCTGAACGAGCGGAACGGCGCCGCCGCGCACGCGTGGGACTGGCTCGGCCGGGCCGAACAGGCCGTCCGGGACAGCACGAACGAGTCCGTCCGGGCGGCGGTCCAAGTCACCCGGCTCCTGCTGATGGCGCGGGCGGGCGATGCCGCCGTCTGGCCGCTGGTGGACCAGCTGCGGCGCCAGGGCGGAAGCCGGGCGGTGCTGGGGCAGACCTGTTACGGGCTCTACAACATCGGGGAGACGGCCATCCAGCTCGGCCATGACCGGCGGGCCCGCGCGCTGCTGCTGGCGAACCAGGACCTGGCCGAACGCCTGGACCATCGGCCGTTCGAATGCCTGAATCGCGTCGAACTGCTGCGCATCGAGTGGTTGGCCGGCCGTTGGGCCGGTCTGGAGGACGAGTACGCCGCCCTCGAGCGTGCCTATCCCGATGTCAAGCAGGTCGGTGTCGACCGGGCACTGTGCCAGGGACACCTTGCCCTGGTCCAGGGGCGGCACTCCCGAGCCCTGGAGCACTTCACGGTCGCCGCGGAGCACAGCGGCAACACGAGCGAGGCGGTCGTGAGCAGGGGAATCGCCGCTGGCCTCACCGCCGTGCGCCTCGCCCAGAACGAGCCGCAGGCGGCCTGGGCGATCGCCGAACCAGCCCTGTTGACGTTGAGCGGGCCCAGCGACTGGACGCGGACGACCGGTCTGTTCCCGGTCGCGGTGTGCGCGACCGCGACGCACCGGCCGCCATGGCCGAACTGGCACTGGCTCGCGGCCTGATGCTGCGCGCCACCGAACCCGCACAGGCCGCCGAGCACTTCGCCGAGGCGCAGCGCAGGTGGCAGGACATCGGCCGGCCCTACGAAGTGGCCAAGGCCGCCGAACGCCGCGGTGACGCCCTGACCTGTGTCTGTCCCGAAGACGCCCCGGCGCACCTCGCCGACGCCGTGCGCGGCTTCACCGATCTCGGCGCGACCGGCGACACCGCCCGCTGCCAACACCGCCTACGCGAACTCGGTGTCCAGGCGTTGCGACGACCGGGACGCCGTGGCTACGGAAACGAGTTGTCGCCCCGCGAACTCGAGGTCGCCGACCTGCTCGCAGGCGGCGCCACCAACCAGGACATCGCCCAGACCCTGTTCCTGTCCCCGCGCACCGTCGAGAAGCACGTGGCCCGCGTCCTGGCGAAACTGGGCACCGAGCGCAAGGGCATCCAAGGCGGCCGGTCGAACTCGGACAGCTACGGATCCGACGGAGGTGCCTGAGAAAGCGCGCCCAAATCCGTGGCATTTCCTCGCGAGGGCGAGATCAGGCGGCTTGCCCGAGTCGGCCGAGTACACCACGCTGAGCCCCGAGCACGAGGACTGCCGGCGAGCCCAGATCGCGCACCGATGAGTTTCCCACGCCGCGCTGGTCTGTACGCCGGACACCCACGGACGGAAGGCCGAGCCATGCGGAAACTGGTCTACGGCATGAACCTGACCCTGGACGGCTACATCGCCGCGGCCGGCGACGACATCGGCTGGAGCGGGCCGCCGAGCGACGAGCTGTTCCAGTGGTGGCTAGGCCACGAACAGGCGAGTGGCCTGTCGCTGTACGGGCGCAAGCTGTGGGAGACGATGAGCTCCTACTGGCCGACCGGCGACCAGCAGCCCGACGCCACCCCGGCGCAGATCGAGTTCGCGCGGAACTGGCGGGACACGCCGAAGGTGGTGTTCTCCTCGACGATCGACAAGGTCGACTGGAACACCCGCCTGGTCACCGGCGACGCGATCGCCGAGATCACCCGGCTCAAGGCCGAGGACGGCGGCCCCATGAACATCGGCGGCGCAACGCTCGCCGGGGCGGCCATGCGCGCCGGGCTGATCGACGAGTACGTGATCGTCACCCACCCAGTCCTGGTGGGCGGCGGCACGCCGTTCTTCACCGCGCTGGACAGCTGGGTGAACCTGAACCTGGTGGAGACGCGGACGTTTCCCGGCGGCGTGGTCCTGACCAGGTACGAGACGAGGCGCTGAGCAGCGGCACCCACGGCGCCGCCCGTGCGTGTTGTAGACGTACTTCCACTTCACCGGGCCGGCGTTGGTGATGCCCAGCGCGTAGCACACGGCGGAGTCGGCCGCCGAGCCTCGGCCCTGGCAGAAGATCTTGCCTCGCGGCAGAACCGCACGATGTCCCCACACGACAAGGAAGTGGCCCGTGTCGGGCAGACTGCCGGGGTGCCGAATCTCGACCGTGACGCCGAACAGGACATCCATCGCTGGCTGCTGCGGCGCGGGTTCGCGCTGGAGTACGCCACCCTGGCCTGGAACGTCGTCGGGATCGTCGTGCTGGCCGTCACCGCGATCACCGCGCGGTCGGTCGCACTGGCCGGGTTTGGCCTGGACTCGCTGATCGAGATCGGCGCTTCCACGGTGGTGATCTGGGAACTGTCCGGCACCAGCGAGGCACGGCAGCGACACGCGCTGCGGCTGATCGGGGTCGCGTTCGCGCTGCTGGCCGTCTACCTCGCGGTGCAATCCACGCTCGTGCTGGTCACCGGCTACCACCCGCAGCCCAGCACCGGCGGGATCATCTGGACCGCGGTCACTGCGGTGGTGATGTTCGCGCTGGCCGCCGGCAAGGCCCGCACCGGCGCCGCGCTGGACAACCTGGTGCTGCGCACCGAGGGGCGGGTCACGCTGGTCGACGCGATGCTCGCGGTCGCCGTGCTGGCCGGGCTGGTCCTCAACGCTGCCCTCGGCTGGTGGTGGGCCGACCCGATCGCCGGGTACGTGCTGCTGGCCTACGCCGCCCGCGAGGTGCACGAGATCTTTTCCGGCGAGCACTGATCCAAGCGCCGGCGGCTGCCGTAGTGCCGCCCACTCGGTGACACCGCTCACCGCGTCGGCAAGGTGTGGTCGTCCATGTGGTCCAGCGCGAGGACAGCCACCGTGGGCACAACCAGACCGTAGCTGGCGAGAATCCGGCGGAAGTTGGCAGTCCAGCGCGTTTCCGGCGGCGCGTGGCCGCCATTAGCTTCACGTCGTGATCGTCGTTTCCGCCGTCCTCATCGGCATCCTCTACGTCCTCGTCAACTCCCTCATCGCCGAGCCGCACCGCCGCCGCTTCAACGCGATCATGGTCGCGGGCGCCGGGGCCGCGTACCTCAGCAGCGGCGCG
The DNA here is from genome assembly GCF_014203355.1 of Kutzneria kofuensis. Taxonomy (NCBI): domain Bacteria; kingdom Bacillati; phylum Actinomycetota; class Actinomycetes; order Pseudonocardiales; family Pseudonocardiaceae; genus Kutzneria; species Kutzneria kofuensis. Next base: position 8,471,371 of record NZ_JACHIR010000001.1, read on the forward strand.
TTCGGGCCGTGGGAGATCGCGTTCACCGCCGCCGTGACCTACTGCGCGTACCGCGGCCTGGAGTCCTGGACCTACATCGGGATCGCCTGGCTCCTGCACACCGCGCTGGACGTGGTTCACCACATCAAGGGCAGCCCGATCCTCCCGTTCGCCCACACCTCCTCCCTGGGCTGCGCCATCTGCGATCCGGTGATCGCCATCTGGTGCTTCGGCGGTGGACGGCCGATTCAGCAGCTCCGCAGGCGGCTGGCGTCCGTGCCGAAATGGCGCCGTGCCAATCGGATGTCGTGACTGCCGTTCAGCTAGCGGCGTGAGGGCAGGTGGGCTGGCGCTACGAGGTGGTCGGCCCGGCGTCGGAGCGCTGGTGGGCAACCTTCGCTCGCTGGCGGCCTACCACCACCGCGCCACCGCATGGCCGACACCGTGGCCGCGCTGCGCGCGGTGTTCGCGGCCCCGGCTGAGCTGCTGGCCGGGCTGAACAGCTCGGCGAACCCCGTCGCGGTCCTGCCGGTCCTCTACCACCTGCTCTGGCAACGCGAACTGAACACCGACCTGCGCCGGCCGCTGCATCCGGACGTCAACGCGCCGCTGGGCCGATGGCCGGCACCGCACACAACCCCGGCCCGCAAGTCGCCCGAGCATCTGTCACCCGGACGAGGCCCCAAACTGGCAGTGCGTAGCTGAATTCGCCCTCCATCCGGACGCCCGGCACTACTTGCGGGGCACCGGCGGCGGCGGTTCCCGGGGATATGACGAACGCTCGACTACCGCTTCGCAGTTGCCCAGTCACCCACACCGGTACACAACAGCCCCCCGGCCCGGAACTCGTTTCCTCGCCAGGATACGAGGTACACGCCTCTCGGGTTCCGGCGACACGCGCCGGACGTATGCGAGAGAGAGCGACAATGACGACATCATCCGTGTGCCGCGCCGTGACGGCGGCCATCGCAGTTCCTGCCCTGCTGCTCGTCGCCCCCGCCATTGCCATGGCCGCCGGCACCGGCGACACCCACGGCGCGGCGATCCACCAGGTCACGACCCACCAGATCACCGCCAAGTCCGTGGTCCACGAAACACCGACCGCGATCAGCAGTACCGGGCACACTGTCGCGCTGCCGACACATCGCATGACAAGCACGAGCACCGCCAACACCAGCTCGAACGCCGCCACGACACCGGCTCGGCGCCAGGTCGGCGGCGTGACTCCGGTCGCGGCCGCACCGAAGGCCGCTCCGGCCACGGCCGTGCCCGCCACGCCCGTGGTCCATGAGACCACGGGCACGGCGCGTGGCTGGGATCCGTGCGGCGCCGACGCCTACGCCTGCGTCCACTGGCACGCGACGTACCACTGGCACGGTGAGTACCACGTCCTCGGCAACAACGTGGAGGCCGGGAACTACTGGAACGCCGGGGCCTATGCGGAGTGGAGCCCCACACATGACACCCACGGCCACTACTGGAACGCCGGCTCGCACGTGAATGTCTCTCATTACTACGGCGACGGCCACCACGGCGACGACGACTGAGCATCAGCTCGGGAGCCGTCGGTCCCGGCCCAGCGCCGGGACCGACGGCACGCACATGTCCGTGGCGAATTTCGCGGGCCGGACCGCGCTCCAATACGTGCTGGGTCGGACAATCCCACCACGCAGATATCGCCGCCGACGCCGCCGTCGACCAATCCTGCCGCGGCCCCCGCGGGCCGGGCCGCCCCGTGCGCCGATCTCCTTCGAGGTCCACGTACGTTGGCCGCCGCCGAGTGCCACTCCGCGCTGGTGCTCCCAGCCGATGCGTCGGTGGTGGTCGGTGCCGCTGTGTCGCCGCGCCGGCGATGGTGCCACGCGTACGGTGCATCCGTCGAAGCGGCCAGCAGATAAGTCGTGCTTCAGCGTGGTTTCGCGGGCTCCGGGAACGTGGTCAGTCCTTCCTCGACCAGGCGGGCGGCGCGGCGGACCTCCTGGGTCACGGCGTCGATCGCGTCCGGCAGTGGGCGACCGGGTCGCAAGTGGATCCTGAGGGCGCGGAACTGGACGCGCCACAGGCCGAGGAGGGTGGCCGCGACAATCTGGGGTTCGGGGTCGTCGGGTCGCATCCCGGTCCGGGTGGCGAGTACTTCGGCGGCGATGTCGACGAACCGGTCGGCGGTGTCACTCCGGTACGCCCGTAGCGAAGGGGTGTTCCGGATCAGGTCGCCGAACTTCTGGTACTGCGCCAGCGCGCGGTCCTGGTCGGTGTCGGCGGCGAGGCTCGCGACGAGGTCGTGTAGTTCGTGGTCGAGGACCGTCAGCATCGCGGTGACCGGGGGGAGCGCAGGGTTCGACAGGTGCGTGCGCAACGCCTCGGCCGTCGCCTCCAGCCGGTCCAGCAGCAGCGCCTCCTTGCTCGGGAAGTAGTTGAAGACGGTCTTCTCGGACACCCCGCACGCCTCGCCGACGTCGGCCACCCGGACGGCGTCGAAGCCGTGCTCGACGAACATCCGCGCGGCGGCGTCGGACAACTGCTGGCGCATCGCGCGCTTCTTGCGCTCGCGCAACCCTTCGACGGCCGGCCGACCGGTTCCCGTTGTCGCCATGCGGACATCCTACTTCAGCCGCACGAAAAGTTCTGTTACAGTATTTTTATAGCAGCCGAAGTTACCCTTGGAGGAGCCGCATGTCCGAGATCCACATCGTTCGCGACTACCCGCACTCGCCCGTGAAGGTCTGGCGGGCGATGACCGACCCGGACCTGATCCCGTACTGGACCTCGACCGGAAAAGGCGCTCGCGCCGTCGGGTTCCAGCCCGTGGCGGGCAACCGGTTCCAGTTCGTCGCCAAGCCGATGCCCGGCTGGCGGGGGATCGTCGACTGCGAGGTGCTGGAGGTCCGCGAGCGGGAACTGCTGCGCTACACCTGGATCGGCGCGCCGGGCGAGACACCCAGCCACGTCCGCTACCAGCTGGAGCCCACGCCCACGGGAACCCGCTTCACCTACCACCACACCGGGTTCACCGGGATCGGCGGATTCGCCATGGCCAAGCTGCTCGGCTCGGTCCGGACCAGGATGCTCACCGTCGGGGTGCCCGCCCTGCTCGCCGAGCTGGACGAGACCGGCGCGCTCCGCCCGGACACGACGCTGCGGCTGACGCAACCCCGATGAACATCCCCGCACAAGCACTCGCGGTCGTCGCGGCGCTCACGCACTTGTGGATCTTCACGATGGAAAGCGTCCGCTTCAGCCGCCCTGACGTGCACGCCATGTTCGAGGTGCGCGCGGCGGACCTCAACGCCGTCCGCCCCTGGGCGTTCCACCAGGGCTGCTACAACGCTCTACTGGCCCTGCAGATGCTCGCTGGTCTGACCGCGGTGCACCTGGGCGCCGCCGCCGCTGGCCAGGCCCTCGTCCTGGCCGCCAGCGCGTCCATGCTCGCGGCAGGCGTAGCCCTGATCGCCTTCGACCCCCGCCGGGCGCGGATCAAGGGCCTGATCGGCCAGGGCGCACCCGCCCTGGCAACCCTCATCGCCCTCATGGCCTGAGCCGCACCTGCAGAGAAACTTCCATGGCGAGGTCCAAGGACTGCAGGTCAGCCTCACCAGGGCCAAGGAGAAACCGGTCGATCTCGACCGGAGCATGACGCGGTTCGCCGCCCCTATCGGCTGACCGAAGCGAGGTGTTCTGGAAGTATTGCTCGGCGCGTGGCGGCCGTCACGACCTGCTGTTTCAGATCGGTGATGTGGAGTGCCGATGTCAAAGGAAAGTCCGCGGATTCCGCTGCGCTTCGGCGCGCAGCTCGTCCCACCCCTGCCCACCGGCGCGGTCGGGAGTGTCGTGTGTGGTCTGGTGGACGGGCGGCCCGTGGCGCTCACCTGCGGCGGGGCCACCGGAGATCGCTCGGTCCGGGTGTGGGACATGGACGATCACCAGCAGCTCGGGCGTGCCATCACCCCCCGCGGCTCTGAGCCGGTGTGGGGCGTGGCCTACGGAGAGTTGGATGGGCGGCCCGTGGCGGTGCTGGTTGGTGGCGGTGTGTGGGTGTGGGACCTGACCGAGCGGCGGCAGATCAGCCGCGGCACGGTCCGGCCTTACCCGCCGAGCCGGCATGTCGCCGGTGGGCTGTGGGATGTGGCGTGCACCCGGCTCGACGGCCGGCTGGTCGCCGTGACCGGCGGCTACGACGACAACGTCCGGGTCTGGGATGTCCTCACCGCACAGCAGCTTGGTGACCCGCTTGTCGGCCACACCGGCGTGATCAGGTCCGTGGTCTGCGGGGCACTGCAGGGCCGTCCGATCGTTGTGACCGGCAGCGAGGACCACACCGTGCGGCTGTGGGACCTGGACCGGCACGAGCCCATCGGTCAGCCGCTTGCCGGCCACGACGGCGAAGTCTGGGCGGTGGCCTACGGGGTGCTCGACGGCAGGCCGATCGCCGTCTCCGGCAGCAGGGACCGCACCGTCCGAGTCTGGGACGTGGCCAGTGGACGACAGCTCGGCGACCCACTGTGCGGCCACTCCAAGGAGGTGGACGCCGTCGCGCTAGCCACGGTCGCCGGTCGGACCGTCGCGGTCAGTGGCGGCGAGGACGTCCGGGTGTGGGACCTTCGGACTCGCCGTCAGGTCGGACCGCCCCTGTTCGATGGCCGCGACCTCGGCCACATCCGGGCGCTGGCCTGCGGCACCCTGCGCGGCCGCCCGGTCGCGCTCGCCGCATGCAGCGGTGCGTGGAGGGCGTGGGTGCGCGTGTGGGATCTGGAGGAACACCGCCACATCGGCAATACCGTGCCCGCCCGGTATGCCGCCGAGTTACCCACGAGCTGGACCGACCCGACCACCGGTGACGTCTACGACCTGACCCGCGATCTTGTCGACAGCGACGGGGGCCGGTGGCAGCTCGTCGACTACGACGGCATTGAACCCATCGTCGCCGAGCATCCGGTGAACCCGCGGGTCACCTTCGGCATCGCCCACGCGCACGCCGAGTACGACTTCGTCGATGCGGTCGCTCCCGGACCGAGGCGTCGCACGCCGCCCCGCACCACACACTCCACCCGCCGGCAGTACTACGAATTTCAAGTCTTGGACGAAGGTCGGGCACTGTCGGCGGAGCAGTTGGCCGAACTCGCCGAGCGATACCCGTACGCCAAGATCGGTCCGACCAGGATGGTGTGGGACTTCGACCCCGACGACGAGGACGACGCTGCCGGGAACGAGCACCCGGGCCTGTTGCTGGGGGAGCGGGAGCGCGACGATCTGCTCAACAGGTTCTTCGACGTCTTTCTGGAGTTCCGGGCCGGCGGTCAGCGGTACCTGATGTTCCGTCTGCCCACCGCCCAACTCGACCTGGAGACGGTCAGCCCCTATCTCACAGCCGGTTACTACGACGGACTATCAGCACGGGTGTGCGACTCCCATGTGCTGCTCGGCTTCGGCCACTACGAGGAGGACGGCGAGCTCGCCCACTGGCGAGAGCGGCCCAACACCTGGCTGAAGCCACTCCTGCCGCTCCATGCCGACCTCGCCAGCGGCGACCTCTCGGCCGCCTATCTGGGATGGCTCAAAGGCGTCCAAGACGCCGATGACCGAGACCAGCGTCGACCGCCACCGCGACCCACGACGTTGCGGGCGATGTCCCCGCAGCTGAGGAAGCTCGCCACCCTGCTCCACCTCAACCAGTGGGCCAGAAAGCACCTTCCCTGACACCCGGGCCAGGCGCACATACCGATCAGACCGGGGGAAACCCCGTACGAAATGCCACGAATGTTCGGGCGATGCGGGCTTGGTCAGCTCGCGGTCGAAGGCCGCCCCCCGGCGGCCGTGTCCGGCCGCGTCGTTGTCGAGGTGGGCGAGGAGTCAGCTGGTGCCGCCGAGCACGCCCAGCCGCCGCAGCGGTGCGCTGCACAAGGCCACCATTGTCACCAGGGCCAGATCGGCCGCGGCTGCATCAAGTTCGCCCGCAACGACGCCTGCTCGTTCTGCTCGATCCGGTTCGGTGGCATGTGGCGCAACTCCGTCCCGTCGGCGGAGGCCGCCTGGCAGGTCATCCACGCCGCGCACACCGCCGGGTACGACTACCTGTACCTGACGGCCGACGAGTTGCCGCTGATGTTCGGCCGGCTGTTGCTGTGGCGGAGTTGGACCGGGTGCAAGCGCGGGATCGGTAGCCGGTTCGCGCGATCCGAACCGCGATCCCGGGTTCGGGGATGCCTGCTGGGCTGACCGCGGGGTCGGAACGCAAGAACGGCTGGACCCTGGCCGAGCACACCGCCCAGATCGGCCCGGATGGCATGCAGCGGCTGCTGCGGCGAGCGGACTGTGACCGTGACGGCGTGCTGATCGTGGACGATACCGGGTTCCTTGTATTTCCGTATCGAGTGGACAGTCGCGCTCAAGTGGAGCAAAACTGGGGCACGCCCCTGACTCTATTTGAAACAGGGTCAGGATTCTGCTCCGCGTCCATGTCGCCCACTTGGGGAGGCCGAGTGTGAACCGTTCGTCGGCCGCGAGTTGGACCGGCAAGCCCGGTCGGTGCGAATCACCTTCCGTGTCGGATGCGGAGTCGAGTAAGCACAAGACGGCCTGCCGGATTCGATGCCGGCCAGGCCGTCTTCCGATTGCCGGTTACCGCGGTTTGTCGGTTACCGTGGGGGCCACTCGCCGCCGTCCTCGCCGCCGGTCGTCGGCGCCGAGACGGACGTGGACACGGCGGCTTCGGCGTGTGCGTGCGCAGCGCCCAGCGCCTGGGCTGCGACCGGCGTCGCCAACAGAGCGAACAGCAGACCAAGCGCGATGTTCCGTGCTTGCACCATGGTTGAAGCTCCCTTCGCTGCGACAGTTTCATTCGGCGACATCGGTGACCCCCGGGTCGTCGGGGTCCGACAAACCGAGCGCATACCGGTAGGATATTTTTACTAATGCCCACACGACGCCAAGTTCGGCCTCGTCACGTGGACCGAACAGCAGGAAGGGGCCGGAAGAGACGCTGGGCTTTCCCCAACCCGCTTTGCTGGCCGCTGCCGCACATGCCGAAGGCAGCATAACATGCAGGCTTCCGTCATAACTCGGGTGCAAATGCGTGAATTCCGTCAGGGCGATGAAGGCCGAGAGGGGTCCCCGCGCCAGCTTGGGCGCCAGGTGCAGCCCGTCGCTGCCGGGCGCGCAGGCGATCGCCGGCCGCACGAGCACGCCGCGCAGCCCGCCGGCCAGCAGTAGGAGTCTCTCCTGCAGCCATCGCGGCGCGTTCTGGGTCAGCTGCTCCTGCCTGCGCTCGTCCGAGGCCAGCGGCGTCGGGCCTTCTCTCCGCGGCAGGCTGCCGGATGTCACTGCGGCAACCTGGTGTCGGGCGATCCCATTCGTTCTCCCTGCCTCCAACGTGTGTCTCGCGAACATGGATCACGTTGCCGAAGCGGCATCCCCATTCGTTCCCGCGGCGATTCCGCCTGGCTCCCACCGGTTCCGGGATCCGGGCGGTAACGGAGCAGGAATGCCGGCACGCACGATCGGCGCAGCGACCGGACTCGCTGACTCGAGGAGATGCCGTGCTGGAATTCACCTTGCTGGGTCCATTGGGGGTCCAGGGCGCTGATGGCCCGGTCCAGCTGACCTCGACCAGGCTCAAGCAGGTGTGCGCGATCCTGCTGGTGGACAGCCCGCGGGTCGTCGACGTCGGCCGGATCGTGGCGGAACTGTGGCCGGCGGGGCCGCCGAAGTCGGCGTTGAGCACGGTGCACACCTACGTCTACCTGGTGCGCAAACAGTTGGCCGAGCACGTCGCGGATGTCAACAAGCTGGTCGCCACCGTGAGCAACGGGTACGCCATGACGGTCGATCGACAGGCGGTCGACGCCTTCCGGTTCGAGCAGTGTGTGCGCGACGGCCGCGTCCTGCTGGACGCGGGGCGGGCGGCCGACGCGTCCGCCAAGTTCGACAAGGCGCTGGCCATGTGGCGGGGATCCGCTCTGGTCGACGTGCGAGGCGGACCGTTGCTGGACGCGGAGGCCGTTCGGCTGGACGGCCTGCGCGAGGCCGCGCTGGAGCTGCGCATCCAGGCCGATCTGGCGCAGGAACGGCTGGCTGAGGTGATTCCGGAACTGCAGGCGCTGGTCCGGCGCTATCCGCTGCGAGAGCGTTTCCACCACCAGCTCGTCGCGGCGCTCAACCGGGCCGGGCGGCGGGCCGACGCGCTGATCGCCTACCGGCACACCTGCCGCGTGCTCCACGAGGAACTCGGCCTCGACCCCTCGTACGAACTGCGCCGGTTGCACCACCTGGTGCTGACCGGCGCGCCGGTCGGCGCAGCAGAAGCCGCGGTCAGACTGCCGTCTCCGTTGTGACGGTGGCTTCGGCCGCGCGTGGTTTTCCATTCGACCCGTGCTTGACGGGAGACCAGTCACTTGACCGCAACACATCAGTTCGGCCCGTACACCGCGATACTGCGCCCATCCGGTGCGACGGACCCCGCGCGACACGGAGCTGAGCGCCGCCGGCCTTTCCCGGACACGGAGCCGATGCGCCGACCGGCGGTGAACGGGGCTCCGACGGCCACCGGCGCCACGCCGCGAACCACCGGTTTCCTCACCCGTGACGGCCTCCGGTTCTCCGTCCTGGGTGACCTCCGTGCCCATCGCGGCGGCGTCGCGCTCGACAAGTTGGGCCCACCGCAGCAACAGGCCGTGCTGCTGGTGTTCCTGCACCACGCCTCCCACGCGGTCTCCATAGCGCAGCTCGTCGACGCGTTGTGGGAGAACGACCCGCCGCGATCCGCGGCACGCACGATCCGCACCTATGTGTGGCGGCTGCGAGGTGTCCTCCGGTCCGGTGACACATCGCCCGGCGAGCTCGTCTCCGCCGGGGACGGCTACCGCCTGGACATCGAACCATCCCAAGTGGACGCAAAGTACGCGACGCTGCTGCTCAAGAACGCCATCGAGCTGCGTGCCAGCGGCCGGACCGCGGAGGCGGCCGCCGCGCTGGACGAATCACTGACGCTGTGGCGCGGTGAGCCCCTGGTGGGGGTGCCGGGCCCGTTCGCGGATCGACAGCGGCTGCACCTCGCCGAACTGCACGTCAGTCTCGTCGAGGAACGCGCCGATCTCGACCTTGCCACTGGCCGGTTCCAGACCGCCGTGGCGCTTCTGCGCGATCTCGCGGCAGCGCACCCCCTCCGTGAGCGCCTCCAGGGACTGCTGATGCGCGCGTTGTACGGCGCCGGGCGGCAGGCCGACGCGCTGGCCGTGTTCCACGCGACCCGGCTGCGGCTCGCCGAGGAGATCGGCATCCACCCGTGTCAGGAGCTCATCAGGCTGCACCAGCAGATTCTCACCGGACAGCTCTCACGCGCGCCGCGCATCGAACCGGCGGCGACGACATCCCCGACACCGCATCCGGTTTCCGCGGAGCGCTCCGAAGGAGTCGGCCGGAGCGACCGGGAAACGTCCGCCGACTCGGCGGCGACGACAGCGGTTCCGCCCGCGGACTCGGGGCGGTCCGACCCGACCGGGTTCACCGTCGCCGAGCCGCCGGCGTCGGGCCACCCGACCGCACCCGCCTTTCCGGTCCCCGCCCAGCTGCCCCCGGACATCCCGGACTTCGTGGGCCGCGCCGCCGAGGTCCAGAGCCTCTGCGCCATCCTGACCGACCGGCGGCGATGTACCCCCGCAGTGGTCGCTGTGACCGGAATGGGCGGCGTCGGCAAGACGTCGCTCGCGGTGCACGTCGCCCATCGCGTCCGTTCCAGTTACCCCGACGGCCAGCTCTACGCGCGTTTCGACGGCGGGGACAGCGATCTCGACGCCACCAGGAACGTGCTGGCGGCCTTCCTGTCCGTGCTCGGCGTCCGGGCCGACCAGATGCCGGACGACGTGGCGGACCGCAGCCGGCTGCTGCGTTCGTTGCTGGACGGGCGCAGCAGCCTGATCGTCCTCGACAACGTCCCCGACGCGGCGGTGATCCGAGACCTGATTCCCGGCTCGGTCGCGTGCGGGGTGATCATCACCAGCCGCTCCCGACTCGTCGGCCTGCCGCTGACCCATCAGCAGTGTCTCGACGTCCTGAGCCTCGAAGCGGCGATCGCCCTGCTCGGCCACGAAATCGGCGCCGAGCGTGTGGCCGCGCAGCACGACGGCGTCGTCGCGCTCGTCACCGCGTGCGGCCGGCTGCCGCTGGCGATTCGCATCGTCGGGGCCCGGCTGGCCGGCCGGGCCGGTTGGCCCGTCTCGGCGATGATCGAGCGGCTCGACAACGGGCGGCAGAGCATGGCCGAACTCCGTGTCGGGGACCTGGCCGTCGAAGCAGTCCTCGAGAGCGGCTACCGGCGGCTCACCGCCGCCCAAGCCGACGCGCTCAGGCTGCTCGCCGATGTGAGCGGCGACGAGCTGACCCTGGCCACGGCCGCCGCCGTCCTCGGACTCGACGAGCACGTGGCCGAGGACATCCTGGAGTCACTCGTGGACGCCGCGATGCTCGAGTCGTCCGTTCCCGGCCGCTACCGCTTCCACGTGCTCGTCCGCGCGTTCGCTCGGCAGCTCGCCGACAGCCGCGACCGTGCCGAACCGCCGGATACGGGCGACCAGCCCCGTGTCGGGGCGGGAACGAGGTGAGTGTCGTGTCCCATCGGGAGGACAAGCGCGGCATGACTTCTGTATCAGCACCGGTCGCGACGACAACGGCGTCCGTCCCGCGGTCGCGGACGAAGATCCGGCCGTCTGGCCACAGTGGACTGATCGGGCGTCGTCCGGCCCGACCCGGCGCCGCCGCCGCGTGCAGTGACGGTTGCCCGGTAGGTCGCCCGCCGATCCGACGTCGACCGAACACCGATCACGACGGACCACGATCGTGTGCGAGGGGCGGAAGCCACCCGATTCCGCCCCACCGGGCCAATTCGCTTTCCGTGACCGGACCGCCAGGAGTGGGACGGGGCACCACATCACTCTCTTCGGGAGGAGGCGCATGATCGCGTCCGCTGCCGTGCCGACGGGTGCACGACCGGGGGCGGCACCCATCGTGCTCGCCACCCCCTCACCTGTCACCCACCGCACCGCCGAGGAGAACCTCGGACTGGGATATCTCGCAGCCTTCCTCCGCGAGGCCGGTTACGAGGTCACCATCGTCGACGGTTGGCTGCGGGGCCTCGACGTCATCGAACTCGCCGCGCAGGTGGTCGCACTCAGGCCGGTGCTGCTCGGATTCGCCTGCTACCGCAGCAACATGCAGCGGGCCATCGAGACCATGCGCCTGGTGCGCGAAGGCGGCGTCCGGCCGTTCACCGTCGCGGGCGGTTACGGGCCGACCTTCCACACCGAAGACTTCCTCGATGCGGGGTTCGACGCCGTGGTGCGTGGCGAGGGCGAGCTTCCGATGCGCATGCTCGCCGACCACCTCGCCGGTCGCGACGGCGCGCCGGACCTCGCGGCCATCCCCGGACTGAGCTGGCGCGCGGCCGACGGGAGAGTCCACCACAGCCCTCAGCCCGCGCCGAAGCTTCCGCTCGACAGCCTTCCGCATCCGCACCGCGACACCCTCGACCTCACCATGAAGCGGCGCAGTCTCGTCCACCTCCAGACCGCCCGTGGCTGCCAGGCCAGTTGCACCTTCTGCTCCATCGTGGCGTTCGAGCGGGTCGGCGGCGGCTCGACGTGGCGGCAGCGCGGCATCAAACACATCGCCGACGAGCTGGAGGCGCTCTGGGAGCGCGGGGCCCGTTATTTCAAGATCATCGACGATTCGCTGGTCGAACCGCCGCGGGACGCCCAGTGGTGCGCCGACCTCGCCGACGAGCTCGACCAGCGGGGGGTGCGGGCCCGGCTGCGCGGTTCGATCCGCGCCGACCGGGCCAGCGAGGACGTGGTGCGGGAACTGGCCCGCGCCGGATTCTTCTCCTTCTCCTGCGGCATCGAGAACTTCTCCCAGTCGGCGCTGCGGCGCATGGCCAAACGGGCCGACGTCGAACAGAACCACGCCGCCCTGGAACGCTTCCGGTCGCACGGCATCTACGTGCAGGCCGGGCACATCCTCTTCGACGACCGCACCAGCCTGCAGGAGCTGGAGGACAACTACGCCGGGATGCGCCGCCACTCCTGGGCGATCTCCAAGGGCATCTTCACCGAGATGTACGCGGCGGCGGGCACCAACTTCACCCGACGGCTGGCCAAGCGCGGCGCGCTCGAGGTGGACCGCGACACGCTCGGAAACACCCGCTACGACGTGCTCGATCCACGGGTGCGGCCGATCTACGACGCGCTGAAGCGGTGGCAGAAGGCGCATTCCGGCGTCTACGACAAGGCGATCGACCCGCTGTCCGCGCCCAAGGCCCTCGATGACCGTGAACTGGCCGTCATGCACGGGCTGTACCTGGAGCTGCGCCGGATCGACCTCGATCTGTTCCGCCGCTTGCTGGACGTCGCCGCCGGGCCGGTGCCCACCGCCCGGCTGGACGCCGAGATCGACGAGCTCGTGCGGGCCGAGACCGAGCGCACCGCCCCGTGGTACGAGCGTTTCGACCGCCGCGTCGAGGCGGCCTACCGCGACGTGGGCCTGGCCTACGACGCCGACGAGAACCCGTTTCTGTGCTGACAAGTCACTCCACCCGAAAGGTCGTGCCGTCCAGTGTCTGACCCGCAAACCGCGAAGCCGGAGTTCCCGTGGGAGCGCAAGGCGCTGCCGCTGTCCGTGATCGACGCCAAGGAGCACTTCGCCCGCCCCGTCGGCCCGATCGAGTACGAGGACGCCGACGAGTGCGCCATCGACATCAAGAACATCGGCTGGACCCTGGGCAACGACTGCCCGTACCGCTGCACCCACTGCTACTCGATGTCCGCCCGTGAGAAGGGCATGGACTTCAGCCTCGAGATCGTCGACCGCATCATCGGGCAGTTGGCCGCCAACAACGTCGAGACGGTGAACCTCGGCGGCAACGAGCCGCTGTTCACCAACGGCGCCAATCCCAAGAACACGCTGCTGCCGCAGATCATCGACGGGCTGGTCGACGCCGGGATCATCGTGGGCCTGACCACGTCCGGCATCACCGCCATCCACCTGGAGCGCGACCACAACGCGTCCTGGCGGCGGCTCAACGACCTCGACATCAGCTTCGACTCGCCGTTCGAGGAGGAGCACAACAAGAACCGCGGCGCGAAGATCTACAAGCAGGCGATCCGCACCCTTGAGCTCGCCAAGGAGTACGGCATCGACCACTCGATCATCATGTGCGGGATGAACTGGAACTTCACCCAGCGGCACCTGGAGGGGCTGCTGGAGCTGGCCTACAAGTACGACGCGCACATCCGCATCAACCCGATCAAGCCGGTCGAGGGCCAGCACATGGACTCGCTGCTGTCGGCCGAGCAGTACTACGAGGGATTCGCCTTCCTGATGGAGCACTGCTCGCCGGTGGACCTCGGCGAGCCGCCGATCGCCGCCGTGACCGACTACCAGAACGCGAAGGGCTGCCCCTGCGGCCGCACGTCCTTCCGGATCCACTCCATCACCCCGGACGGGCGGATCCCGGTCTCCCCCTGCGTGTACCTGCACGACTACAAGGTGGGCGACCTGCGCAAGGACGACCTGTACGACATCATCCGCTCCCCGCAGTTCGCCTCCTTCCGCCGGCGCAACGCCAATCCGCACCTTCTTGAGGGATGCTCGGGGTGCGAGATGCTCCAGTCCTGCCGCGGCGGCTGCGCCGGACGGTCCTACCTGCACAACGCGCACGTGACCGGAGAGCGGTCGCTGTTCGTGCGCGACCCGTACTGCCCCAAGGACATCAAGCCGAAGCAGACGTTCCCGCAGCGCCCGACCGTGCCCACCGACAAGCGCCTGGTGCACATGGACTACCTCTGCACGTGGATCGGGAAGCCGAAGTGACCGTCCTCGACGGCGGCCTGGTCGACACCCTGCCGCGTGACCTCGCCGACCGGCTGGCCGAACGCGTCGGCGCCGACCGGCTCCGGCAGGTGCGGGCGGCGAGCTTCAAGGAGCGTTCCAGCAACGGGTGGTTCCGCGGCGCGGTCGACGGCCAGGAAGTCTTCGTCAAGCTGTACGCCCGGGCCGACCGGGCCGCGGCGGACCGTGCGGTGTCGGCGGCCGTCGGACCGGCGCACACGACCCGGCTGCTCGGCTGGGGCCGGGACGAGCGGACCGGGGAGCACGCCGTCTTCGCCTGGGAGGACTGCACCGGCCTGCCGTGGGACGCTCGTGCGGCGGCGACCGCGGGACGGCTGCTGGCCGTGGTCCACGACACGCCGCCGCCCCTCGGTCCCGACGGGTCGCCGATCCTGGCCGGGCTCCCGACCGCCGAGAGCCACTACGACCGCCTGCTGGCCGGGCTGGCCCAGCAGGCGCCCCATCTGTTCGCCCGGATCAGCGGCCGGTTGACCGGCTCGTGGGCGACCGACCTGGTCGCGGCGGCGCAGCGCGCCGCCGCCCAGGCGCCGGCGGTGGTGCTGCACGGGGACTTCTCGTTCCGCAACATCGCGCGCACGGCACGGGGCGTGGACGTGGTCTTCGACTTCGAACGGGCCGTGACCGGGCCGGTCGAACAGGACCTGGGCCGGTTGTGGGACCGGGAGCTGGCGGCGATCGAGGGCGGTCACGACGCCTTCGTGGCCGGCTACCGGGCCGGGCGGGCCCAGGACCCCGGCCCGTTCTCGACGGCCGCGCTCGACTTCGCCCGCCTGTCGTGCGCGGTGAGCACCCTGATCGCCGCCCGACGCACCCGTGATCCCGAGTTCGAGGCCGAGGGTCTCGCCATCCTGGAAGCACTGACATGAGCAGCGACATCGATCCGGCCGCGCTGTTGGCCGTGCCCACGGCCGGCATCACCCTCGCGGTGGTCGGCAATCCGTCCGTGGTGGCGGCCCTGCGGCAGATCACCAGCCCCTTCTACCAACCCGTCACGGCGCCGCGAGGCGAGGTCTGGACGCTGAGCCTGTACATCGGGGACCCCGGCGTCGAGGCGGCCGACGAGCCGGCCCACCGCGCCGAGTTCGACATGGCCGCGCGGCGCATCACCGTGCGCTGCGCCAAGGCCGCCTGGCTGCCGGTTTTCGGCACTCGCTACGCCCGGACCCTCGTGCGGGCTCTGACCATCGGCCGCGGCGCTGTTCCCCTGCACGGCGCGGCCGTCGAGTTCGACGGGATCGGCGTCATCCTCGTCGGGGACAAGATGGCCGGCAAGACGACATCGGCGCTGTCCCTGGTGCGCTGCGGGGCCGCGCTCGTCTCCAACGACGACGTGCTGCTCGTGAAGGACGCCGTCGACGACTGGCGGCTGATCGGGGGACCCCGCTCGGTCGGCATCCGCCTCGGCTCCCTCGCCGAACACCGCCCGGCCCTCACCGTCGACGAGGTCGCCGCGGCGACCGCGGGCCACCCCGCCAACCGCGCCGACAAGCATTTCCTGCACCCCGGCGACATCGGCCGCCTCGGTGGCGTGGCCCGTGTCCAGGCGCCCGGGCGCGTGCTCATCGAACTCGTCTGCGAGCCCGGGCCGACCAGGAGCCGCCGGCTCGACGGCGACGAGGCCGCCGCCGTGCTGAGCGTCTACCTCGAGGACGCGGCCGACCGGCGCCGGTTCGACCTCATCGGCGCCCTCGGCGCGCCGGCGCCGGCGCTGACCGCGGACACGGTCGGATCACTGGTGCGGGGGCTGGACTTCTACCGGTTCTCGCATCCGATCTCCGGCTGGGTCGACGACCTGCTCGCCTTCGTCAAGGACATCGCCGCACAGCGCGGCGGCTCGGACACCGCAGAGGTGATGGCATGAAACTCGGAGTGGTCCTGCGCGCCGACAACCTGATCCGGGAGAAGCAACTGCGCCAGAACCGGGTCGTCACCCCGTTCGGTCCGGTCGACCGCGTCTTCAGCGGCCTCGTGCACAACGTCGAGGCCCATTTCCTCTACGGCCGCTTCCCCGGCGCCCGCACGCCGAGCTGGGAGATTCCCTACGAGGCCAACCAGAGCGCCTTCGACGCGCTGGGGGTGGACCACCAGATCGGCACGTTCGTCGTCGGCGGCGTCGACAAGTCGGTGCGCGGCGGTGACCTCATCATCCCGCACGACGTGATCAGCCTGTCCGGGCCGTCCCGCAGCCTGCCGCCGCTGGACGGCCGCTTCCGCAACGCGCACGTCATCCCGACGTTCTGCCCGGTGCTGCGGGAACTGCTGATCCGCGGTGCGCGCGCGACGGGCATCCCGGTGCACGAGAGCGGCGTCTACTTCAGCTTCTACGGCTTCGCCCGCATCGAGACCGACGCCGAGCTGCAGCTGATCGAGCGGCTGGGCGCCCGGCTGGTCGGCCAGACCCTGGACCCGGAGTTCACCCTGGCCCGGCAGCGCCAGCGGCACTACGCCGCCATCGCCATCGCCGTGGACTCCTACCACGACATGAAAAACGAGCAGGACGAGGACCCGGAGGTCTTCCGCGCCCGGTCCCGCGAGGCCATCGCCGTGGGACGGGAGCAGTTCGAGCGGATCATCGAGGCCGGGCTGGCCGGCCACGACGAGGCGGCCGAAGGCGACTGCGGCTGCGCGAAGGTGGCCAAGGGTCCGCACCGCGACATGTTCACCTCGTTCCCGGAGCACCTGTTGTGAGCGCGTTCGACGGGCTGCAGGAGGCCTACCTTCACCACATCGCGGACCTCCTGCACGAACCGCAGTTCCGCAACAGCCCGCGCGGCTACGCCAGCCAGGAGCGACTGGGGGTCAGGTTCACGCTGCGCGACCCGCTGCGCCGGCTGGTCACGCACCCGGCCCGGCGGACCAACCTGGTGTTCAACTTCGCCGAGGTGCTGTGGTATCTCGCGGGCCGCGACGACCTGGCCTACCTGGCGTACTACGCGCCCAGCGTGGCCAAGTACTCCGCGGACGGCCAGCGGTTGACCGGAACCGCCTACGGGCCGCGGATCTTCGACCACGGGGCCGGGGCCGGCGACCAGTGGGAGGCCGTGACGACGGCGATCCGCGAGGACCCCGACACCAAACGCGCGGTGATCCAGATCTTCCAGCCGCGCGAGCTGCTGGTGCCCGGCAACCCCGATGTGGCCTGCACGCTGGCCCTGCAGTTCCTGCTGCGCGAGGGCCGGATGCACATGGTCGCCTACATGCGGGCCAACGACGCCTACCGCGGCATGGCCAGCGACGTCTTCTCCTTCACCTGCCTGCTGGAGGCGATGGCCAGGAAGTTCCACGTCCCGGTCGGCTCCTACACCCACGTGGCCGGCTCGCTGCACCTGTACCAGCCCGACCTGGACAAGGCAGCCCGGCTGTTGGAGTGCCCGGAGCCGGTCGAGCCGGCGGGGGACCGGATGCCCGAGATGCCGGACGGCGACAACCGCCCGCACCTGGACCGCGTGCTGAAGATCGAGGAGGCGCTGCGGGTCGGTCGCGCGCGGCTCGACGCCGACGCGATCGAGGCGCTGGACCTGCCGTCCTGGTGGGCCCATGTGGTGCGGCTGTTCGAACTGTACCGGCGGGTGCGGGCCGGCCAGCCGGACCACGACCGGCTGGCCGACCACCTGCCGCCGCTGTACCGACGTCTCCTGCGCCAGCGCTTCCCGTCGCTGGCGATCCACGCCCCGTCCGCCGAGGAGGTCCTCGATGCCGCCCCATGACCGTATTTTCGACCCAGCGACGCACGAGGAGCTCGACCGCCCGGTCGTGTTCCTCGGCGGCCCGTTCAAAGCCCTCATCGACCCGGCCACCGGCCAGCTGCCGCAGCCGGTGCGCCGTCGCTACACCACGCTCATCGCCGCCTTCGAGGACGAGGGATGGGTGGTGCTCAACGCCCACCGCGCCGAGGAGTGGGGCGCCGGGCTGGTCAGCGCCGGCGAATGCACCCGCCGCGACCTGGAGTGGATGCGCCGCTGCTCGGTCTTCGTCGCCTTCCCCGGTGCGCCGGCCTCGCCCGGCACGCACGTCGAACTGGGCTGGGCGTCGGCGCTCGGCCGGCCGACCGTGGTGCTGGTGGAGCCGGGAACGGAACCCGCGGCGCTGGTCGGCGGCCTGCCCGTGGTGGCGCCGGTCACGCTCGTCGAGTACCGCGACGACCGGGACGGTGTACGCGAGGTGGTCGCGGCGGTGACGGCGGCGCTGCACACTCGGACGCCGGTCGCGGGGGTGTTGTCATGAGCGTGACGCCCCTTGCGCCGTACCACTTCCCGGGCAAGGCGCAACGGACCCGGTGCGTGACGATCGGCTCGTCGGACTCCAGCGCCGGCGCTGGCATCCAGGGCGACCTCAAGGCGTTCTCCTCGGTCGGCGCGTACGGCGCCAGCGTGGTCGTCGGCGTGACGGCCCAGAACACGACCGGTGTGAGCGCCAGCGCGGCGATCGACCCCAAGCTCGTCGAGAGCCAGTTGAAGGCGGTGCTCGACGACGTCGGTGCCGACGGCGTGAAGGTGGGCACCAGTTGGAACGCGCCGCTGGTGTGGACGCTGGTGGACCGGCTGGTCTGGCTCGACGACATCCCGGTGGTCGTGGACCCCGTGATGGAGACCGCCGCCGGCTCCGCGCTCGGCGGCAGCGAGGAGTCGGTGGTCGCGATCCGCGAGGGACTGCTCCCGCTGGCCTGGGTGGTGACGCCGAACGTGCGGGAGGCTCGGCGCATCACGCGGCTCGACGAGGACGCGCCGCCCGAGCAGTTGGCCGAGGAACTCGTCCAACTCGGCGCGCAGGCCGCGCTCATCACCGACGCCTTCCCGGACGACCCGGAGGTCTGCGACTGGCTGTTCGACGGCGAGAAGCACCACGAGATCCGCGGCCCGCGCGCGAGCACGCGGTGCGACCACGGCGCGGGCTGCGCGCATTCCGCGCTGCTGACGGTGTTCCTGGCCCGCGGTGTGGACCTCGTGGGCGCCGCCCACCAGGCCCATGAGGCGGTCAGTCTGGCCATTCAGCGCGGTGCGGCGGACATCGGCGCGGGGCGTCACCCCGTCGACCTGCTCGCCGGGAGCGTGGATTGGTGACCAGCCCGACACCAGGCGCGGACGTCGTGGTGATCGGCAGCGGGGTGGTGGGTCTGACGATCGCCTGGCTGCTGGCGCTGCGGGGGGCGGAGGTGACCGTCCTCGACGCGGCCGCGCCTGGATCCGGAGCCTCGCACGCGGCCCAGGGCGAGCTCGTGCCACCCGGCCCCGAGCTCGAATCCTGCTTCCGACGCAGCCTGGAGCTGTACGCCCGCCTCGCGGAGCAGACCGGAATGCCTTGGGACAGCGAGCCGATCGGCTCGCTGCTCCTGTCCGTGCCGGGCGACGGCGCCGCCGCGGGGGGCAGCACCGGATCGCGGGACCTGGTCGGTGCCGAGTACGTGTCAGGCCCCGCGCTGCGTGTGCTGGAGCCGGCCGTCGGGCCCTGCGTCGAATCGGCCTGGCTGCTGGCCGAGGGCCGCCGCATCGAGCCGGCTGCGGTGCTCACGGCACTGGCGCGGGCCGGGCAGGAGGCCGGGGCGGTGCTGCGGACGGGAGTCGGACCGCTGCGACTGGAACAGGGCGCGGGCGAAGGCTGGGTGGCCGTCGGCGAGTCCGGCACACGGGTCGCCGCGCGACAGATGGTGGTGGCCGCCGGACTCGGCTCGGCCGCGCTGCTCGCCCCGCACGGCATCCATGTGCCGCTGACCGGGGTGCGTGGGCGCGTGCTGGTCACCGAGCCGGTGCCCCCGCTGCTGCGCCGGGTGCTGGCCGAGGAGGTCGTCAGCGCTCCGTGTTCGGTGGCCCTGCTGGCCCACCAGACCCGATCCGGCCGCCTCGTGCTCGGCGGCTCCTGGTATCCGCAGGACGAGCCGGAGCCCGACGACCTGTCCGATCGCATCCTGACCCGGGCCCGGCGCCTGCTGCCGGCCATCGGCCACCCGAGGACGGTCGTCGAGCGCCGCGGGCTGCGGCCGACGCTGCCGGACCGGCGTCCCGTCGTGGACCGCCTGGCGCCGGGCCTGTTCGGGTGCTTCGGCCACGGCGGCGAGGGCTACATCGCCGGTCCCGGGACGGCCGAGCGGCTGGCCGATCTCGTGACCGCCGGAACGGCGAGCACGGCCTGAGGAGAATCCCGATGAGCTTTGTCGACGAGTTCCGTGAGCGCAGCGCGGACGTGTGGCGGGCCTACCGCGAGCATCCCTGGATCGAGGCGCTGGCCGCCGGCACGCTGCGGCCCGACCAGTTCGTCTTCTTCCAGATCGACGACGGATCGCACGTCACCGAGTTCAACCGCGCCATCGCGCTCGGCATCGCCAAGGCGCCGGTCGGCCACCCGTGGGCCGCCTGCGCCGCCGATGTGCTGGCCAACATGTCCACAGTGGCCGAACTGGACGAGAAGCGCGCGCTGGTCGAGGACCTCGGCTTCCCGGCTGCCGTCGGCCGGGACCGCTGGACCGCGTCACCGGCCCGCGAGGGGTACGTCAACCATCTGGTCCGCGTCGGCCTGGAAGGCACCTTCGCGCACATCGCCACGAGCCTCTACCCCTGCTCGCTGTTCACCGAGGTGATCGGGACGCGGTTCCGCGACGTGTCGATTCCCGGACCCGAGGCCTACCGCCGGTGGGCCGACATGTACACCCGCCGCACCCGCACCCGGATGTGCGCCGCGCACGCCGCGGTGCTGGAGGACGCCGCGGCGAGCGGCAACGCGGCCGAGGTCGAGACGCTGTACCAGATCTACAAGCGCAGCCTGGAACACCAGGTGCGGGTCTTCGACGCGGCGTGGACGCTCGACGGTGTGTGGCCGGGCGGCGGCCGCGCCCGCGCCGCCGACGTGGTCGGCGGGGGCGGACGATGACCGCCGGCGTGTCACCGGTCGCGTCCGAACACCACCTCACCCGGGGCGAACGGCCCGGTGAGCCGCGCGCGGGCCGGACTGGATCGGGCGATCTCGTGGCCGTGGCGAAACACGTGCAGGCGCGCGGGCAGCAACCGCAGCGCCTCGATCGGATCGCGCGCGTCGAGCAGCACGAAGTCGGCCGGCCGCCCCTCGGCGATGCCGTAGCGGTCGTCCAACCGCAGCAACCGCGCCCCGGAACCGGTGACCAGGTCGAGCATGCCGGCGAGCTGCTGGTGTCCGGTCAGGTGTCCGAACAGCGCCCCGAACTGGGCCACCGCGAGCATGTCGCCCACGCCCAGGGGGAGCCAGGCGTCCAGCACGGAGTCCTGGCCCAGTGCCACGGTGACCCCCGCCTCGCGCAGCGCGGCGATCGGCGCCATGCCGCGGCGCACGGGAGCCGCGTCGTTGCGCCCCTGCAAGACCGCGTTCACCATCGGGTTGGCCACCACGCCCACCCCCGAGTCGGCCAGCCGAGCCGCCACCTCGCCGAGCAGCGCCGCGTCGTACGCCGCCATCGCCGTGCAGTGGCCGAGCACCACCCGGCCCTGCCAGCCGCGCTCCGCCGCCTCGCGAGCCATCGAGACGGCGAAGCGGGAACCCGGGTCGTCGGTCTCGTCGCAGTGCGCGTCGACGTCGGCGTCGAACTCCTGCGCGATGTCGAAGACGTCCCGGACATGGGCTTCGCCCTGCGCCGGCGTCGGCTCGTGGTGCGGGATCCCGCCGACGGCGTCGCAGCCACGCGCCATCGCCGCGCGCAGCGCCTCGCGCTGGCCCGGCTCGCGGTACAGGCCGTCCTGGGGGAACGCGACGAGTTGGACGTCGCACACCCCGCGGGCCTCGTCCCGCAGTTCCAGCAGGGCACTGAGGGCGTCGGGGGCGCCGGGGCTGACGTCGACATGGCACCGCACGTGCAGCGTGCCGGCGGCGACCATCCAGCGCAGCACCTCACGGGCGTTGGCCAGGATCTGCTTGCCCGTCAGGCGAGCGCGCCGCCGCGACCAGACCGCGATGCCTTCGCCCAGCGTGCCCGAGCGGTTCGGGTCCGCCGGGTCGAGGGTGAGCGCCGAGTCCAGGTGCATGTGCGCGTCCACGAAGGGCGGGACCACCAGCCGCCCCGCGGCCTCCACCACCCGTGCGCCCTGCGCCCGCGCCGTCGCGACCTCGCGGGCGTCGAGCGGCCCGACCCGGGTGAAACGCCCGTCGCCCACCAGCAGGTCCACCGGCCCGTTTCGGTCGGCGAGGAGCGCGTCACGCACGAGCAGCTGGGCGGGGACCGGTGCGGCGCCGTGAGTCTGCACCCCACCACCGTAGCCGTCGTGCCGAACAGACCGACAAGGAAGTGAGTGAGCACAGTGGACAGTCCCAGCGCGTATCCCGAACTCCAGCTGGGGTGCCTCGCCCCGGCGGCCCCGGTCGGCGACATCCTGGCCCGGGTCGAGCGGGTCGTGGCCGACGGCGTGCGCCGGCTGGACCGCGTCGCCGACGTCGTGCGGCGCAACCGGGTGGTCCTGCTCGCCGCGCACAACCTCGACGGCACGACGCATCCCACCGGCGCGGCGCTCGTCGCCGAGCTCGCGCCGTTCGTCGCCGACCGGCGCCGGCGGGCCGAGGCCCTGGTGCGGACCGAGGAGTTGCTGGAGCGCCTCGGCGTCGCCCTCGGCATACCGGTGTGGGGTATCAAGGGCCTGGCGAGCCGGGCCGGGTACCCCGATCCCGCCCTCCGCGAGCTGCGGGACGCCGACGTCGCCGTCGCCGGGGCCGACGAGGCGTTCGCGCTGGCCGAGGAGCTGCGGGGGCACGGCTACGACACCGATCACGCCGAGCTGCCCTGGATCAAGCACGACGCCGGCGGCACGCCCTACGGCCAGTACAAGCTCACCGGCCCGGACGGCCACTCCGCGGTGGACATCCACTTCGGCCCCGGCTACTCCGCCGGACACTGCGGCCTGCTGCCGGTGCCCGCGCCGACCGAGCCGGGTCTACGCCCGCTGCCGATCCTGGCCAACCTGCGGCCGATGACCGGCAACAGCGGGGGAGACGTGCACGTCACCGTCAAGGACGTCAACGACCTGTGGACCGCGGCCAAGGTCCTGGACCCGGAGTCGGCCGCGGCCCTCGTCCGGGACGCGCGGGCCGCCGCCCTGCACGGGCACCTGGCCGGCATCGCCCGTCTCACCGCCGAGATCACCTCGGTCGACCGGGACCAGCGCGAGGTTCTCGACGTGTTGGTGCGGGCGGCCGCCGGTCGCGCCGGCCGCCCGGTGGTCGCGACCGGCCTGATGTCCCGCACCGCTCCGGTGCGGGTGCTGCGCACGACCGGCCGCGCCTACGCTCAGGCCCGAGCCCACACCCGCTCAGTGCCGGTCCGCGTCGCGGCGGCGGTCACCGCGTTCGCCTTCTACGTCGTCAACGCCCGTCCTCGCGTGGTCACGGCCCCGGTGCTCACCCGTAGGCCGGCCCCCTGGCGCTGCGTGCGGCTCGTTCCCGTCGGGTTGGCCGAAACTCTCGACCGGCGGGGCCCCGACGCCGCGTCGCAGTGGGAAGGCGACCGGTTGGGTTCGGCGGCCCCGCGCCCAGCGGGCGGCGGGCCGCGCCGTGAATCCCTGCGGTGGACCACGGACCGCACGGTTCTCGCGTACAACGACACGGTTTTCGTGTCCACGGTGTGGGGCGTCCTGCCCCGCGCAGTCGTGCGCAGCGCCGCGGTCGGCCCGGAGCAGAGGCGGCCGGCCCACACCGTGGCGGGGGCAGCCGAATGACCCCCGCACTGCACCGCCGCAGCGTCGTCACCGCCAAGGACGCCTTGGCCGTGGTCGGGCTGACGGTCGACGAGTTGGTCGCCTGCGTCGACCGCGAGCCGGCCGAGGGACCGCGCTACCTGGTCGGTTCCCTCGCCTCCGGCTTCGGCAACGACCACAGCGACGTGGACGTGCACATCCTCGTGCCCGGCCTCGAACGTCCCGTCGGGCCGCGGCTGCACCACGCCGCCGATGTCACCGTCGATGTCGAGCTGTATCCCGCGGCCTGGCCGGCCGAGACCGTCGCCCGGGTGGGCGCGGTGCCCACCGCTGACTGGCTGCTCGGCCGGATCGCGATGGACCGGGTCGTCGACGGCGGCCAGCGGCGCTGGCTGTGCCGGTGGATGCACGCCGTGCCCCTCGACCCCCAGGACGGCCCGGTCTTCAGCGACGAAGAGATCGCCGTCCTACTGCCCGCCCTCGTCCGCGAGGCGCACGACAAGCTCCTGGTCGACGCCGCCGTCGCGCTGCTGGCCGACGCCGCCGGCCGTCGCGGCGCGGTGGCCTACCCCGAGTCGGCCCGCGACTACCTGTGGGCGCGAGCGGCCCGTGGCCTGTTGGAACTGTTCTGCCGCGCGGCCGGCGACGTGACGACGGGGGAGAAGTGGCTGCCGGCGCGCGCCCGGCGGCTGGGCCTCGCCGTGCCGCCACCCGGGCGGTGCGCCGACGATGCCGCGTTCGTGCTCTCCGGACTGAGCTGGAGCGCCGCCGACATCATGGCCGCGGTGCACATCCACCCGGCGTCCGACGCCGCCCCGGTCGAGCTGGCCGGCCGCCGCTTCCTGGCCAACCGGCACGACCGCCTGCTGGAGACCTGGACGTCGGCCAGCGGCGCGCTCGGCGCGGCCCTGGAGGAACACGAGCCGGAGACGCTGCTGGACGCGGTGCGGTCCACGTCCTGCGATCTGGTCGTCGACGAGGCATTCGTGCGGGAAAGGCTGGCGGCGTGAGCGCGGTGGCGGGGATCGACGCGACCTGGCTGGTGACGCACGGAGCGAACGCGGCCTGGCGGTACGCCCGCTCCGTCCAGCCGACCCTGGCCGACATCGAGGCCGCCTGGCGGAACGAGGACTGGCCGCTGTGCGTGGAGGCCTGCGCGCAGGCGCTGCGCGGGATCGTGGTGTGCGGCTACTGCCTGAACGGGATGAAGACCATGCCCGACCGCACCGAGCTGCACCTGCTCATGGCGGTGGACGAGAGCCCGGCCGCGGCGGCGCTGCGGGCCCTGCCGCGGGCTTTCGTCGCTCGACGCCAGGAGGCGTCGGACGCCAGACGGACCACTTTGGACCACGTCGCGACGCTGCGCGCGAGCCTGCCCATCGACCTGCCGGTCATTCGCGCGGCCGGCGCCCATGTGCCGACGCTGCGCGTCACCGCCCAGGTCGGCCGGTGGCGGGCGGAGCGCGGCCTCGGGCCCGTCGACTGGGATCGGTCCGGCCTGTGACCGACGGGCACGACCTGACCGGCACGCCCCGGCCCTGGCCCGCCGACGTGGCCGAGCTGTGGCGGGACGGCCTGGCCGAGGCCAGCCGGGCCGCCTCGTGGGAATCCCGCCCGCCTTGGCGCGGAGTGCCCGCGCTGCGCGACGCGCTCGGCCGCCTCGTCGACTTCGACCAGGCGGCCGAGTTCCTGGTCACCGGCGGCATCCGACCGCTGATCGGCGCGTTCGCGCTGACCGGCCGCCGGGTCGTGGTCGAACGGCCCAGCTTCGAGGGCGTGGCGACCGCGTTCCGGCGCTGCGGCGCGCGGGTGCTGCGGGCGGACATCGACCAGGCGCTGCGGCTGGCCCGGCCGGCCGGCGACCACCTGCTGTGGATCACCTCGCCGTGGCGCAACCCCGACGGCTGGAGCCTGGACCCGGACGTCGTCGAGCGGCTGGCCGACTTCGTGCGGCGGGGCGGGATGCTGGTGCAGAACGAGACCTACCGCCTGTTCTCCCCGTCGACGTCCCCGGCGCCGGCGCGGGTGCCCGGCGCCTTCGTCGCCGGCTCCCTCACGAAGGCCGCCGGCCCCTGGTCCCGGCTCGGCTGGCTGATCGCTCCCGCCGTGCCCGGTCCGGTCGAGGCGCACCTGCGTGCGTCCGCCCCGCCGACGCTGTGGCAGGAGGCCTGGGCGCTGTTCGCCGCCGCGGGCGGATTCGATCGGTTGGGCCGGCGGGCCGCGGCGGTGGGGGCGTTGACCGATCGCACGGCGGCGGCCCTCGGCGGCCCCGTGACCGGAGGGACGAGCCTGCTGGTCAGCGTCAACAGCTCCGACCCGGTTGCCTTGCTGCGCCGGCGTTTCGGTCTGCTCGTCGGAAGCGGCACGGACTTCGCGGCACCGAACACCACGGCACGGTTGTGTTTCCTGGGCTGCAGTCCGGAGTGCGACCATGTCGGGGTCGAGGCGCTGGTGCGCTCCGGAGCCGCCCGGATCGTCCATGGTGGACGGAAGGCCGGGCGGCCGCTCGAACGGGGCGGGGCGGCGTGACTACCGGGACACCAGCAGCCCGCCGATCTCGAGCACGTCGTCGAGCAGCCGGCGGATCTGCTCGATCTCCGCCGGGGTGCAGTCGATGAGCACCTTGACCTCGGCGTCCCGCTTGACCGGGTCCGCGGTCACGAAGACCCCCACCACGCCGGAACCCGTCGCGCTGCCGCGGAACACGTCGATGGCGTGGCCGTCGCCGCCGGTCGTCCCGTCGAGATAGCCGTAGTCCACCGGATACACAGCCTGCGGCACCCGCGGATGCACGGAGTCCTTGGGACGGTCGACGGTCACCGTCGTCCCGGCCACCAGCGCGTCGAGGTTGGCGAAGAACGTCTCACTCATCCGCGCCCACCTTGGCCGCGATGAGGTCGACGATCCGTCGCACCGACCGGAAGTTCTCGAAGTCCAGCTCATCGTCCTCGAAGACGAGGGCGAATCGGTTTTCCAGGCTCAGCGTCAGGTCGACGCTGCGCAGCGAGTCCAGGCCGTGGTACGTCAGGGGATCGAGGTCGCCGATGCGCCGCTCGTCGCCGAGTATCTGTTCGATCCGGGACCGCACGATCCCGGTTATCTCGTCTCGGTTCATCCGGTTGCCTTTCAGGAGATGGCGAACGGTCCGCCCAAGTCTATGCTGAGCGGCATCCGTTGCGCACCATGCCATTTCTGGCAATCACACGGTTGATTCGATGCCGGCAGAACGGGATCGCACCGATCCGCCTGCGGCGTCCCGACCCACGAAGGCTGACATGACAGAGAGCACTGCCGCCGATCCGTCCCCGATCCCGCTCACGTTCGGCCAGGACCACGAGTTGCCCCTGGCGATGCGGACCGAGCCGCCGCCGAACGCGATCCAGGTCGCGGTGCGGATCGAGGGACAACTCGACGCCGACCTGCTCGCGCAGGCGCTGCGGCACGTGACGGCCGACAACGACGGCCTCCGGATGCGGTTGCTGGACGGCACGATCTCCCGCGCCGCGGCCGCCGGGCAGGTGACGCTGCCCGTGCCGGCGGTGGATTCGCCCGACCGGCCGCTGCTGGTGCGGCAGCTGGTGAAGGCCCGCGACGAGGACCAGTTCGGCTTGTACGTCCGCCGGCTGCGGGCGGTCAACAAGTCGCGGCAGTGGGATCTCGTCCAGGGGCCGCCGTACGCGTTCCGGCTGCTGCGACTGACGGCCGATCACCACGCCTTCCTCGGCGACTTCTCCCGTTTCGTCCTGGACGGACGGGGGCGGGTGCTGTTCCTGACCCGCCTCTGGGACGCCTACAGCGCCCTCGCCTGCGGGCGGAAGCCGGCGCCGACCGGTGCTCCGGACGCCTTCACGCGGGCGGCCCGGCAGCAACGCGCCACAATGGACCGACGCTCGGCCACGGTCAACCATCGTTACTGGCAGGGAAAGTTCACGGCCTTGGGGGAGCGGCTCGCCGCCGCTGGTGGGCTGACCGAGGTGGGCACGCCCAGGAGTGTGATGGCGGCGACCACCGTGGCCCGGACCCGCTCTCTTCGTTTCCGGGGACGGACCCTGGCCGAGCTGCGGGCCGCGCACGAGCGCGCCGGTGCGTCGCTGTTCCAGTGGGTCCTCGCGGCCGCCGCGGTGGAGGTCTTCCGCCGATGGCCGGATCCGGTGCTGCCGATCTCCGTCCAGGTGGACACCCGGGACAGCGACGCGATGGCGATCGTCGGCCGGTTCTCCGTCAAGCTGCCGTTGCACCTGACCCGCGCGGACGACGTGCCCGCCATGCTCCGGGTGATCAAGGCCGAACTGCTGCATGCGTTGCGGCACCGGCACATCTCCGAGGCCCACCTTCGAGGCGCGCGTGACGCGGCGGTGGCGGAAGCCGCCCCGTCGGCCCGTGCCGCCCTGCAAGCGGTCGCGCATCGCCGTGCGCTGACGGCCCGTCTCATGGACCATGACGGCGGCCTTGTCCTCCAGGCGGCGGGACTTCGGCTCGACAGCGCCGCCTATCCGCCGGCCGCGGACTACCGCCACGACGGGGTCGACATCTCGGTGCACCAGAACGCCGAGCGGGTCGTCGTCGCCCTCGCGCTGGACTCCAGCGAGTTCACCGACCGGGACGCCGACGACTTCGCGGCCGGGGTGGAGGCCCACCTGCGCCAACCGGTTTCCGTGTGATCCTCGCCGTCGATCGAACGAAGATCGCGTGTCGATCCCCGTCGACCATGCTTGTCGGCGGAGCGGGCGGACCGGCTGCACCGCGCCACCCGCCGATCCGCTCCGTCCATGGGCGTGACCCGTTCCAGTGGCACGTCCCCGATGTGGGAAGGAGTGATTTGCTGATGGACAACTCCGAGGTCCTCGACATCCAGGAGCTGTCGGACGAGATGCTCGCCGAGATCGTGGGCGGCAGCGGTCTGACGATCAACAGCTGCATCTGACCGGCCGCTGACGGCAGCGGGCAGCCGGGCGGCGGCAACGACCGTCCGGCTGTTCCGCCGCTCGTGCGTGTCGATCACGATCACGCCCGGCCGCTGACCCGGTGTACCCGATGACGGAGTTCAGTTGATGAGCACGATGCGAGACGGCGAGCGAGCCGTGCCGAACTCGGCCAACCCCCCGGCGCCCGTGTTCCGGGAGCAGGCCATGGCCGCCCGTGGCGCGGCCCGCGAACTGGGTGCTGCGGTGTCACCGGGATTCGCGCGGCCGGCGCGGACCAACTCGGATGATTCCGAGGGTGCGGCGGATCGGCCGCGCCGGTCCTGGCTGCGGGCCGGCTGGGACGCGTTGCGGGCGCGGCGTGTTCCCGTTCGCATCCAGTCGCAGGTCAGTGACTGCGGCCCCACGTGCCTGGCGATGGTGTTCGCGCTGCACGGCGTGGAGGTGCCGATCCGCGAGCTGCGCGAGGCCGCCGGCACCGGCCGCGACGGCGTCTCCGCCCGCCGGCTGCTGGACGCGGCGCGGGACCACGGCTTCCGCGGACGCGGTGTGCGGACCACATTGGACGGTCTGCGCGACCTGCCGGCGGGCGCCATCCTGTTCTGGAACTTCAACCACTTCGTCGTGCTGGAACGGGTCGCCGGCCGGCACATCCACCTGGTCGATCCCCAGTACGGTCGCCGCCGCATGACCTTGGACGCCGTCGGTGAGGCGTTCACCGGCGTGGCGCTACTGCTGAGTCCGCCGTTGCCCACCACAGGTGAGAAACCCTCGATTTTCGGCCTCCCCTTTCTGGCCAAGCTGGTGCACCGGCGGCGTGCGCGCCGGCCCGAGGGCTCGTGGCGCTATGCCCGCTACTTCCTGCCCGGCGATCGCCGCTGGATCCCGTTTGTCCTCTGTTCGTTGCTGCTGCTCGGCTTCAACCTCGCGACGCCGCTGGTCACCAAGGCGGTCGCCGACCACGCCACCGGGGGCCGCACCGGCGGCACGGCCCTGTTCCTGCTCGGCGTCGCACTGCTCGCCGTCCTCTACTTCCTGCTCCAGTTCGCCCGGTCGGTCGCCTTCGCGGCCATCCAGACGCGAGTCGACGAGGAGGTGACGACCGGCGTGCTGCACCGTCTGCTGGCGCTGCCCTACGGCTTCTTCGCCACCCGCGCGCCGGGCGACCTGATGCAGCGCGTGCGCACCAGCACCGCGGTGCGGCAGATCCTCTCGGCCACCGCGTTCACCAGCATGTTCGACGGCCTGTTGGTGCTGTTCTACATGGCCCTGCTGCTCCTGGCGGACCCGCTGCTGGCCGGTCTGGCCATCGCGCTGGCCCTCGCCCAGGTCGCGGTGCTCGTGCTGTCCTGGCGCCGGCAGGAATACGCCAGCGTCGACGCGCTGGAGGCCCGGTCGCGGGCCGACGCCGAGCTGGTCGAACTCCTCGAGGGCCTCAGCACGCTCAAGGCCGCCGGACTGGAGGACGTGGCCGCGCGCCGGTGGAGCCACACGCTGGCCGACGAGTTGAACGCGCGCACCCGCAGCCGCCGGCTGCTGGCCGTCTCCTCGGTGCTCAGCAGCGCGCTGCAGATCGCGGCCCCGCTGCTGGTACTCGTAGTGGGCTCCGTCCGCGTCGACGAAGGGCTGCTGTCCACCGGAGACGTGCTCGGTTTCAGCGTGTTGGCCATGGGCCTGCTGGTGCCCCTGGCCAATCTGGTGCAGACGGGTTTGCAGCTGTCCGGACTTGGCGCCTCCTTCGCCCGGCTAGGCGACATCATGGAGGCCGTGCCCGAGCGCGCCGCCCGGGACGGGGCGGCGGCCCCGACCGACCCGGACCCGGGCGGCGCGCTCAGCTTCGAGAACGTCTCGTTCGCCTATCCCGGCAGCGAACCGGTGCTCGACGAGGTCTCCTTCACCGTGCCGGCGGGCAGCTTCACCGTCATCCTCGGGGCGTCGGGTTCGGGCAAGTCGACCTGCGCCCTGCTGGCGGCCGGCCTGTACCCGGCCACCTCCGGGCGCGTGCGGGCTCTCGGCCGGGACCTGGCCCGCACCGACACCGTGGCCTACCGCCGCTCGATCGCCTTCGTCAACCAGGACTCCCGGCTGTTCGCCGGCTCGATCCGCGACAACATCACCTTCGGCAGCACGGACACCGACATCGAAGCGATCAAGACGGCCGCCCGGCTGGCCGAGATCCACCAGGACATCAGGACCCTGCCCCTGAAGTACCAGACCGTCCTGGGTTCCGGCGGCGCCGGGCTGTCCGGGGGACAGCGGCAGCGCGTCGCCCTGGCCCGGGCCCTCATGCGCCGGCCCGAGATCCTCATCCTGGACGAGGCCACCAGCGCGCTGGACCCGGCCCTGGAACGCCGGATCTTCCGCTCGCTGGTCGAACTCGGCACCACCCTGGTGGTCATCGCCCACCGGCTGACCGCCGTCGAGGAGGCGGACCAGATCGTGGTCCTGGACCAGGGCCGGGTGGTCCAGCGCGGCCACCACCGCGACCTGGTCGCCCAGGACGGCCCGTACCGCTCGCTGACCCAACGCGACGTCGCCCGGAGCGATGCGTGACGATGCGGGAACCGGTGGTGGGAAACGTCGTGGCCGTTCTCGACCAGGCCGCGGCGCGGCACGGTGCTCGCCCGGCGGTGAGAGACGCGACCGGGCGCTGGACCTGGGCCGAACTCGACCAGGCCAGCCAGCGCGTCGCTCGGGCGCTCGGAGCACGCGGCATCGGCCCGGGCAGCCGAGTCCTCTCGATCGCGCCGCCTGGACGGGACTTCGCCGCGCTGCTGTTCGGCACGATGCGCGCCGGCGCCAGCCTCATCCCGGCCCGCCCGGACGCCAGCGCTTTCGAGCTCGACCACATTCGCGCCGACGCCGCCCCGGCCCTGGTGGTCGGCAGCGACGACCGGCCGACACCGGCCGTGCCGGTGACCACGTTGCTGCGCCAGGGATCCGAGGACCGAAGCGGGCCGTCGCCCGCCGGTTCCCTGATAGCGGGCGACCAGGAGTGCCTGCTGCTCTACACCTCCGGCTCGACCGGCCGGCCCAAGGGCATCGTCTGCCCGCACGCGTCGGTTGCCTTCGCGGTGCGGGCGATCGGGGAACGTCTCGGCTACCGGCCCGACGACGTCGTCTGGAACCGCCTGCCGATGTGTT
This sequence comes from Kutzneria kofuensis, assembly GCF_014203355.1. Lineage (NCBI taxonomy): Bacteria > Bacillati > Actinomycetota > Actinomycetes > Pseudonocardiales > Pseudonocardiaceae > Kutzneria > Kutzneria kofuensis. The sequence continues at coordinate 8,502,950 of NZ_JACHIR010000001.1, forward strand.
TCGACTACGGGCTCTACCAGCTGTTCCTGTGTGCGCTCGCCGGTGCGGAGCTGGTCACGCCGCCCGGCGTGATGTCCGCCGCCGAGCTCGTCGCGCTCCGCGAGGCCGGGGCCAGCGTGCTGCCGATCGTGCCGACCGCGGGTGACCTGTTGGCCCGCCTGGCCGTCAGGGACCGGCGGCCCACGAACGTCCGCCTCGTCACGAACACGGGTGCGGCGCTGACCGGCCCGCTGGCCGAACGGGTGCGCCTGGCCTTCCCGGACGTCGCGGTCGTATGCATGTACGGCATGACCGAGTGCAAGCGCATCACCATCGCCGATCCGGACGAGGACCTGGCCCATCCGGCCACCGTCGGGCGCCCGCTGCCCGGCACCCGCGTGCTCGTGGTGGACGCCGAAGGACGGAACCAGCCACCCGGCGCCCCCGGCGAGATCGTCGCCGTCGGCCCGCACGTGATGGCCGGCTACTGGAACAGTCCACAAGAGACTGCCCGCCGCTTCCGCCCCGCGCCGGACACCGGTGAGCCGGCGGTGTTCACCGGCGACCGCGGTTACCTCGATCCGGACGGACGCCTGTACTTCCTCGGCCGCGACGACGACGTCTTCAAACACCGCGGCTGGCGCATGAGCACCCTGGAACTGGAAACGGCGCTGCTGGACATACCCGACGTGCGCGCCGCCGCCGCATTGCCGCCCGACGCCGCCGGCACCCTGACCGTCTGGGCGGTCACCTCGCTGCCCGCCGACCACGTGCGCGACGCGTTGGCCGAGCGGCTGGGCGCCGCCCGTGCGCCGGACCGCTGCGTCGTGCTGCCCGAGCTGCCACAGACGCCCAACGGCAAGGTCGACCGGGCCGCCCTGCGTGCGTTGCGGGAGGCAGCGCCATGACGCCGGCCGACTCTCCACGGGATGCCGACCTCGGTCTCGATCCGGCCTTGCTGGAGGACATCGCCCGCGACTACGGGACGCCGGCGTACGTCTACGACCTGGACGCCGTGCGGGCGGCGTACATCGCTCTCACCGCCGACCTCCCGCAGCCGAGCGACCTCCTGTACTCCCTCAAGGCCAATCCGCATCCCGCGGTGGTCGAGGCGCTCGTCGCCGTCGGTGCCGGGGCGGAAGTGAGTTCGAGCGGCGAGCTGGCCGTCGCACTGGCCGCCGGCTGCCCGCCCCGGCACGTGCTGTACACCGGGCCCGGCAAGACCGCTGACGAGGTGCGGACCGCGCTGGCGGCGGGGGTCCGCCTGTTCTCGGTCGAGTCGCCCGGCGACCGTGCCCGCGTCGAGCAGGCGTGCGAACTGCTCGATGTCACCGTCGATGTCCTGGTGCGGCTGAACTATCCCCGGGCCAGCGCGGGCGGCTCGTTGCGGATGACCGGCCGCCCGACGGCTTTCGGCGTCGACGTGGGCGATGCCGGGGCGGTGACCGCGCTGCTGCGCCCCGGCCGGCGGGTGCGTCCGGTCGGCACGCACACCTTCTTCGCGACCAACGTGGCGGACGAGCAGGACCTGCGCGCGGAGTTCCACAACGCGCTGGCCGTCGTCCGCGCGGTTGGTGGCGACGGTTTCGCGCCCACCGTGCTCGCTCTCGGCGGCGGGTTCTCCGCGCCCAACGCGCGGCCGGGAACCTTGCCGCGGTACCACAGCCTGCGGGCCGACCTGGCCGAGCAGTTGGACGTCGCCTTCCCCGCCTGGCGATCCGGCGTGCCGCGGGTGCTGTTCGAGTCCGGGCGCCACCTCACCGCCACGAGTGGCACGCTGCTGACCACGGTGCTGGACACCAAACGCTCAGGCGACCGCACCTTCGTCGTGCTCGACGCGGGCGTGAACGTGCTCGGCGGCATGACCGGCCTCGGCCGGCTGCGGGCGCCCGACGCCCAGGCCCGGGTGGTCGGCCGGACCGACCGGCCGGACGAGCCCGAGCAGCGGGTGACCCTGGTCGGCCCCCTCTGCACCCCGCTCGACGTGCTGAGCACCACGGCCACGATCGCCGCGCCGCGCCGCGGTCAGCTGCTGGCGATCCCCAACGTCGGCGCGTACGGCACGACCGCCAGCCTGCTCGCCTTCCTCAGCCGTCCGGCGCCGGTCGAGGTGATCGTCGACCACGGTGTGGTGCGGCGCGCGGAACGGCTCGTGCTTCACTCCGAGGAGGTACATCCCGATTCTCAATGAAGTTGTCAAGATGAGAACGTCAAGCAGCGTTTGCCGAGAGGGGCGGGACGAGTGCGTAGCAGCGGTCGTCGCGCAGCAGTGCCCACAGGACGTTGACGCGGCGGCGTGCCAGGGCCAGGACGGCCTGGGTGTGGCGCTTGCCCTCGGATCTCTTGCGGTCATAGAAGGTCCGCGACTGGTCGTTGCAGCCGATGCTGACCAGTGCGGAGGTGTAGAGGGCGCGTTGCAGGCCGCGATGGTAGCGGCGGGGTCGGCGCAGGTTACCGCTGACCCGGCCGGAATCGTGCGGTGCCGGGGCCAGGCCGGCGTAGCCGGCCAGGTGATCAGCGGAGGCGAACGCGGTCATGTCACCGCCGGTGGCCGCGAGAAACTCCGCACCGAGCAGCACTCCGATACCGGGCATGCTCAACAGGGTCGCGGCGTGTCGGTGCCGGCGAAACCGGCCCTCGATGAGCTTGTCGGTCTGCTTGAGCTGCTCATCGAGGGAGATCACTCCCTTCGCCATGTCCGCGACGAGCTGCGCGGCCAACTGCTCGCCGGGCAGCACGGTGTGCTGGGAGCTCGCCGCTGCCACGGCTGCGGCAGCCAGTGCGGCGGCGCTGCGGACTTTCTGCGACCGCAGCCAGTCCTCAAGCCCGCCAACTCCGAGCCGGCGGATGGCTGTCGGTGTCTGGACGTGGGTGAGCAGGACCAGCGGGCCGTGGTTGGTCAGGTCCAACGCCCGTTCCAGGGCAGGGCTGATGCCCAACAATTGGTCGTGCAGCCGGTTGACCAGGCGCACGCGGTCACCGGCGAGGTCACGACGGCGCGCGACCAACATTCGCAACTCGACGATCAGTTCGTCGTCGACGCGCAGCGGGGACAGGTCCCGGCGCATGCGCGCCTGGTCGGCGATGATCGCGGCGTCTTTCGCGTCGGTCTTGCCCTCGCCCCGGTAGCCGCCGGCGGCGCGGTTGACCTGCTGGCCCGACAGGTGGACCACCTGCTGCCCGTGAGCGACCAGCAGCGCCAGCAGCAACGCGGCGCCACCAGTACAGACGTCGACGGCCCAGCGGACCTGGTCGGCCAACGCGGTGATCTGGCCGATCAGCTCCAGCACCGCGGTCTCGTCGTTGACCACCCGGCGCGACAGCAGCCGGACACCATCGGCGTCGATCACCACGACGTGGTGGTGTCCCTTGCCGATGTCCACCCCTGCCCACGCACGTTCCACTCGTGTCTCCCTGCTCTGACCAGCGTGTTCTCCCGTAGACGACCTCGCCGGCCTATCCCTACGCAGCGATCGGGTCGCAATTCTCAATCAGCGGCCGGGTCGTCAAGGAGGTGCCGGGTGGCCAATCGGAACAAGCCACACCAACCGCAGATGACTGAAAGCCACGCCCGGCGCCCCTGGGACCACTCGAACCCTACGACTGGCCCGAGCCGACCCAAGGAAGAAGGTAGGGATGGCTGACCGATCCGCCGTGCGCGTCCGGGACGCGCTCGAATCCCTCGACTCGCTCGTCCCGTTGCTGGCCGCGAACGCCGCGACCGTGGACCGGGAGGCCCGTTTCCCGGCGGAGAACCTCGATGCGCTGCGCGCCGCCGGTTTGCTCGGCCTGCTCGTGCCCGAGGACCACGGCGGCCAAGGCCTCGGCCTGGCCGACCTGGTGACGGTCGCGCAGCGGCTTGCCGGGGGCTGCCTGTCCACGGCCATGATCCTGGCCATGCACTGCCAGCAGGTCGACGTCCTGGTCCGCCACGCCGGCCCGAGACTGCGGGCCGAGCTGCTGCCGCGGATCGCCGCCGGCGAGGTGTACCTGGCGTCCGTCACCACCGAGGCGGGGACCGGGGGCCATCTGCTCTCTGCGGACGCATCCCTCGAACGCGGGGGAGCGGACGGGGCGGCCACGGCCGAAGCGTCCATCCGGTTTCGCCGCGACGCGCCGGTCGTCACCGGCGCCGCCCACGCCGACGGGTTCCTGATCACCATGCGCGATGGTCCCGACCAGGGGGAGCACGCGGTGAGCCTGGTCTACGCCGACCGGGCCGACCTCGACATCGAGCGCTACGGCGCCTGGAACCCGATGGGCATGCGGGCGACCGAGAGCGGCGCCGTGCGGCTGGCCGGGGCCATTCGCCCGGACCAGGTCGTCGGCCCGCCCGGCGGCTTTCGCGCCGTCGCCCTCGACAGCATGATCCCGGTGGGGCACCTGGCTTGGAGCGCCTGCTGGCTCGGGGCCGCGCGGGCCGTCTTCTCCGCCTTGGTGCGGCACCTGGCCCGCGACGGCCGAACCGACGTCGCCTCCCCGCTGGTGCGTGAGCGTGTCGCCCGGATCCGACTCGACCTGGAACTGGTGAGCGCCTATCTCGGGCGGGTCCGCGAGGAGGTCGAGCGGGTCCGGGCGCGGGCGGCTCCGTGCGACGCCCCGTCGCTGCAGATCCACCTCAACAGCCTGAAGATCGCCGCGTCCGAGTTGACCTACCGGGCCGTCGACCGGATGGTGCAGCTGGCCGGGATGTCCGTCGGGTACAGCGCCGACTCGGCGATCCCGCTCGAACGGGCCCTGCGTGACCTCCGCTCGGCCGCGCTGAACTACTCCAACGACCGCCTGTGGACCGCCACCGGCGGCCTGTGTCTGCTGGACCGCAAGGTCGAACTGCTGTGATCCGGCCGATCGGCCACGGTTAGGCGCCTTCCCGCTCGTCGGCCGGGTCCACCGAGTCCAGCTTGTCCCGCAGCACCCGGACCCACGGGGTGCCCATGGCCACGTGGTGGCGCAGCGCGTACTGCCACTGCTGCGCCGCCTCGTCCAGGTCGCCCAGCTCCGCCAGCACGTCGCCGACACCGGCCAGCGCCTTGCCCAGCTCGAGCCGGCACTCGACCCGCTCCGCCAGGTCGACCGCGTTGCGGTAGTGGGACATCGCCGCGGTGAGCTCGTGCCGGGCGAGGTGCACGGCGGCGAGGATGTTCATCGCCTCCGCCTCGACCGCGGGACGCTGGATGGTCCACAGCAGCTCCAGCGCCCGCATCCCGTGCGTCAGCGCATCGTCCAGCCGGCCCATGCGACGGTCGGCGTCGGCCATCCGCATCAGCGTCATCGCTTCGCCCGCGCGGAAACCGATGTCCTGCGTCGTCCGCATCGCCCGAGCCAGGATGTCGGTGGCGGCGGTGTGATCGCCCAGTTCCAGCTCGGCGGCGGCGATCGTCTCCATGGTGGTCACCATGTAGACCCCGTGGTTGAGCTGCTCGTGCAGCAACAGCGCCGTTCGGCCCACGTCCCGGGCCTCCCGGTTACGTCCCAACGCCAGGTGCACCACCGACAGCGTGCTGAGCGCCACGCCCTCCTCGAACAGGCTGCCCATCTCCCGATGCGCCGCGAGCGCCCGCTCCAGATAGGACAACGCCTCCGTGTAGCGGCCGACGCTCTGCGACAGCAGGCCGATCCGGCTCAGGCACACGGCCTCGGACTCGCGGTCGCCGGATTCCTCCGATATCGACAGCGCCCGCTTCATGTTGGTGAAGACCTCGCCGACCTTGCCCATCTGCCACTGCACCGACGACAGCGAACTGAGGTTCATGACCTCGATCGCGCGGTCGCCGCTGCGGGCCGCGGCCACGAGCGCGTTGTGCAGCATGTCGACGTGGTTGTGCAGGCGCCCGCGGATCTGCAGGTAGCTGGCCATGGCCCGGGGCAGGTGACTGCCGTGGTGGTCCGGGCCGTGTTCGGTGATGAAGGCGATCGCCGCGAACAGGCCGTCCTGCTCATGGTCGAACCAGGCCAGGCCGTCGGCCTGGGTTTCGAACGTCGGTATGCCGCTCGTCGGGGCCGAGACCTGCAGCGTGAGCCGCCGCCGACCCGGGTGGATGCTCGCGGCGGCCTCATCGGCCGTGACCAGGTAGAAGTCCAACAGCCGTCGCAACGCCGCCTGCCGCTCGGGCTCCGTGTCCTCGGCGTAGCCGGCCCGCAGCGCGTAGCTGCGCAGCAGGCCGTGCAGCGCGTACCGGTCCGCGCGGGGCTGGAGCAACAGGTGGGCGTCGAGCAGGTGCTCCAGGGTCCGGCTGGTCTGGCCGAGCGGCATGTTCGCGATGGCGGCCGCCGCGTGCACGCCGAAGTCGTTGCCCAGAGTCATGCCGACGTAGCGGAACAGGCGGCGGGCGCTGGCGGGCAGCCGCTGATAGGACATCTCGATCGTCCTCGACACGCTGCGTTCGGCGGTCGACAGCTCGTCCAGCCGGTCGTCCTCCTTCCGAAGGCGCCGCACGAGGTCCCCCATCGTCCACATAGGACGGCTTCGGAGCCGGGCGGCGGCGATGCGCAGGGCCAGCGGCAGATGTCCGCACACCGCGGTCAGCTCGCGGACGTCCGTGGCGGACCTGGTGATCTGCTCCTTGCCGAGGATCCGGCCGAGCAGGTCCATGGCCTCCTCGTCGGTCATGGGCCGCAGCGAGATCGGCGCCACGCCGTCCAGGTCGGTGATCCGGGACCGGCTGGTGACCAGCAGCAGGCAGCCGCCCGCGCCCGGCAGCAGCGGGCGGATCTGGCCGATGCCCACCGCGTCGTCGAGCACGACCAGCATCCGCTTGCCCGCCATCCGCGTCCGCCACATCGCCGAGCGGGCGGCCACCTCGTCCGGGATCTGGTCGCCCTCGACCCCGACGGCCTTCAGCAGCTGTTCGAGCGCCCCCATCGGGTCGAGCGGCTCAGCACCCTCGACATGGCCGCGCAGGTCGATGAACAGCTGGCCGTCGGGAAACTGGTCCGCGATCGCGTAGGCGGCGTGCAGCGCGAAGGAGGTCTTGCCGACCCCGGCCATGCCGTCGACGGCGACGATGGTCAGCCGGCCGCGTTCGGCGGCGGCCATCGCCAGGTTCGCCACGCTCGCCAGTTCGGCCACGCGGCCGACGAAGTCGGGGAGGGTGTAGGGAAGTGTGTTCGGCCGGGTCGCCGGCTCCTCGGCGACCTCGACCGCCGGTCTGAGGCGGATCGCCGGAGTCGCCGGACGCACGTCCAGCTCGGGGTCGCCGCGCAGGATCTGCTCGTAGAGCCGAGACAGCTGCGGCCCCGGATCCACCCCCAGCTCGTCGGCCAGCACGGTGCGGGCATCGGCGTAGGAGCGCAACGCCTCGGCCTGCCGGCCGGTCCGGTACAGCGCGAGCATCAGCTGCGCCCGGAGGGTCTCCCGCAGCGGGTGACGCTGCACCAACAGGTTCAGGTCGGTCACGACCGCCGCCGCCATCCCCAGCGACAGGCGCAGGCCGATCAGGCGCTCGGTGACCACCAGGCGTTGCTCGTCCAGCTGGGCGATGGCTGGGCTCAGCACCGGGCCGCCGAGGCCGTAGAGCGCCGAATCCCGCCACAGCTTCAGGCCCAGGTCCAACTGGATGGCCGCGTTCTCCGGCAGGCCGGACTCCATGGCCTCGTCGGCCCGGGCCAGCCGCAGGTTGAACAGGTTGAGGTCGAGCTGCTCGTCGCTCAGGTGCATTCGGTAGCCGGGACCGTCGGTGACGATGAGCGTGCTGTCCAGGTTCTTGCGCAGGTCAGCGATGATCTTGCGAACCTGGTGCGGCGCGGTGGCCGGGAGCTCGCCCTCCCAGGCCGCGTCGACCAGCCGGTCCACCGGCACGATGCGATTGTTCGACAGCAGCAGCACCGCCAGCACGTACTGGTGTCTGCGGCCGCGAAGAGGCAGCCGGCCCCGCTCGGTCCACACCTCCAACGGCCCGAGAACCTTAAACTCCACGAGCCACCTCCCTCCCCGTGCGCCGACGCCCTTCGGGTCGAACCCTCATGCGCCCGCACGCGGGGAGTGAGCCGTCCGCCCGTGGCCGACCTCGGTGCGCGATGTCAGACCCCCAGATGATCACGCGTCGCCCCGGCCGAGTGCGGCAGGCGGGCTTGTTCGGCGGTGCTCGGACCCGCGACTCCGGGGTCCGGACGCCACCGGCATCCTCCGGCCCTCATGCATTGATCATGTATCGACATCTACATGATTTGAGTGCGGTTGTGCACGCAACAGTCCGTCCGTCCCGCGTCCGATGGTCATTCGGTCACAGGGCGTTTCGGCCGATCCGTCCAAAGCCGAAGCGATCAGGGCGTTCAGCGCGATCTCGACCCGAAGCTTGTCTCATCGACCCGGGTGCGGGTGCGGGTGCGCGGCGCGGAAGGTTGTCGCCGCAGGCCAGGAGCCGCACCGGCCGTACCGGGAACACGCGTGCGCACCAACCCGCTGGCCTCCGAGTCAGGCACGGCCCCGGTGTCCTCCTCACGGGATGCCTCGGACATCGCTGCGTTCAGTACCAGGTGTCCAGCCCGACCGAACAGTGACGTCGGCGGGCTGGCCCAGGGGGCAGATGGAGACCTGCAGACCCAAACGGTTCAACCTCAGTAGCTGACGGCCCTGCCGGTGAAGTAGGGCTTATACGCCGATCAGGACCGACCGGGCAATCGTCATGTATAGAAGGTATGCCGCCCCCAACCCGCAGGTTGAAACTCAAGTCAGGGCACGTCGCGAAAGCCACGGCCAGGCCGACACACTCCGCCTGCCCTACTCCCACCGACACTGTCCTCGACACGCGGCGCGATCGTCACCGGGTAGAAGCCGCGCGAGTGCCTACGTGAGACGGCCGACTGCGTGGGCTGCCATTGCCGGCAACGGCAGCCCACGCACACTCTCCTACCATCCGGGATGCGGCCTCAGCCCTGGAAGTAGGATCCCGAGAAGTCCACCGCAGACCCCGGCGCCGGCTCGATCAGGTCCTCCTGCGGCTCGGCGGCCAGATATGCGATCACCGGGCAGTCGATCAGCGCCTTGACGCTGCCGTACGGCGCGCCGCCCGGGGCGGTGAGCAGGTCCGGGTGCTCGGCGGCGAGCTTGAGGATCTGGAACTCGTCGGTCTGCCGGGTGTTCAGCCCCTGCTGGACGGCCTTGGGTGTCCATTCGCCGAACTGGGCCTCCCACAGCGGGCTGTAGGCGGCACGGCGGTTGTTCTGCGTCAGGGTCGGGAAATCGCCCTGCACGTTGAGCGCGTCGCCGCCGTGACTGAGCGCCTGCAGCAATGCCGTGTCCTGAAGCGAGGCGTCGTCGGCGGCATGTCCGTCCAGAATCAGATGTGACAGGCCCTGCGCCTGCGGGTTGTTGGCGCCGGTCTGCCCGTTGACGAAGGCGAAGATGCGCTCCCGTGCACTGCCGAGCGAGTCGTCGCCTCCGGTGAAGGCCACGTTGTTCAGCGCCGGCACATAGGTGGCGCGCTCCAGTACCGCGGTCGTCGAGTCGCTGGCGTCGGTGGACAGGTACACGATCGGCTGGCCCGAGTCGAAACCGCGGATGAACAGCAGGTCGACGGACGCGCCGTGGAACTGGGCGGGCCCGGTGTCCTTGGCCGCCGGGTGCACGGCCAGCACCCGGTCGGCGGTGTCGGTGTGGTGTACGACGTCGAACGGCCCGTCGCCGACGGCGACGATCGGCGCGTTGTAGACGGTCGGCGAGCCGGCGACGCGGATGAAGGGACTGTAGTTCGCGTCGCCGACTGCGCCCGGGACCGCCTGGCTGGGCGGAAATCCGGTGTTGCCGGGTGTGAGCACGCGGTTGGGGCTGAAGTCGGGGACGCCGGCGAAGTGGATCGTCCCGTCGCCGAACACGTTGCCGGTCGGTGCGGTGAGCGTGACGTTCTGCACGCAGGTCTGACAGCCGATGCCGGCATTGGCGAGCTTGGGCGCGTAGTTCAGCCCGAGGTCGTCGGCGGCGCCCTGGTCGGAGGCCTCGGTGAGCACGTACCAGACTGTCCGTCCCTTGAACTCGCCCTTGTGCAAGGGAAGCCGGACGAACTCGTGCTGCAGGTCGACCTTGATCGCGCTCGGCAGAATGGTCTTGCTGACCGGCAGAGTTCCGGTGCTGGCACCGGTGCCGGTGGTGGCGGGGTGACCGCCGCCGGCGGCCGACGCGCTGGCCTGGGTGGAGACGACGGAGGCGAGAACCGAGGCCATGGCTAAGCCCATGGCGGAGAGGATGATCGCACGGCGGCGATCGCGCATTCTCACGTGATGCTCCTTGCAGTCAAGGGAATGTCGTGCTTGCGCAAGCCCGATAGGTTGCTGCGGAACGAGATTCCGCGCTTGCGGAATCGGCGTCGATGACGCTACCCGCAACCATCACGCTTGTTCCTTACGGAACGGTTATCGACATTCGTCTTCGTGGGCCCGCCAGGGCCGTCGGCGACAGGGCAAGGGTGAGCGCGACCGGTCGTGCAGGGTTGGACAGCCTTCTCGCCGCCACACTTGCGTCGCCGGCGGACCAACCTGTGCGATTGGTGACGTCGCGGTTGCCCCTGCCAACACGACAACGCCTGCCGCGACCGCGAAAGCCTGGCCAGCCGCGACGTCGATCGCCGTGAGCAGCCCGATGCCGAGGACGGAATCCAGTTCACGACTCGAGGTCAGCACGCCGGCCGCCCCGCAACGGCCGATCCACTGTCAGGCCGGGCGCAGAGCCCGGTAGTAGGTGATCTGCCCCATGACCGGGTGACGGCGTGAGGCCACCTCGGCGCAGTCGAGACCCGCCGCGTTCAGCATTCGCGGGATACCGTCGCCCTGGTTGTCGGCCAGGTGACCGGACTTCACCATGCGCCGAGCCAGCAATCCGTGGATCCCGTGCTTGTGTCCGGCGAAATCCACCAGGTGCAAGCTGCCGCCCGGGCGGAGCACCCGCACCACCTCCGCGGCGGCGGCGACTCTGGTGTCGTGGTCCAGATGGTGCAGCATCAACGCCGACAGCACTCGGTCGAAACTGCCGTCGGGATGCGGCAACCGCTGCGCGTAGCCGCGCTCGAACCGGATTCCGTTGAGGCCACGAGCCTTCCGCCGCGCGCGGGCGAGTGCCAGCGGATCCGGATCGGAACCGACCAACTCGACGCCCGGGTGGGTGCGCTTGACGCGGATCGCCACGTTGCCGGTGCCGCAGCCGATCTCCAGCACGCGCTGCCCAGCGGTGAGCTCGGCCTGCTCGATCAGGGTTCGATGGATGGCCGCCGCCCCGAGCGCGGCGGTGAACAGATCGTAGAACGGCAGCAAGGCGTCACGCCCGGCAGCGGGGAGGTAGTCGTGACGCTGCTTGCTCGGGGCCGTCGAGGTGGGATGATATTTCGTCACGGGTTCCATGATGAAGCCAGGTCAGACGGGAAACATGGTCGATTGTTGGTGAAAGTAGGACTATCTTTGGTTCATGTCCGAGGTGGCGAGGCCGGTGGGTTACCGCGCCGGAGTGCCGGTCTACCACTACCGCAGCGCGCCGGAGACACCGCCGGTCTCGGTGCTGCGGTTCGACGCGACCGGCGGGCCGGGCCACGGACAGCGCCACATTCACGACTTCCCGGTGCTGATGTACATCGAACGAGCCGGGCAGATGACGCTGGGCGACCCGCCTCGTCCGGTGCTGGACGGGGACGCATACGTGCTGGCCGCGGGCCAGGTCGTCGATCCGACTGCGGTGAACGCGATCACGGCGGGTCGCGCGGTGTTCTTCGATCCGACGGCACTGGGCGAGGCCGGCCCGTCGTCATCGTGGCGGAGTCATCCACTGCTGTTGCCGTTCCTGCACGGGATTCCGAGTGGGCTGCTTCGGCTGCGCGTTCCGCCGGCGCGGCAGCCGGTGTGGACGGCCACGATCGCGGCGATCGAAACAGAACTGGCCGACCGCGCCGTGGGGTACCGACAGGCCACGCTCGCGCACCTGACGCTTCTGCTGGTCGACGTCGCACGGCTGGCCACGGACGTGGTGGGCGACCTACGACGCAGCGATGAGCCCCTGCTGGCCGAGGTGTTCGACGTGATCGAGCGGCGATTCACCGAACCGCTGTCGCTGCGCGACGTGGCCAGCAATGTCGGGGTGACGCCGGGGTATCTGACCACGGTGGTCCGGCAGCGCACCGGACGCACCGTCCTGGACTGGATCACCGAACGCCGCATGGTCCAGGCCCGCCGGCTGCTCGCCGAGACGGGCCTGCCGGTCAGCGAGATCGCCCACCGCGTGGGCATCCCCGATGCGGGCTATTTCGCGCGGGTGTTCCGCCACAGCAACGGAATGACACCACGGGCATGGCGCCGAGACGCCGGTGGAACGCCGACATGAGCGCGCATGTCCGGCCCGGAGTACGGTTTCGCCCCCTGGCGCGGTCCTCAAACGGGTTGGATTCCGGTTCGCGGCCGTCGCTTACGGATGGATGCCGAAGGGGCCGAGGAGTCCGCCGTCGATCCGATGGGACTCCAGCAGCGCGAAGGCGTTGTCGAAGGTGAAGACGTCGGCGGCGGCCAGTAGCCCGGCGTACTTGGCAGTCACCGGCTCGGCGGCTTGGCGGGCGACCGCGTCGAGGTAGGCCTTGAAGATCGCCCAGGCGTTGCCGCTGGGCCCGTATTTCTCGAAGTAGGGCGTGGGGTCCACCGTGGCCGAGGCGTTGCGGACCGCGGCGTCGAGGTCGGCCATGTACTGCTTCTGGATGTCGCCGTCGGCACGGACACCGAGGCGTCCGAGATGGCCGCCGACCAAAGTCTGCCACGGGTACGCCATCGCCACGTCGTGGGCCTTCACCCAGGCGGGGATGTCCTGGGACACAGCGAGGTTCTTGAACGGCACCCAGCCCGGGTAGAGCACGTCCACGACCATGAGGGTTCGCTGGGCTGGTGCGTAGACGAAGATGTTGTCGGGCGAGTGGTTCGGACCGTGGTGGGCAAGCTCCAGCCGCTCACCGCCCACCTTGAGAACGTAGCGGTCCTCAAACGTTTCCGTCGGCGCCGGCCGGTTGGGGTCCCGGTCGAGCAGGAGCAACCGACGGGTCTCCGTGTGCCCGATGCGCACTACGTCCTTGCCGAAGATGACCGACGCGCCGATGTGGTCGGCGTGGGAGTGGGAGTAGATCAGGTGCGTGACCCTGTTGGGCATGCCGTTGGCTCGAGTGACCTCGGTGATGGCGCGCAGCAGGTTGCGTCCGATCGTGGGCGGTGCGTCGACGAGCACGACACCTTCACGCGTGGTCAGGAACATGGCCTGGTAGAAGGAGTCGGTCACCCAGTAGAGATTTCCCTGGATTCGGCTGACGTAGTAGCCGTCCGTGTTCAGCGCCGGTCCGACCGAGGCCGCGGGCACTGGCGCGTAGTCCGGCAGGGGGTCCGGCTCCGCCGCGGTGGCGGAGCCGGCCAGCGGTCCGCCGAGCAGCCCCGCCGCGGCGGGCACGACAGCGGCCAGCGCCACACTTTTCAGTAAGGTCCGGCGCGTGGCGGATTCGATGCGTTCGGGTCTGTTCGTCATGGCACATCCTTCGAAGGGGAGGGAAGAGAGGAAGCCGGTGCATTCCGGGTGGTCGTCGGCACGCCCATCACGGCGGCCCGGCCCGGCTGACGCCAGGCGCTCGTCATGCCGTCTTGATCGTCCCGCCGTCGATCACCAGGTCCGTGCCGGTGATCCACCGCGCCTGCGGACCGAGCAGGAACGCAATGGCGTCGGCGATCTCGTCGGCCTCGCCCATCCGTCCGAGCGCGATGCCCATGCTCGTCGGCACTCCCTCGTCGAGCACCTGCTCCCGCGTGGCACCGGAGGCGGCGGCCATACCGTCGGCGAGCCGGCCGTCATCGGTCCAGCCCGGTGTGCGGACTGGACCTGGCGACACCGCGTTGACCCGCACACCTCGCGGCGCGAACTCCTCTGACAGCGTCGTGGTGAGGTTGGTGAGCGCGGCTTTGTGCGCGGAGTAGTCGACGACCATGGGGAACGGCAGTCGAGCGTTGATCGATGAGACGTTGACGACGGCGCCGCCGCGCTCCAGCAGCGCAGGAAGCAACGCGCGGGTCAGCCGCACAGCCGACAGCACGTTCGCGGCGAATCCCTGTTCCCACTGCGCGTCGGTGACATCGAGGAACGAACTCCGGGCGTCGAACTGCCCGACGTTGTTGACCAGCGCGTCCACCCGGCCGCGCTGGAGCGCGGCGGCAGCGAGCGCCTCCACCCCCTCGGCTGTGGCGAGGTCAGCCCGCACCACGGTCAGGTCCTCCCCGTGCTCCGGCACGGCCGAGCGCGAGCCTGTGACCACGGCGTACCCATCCTTGCGCAGGCGCTCGACGACCGCCGCGCCGATGCCCTTCGTACCTCCGCTGACCACGGCCACCCTGGTGTTCACCACTGCCTCCCTGTTTGGGAGCGATCGCTCCCGTATGTGGGCACAGTAGTACGGGAGCGGGCGCTCCACAACTTCGCGTAGACTGGGCGTTGTGCCACGGCCCCGGGAGTTCGACGAACAGGACGCGGTCGCGCGCGCCACGGACCTGTTCCACCGGCGCGGCTACCACGCCACGTCCACACGCGACCTCGGCGAAGCGCTAGCGCTCAACCCGAGCAGTCTCTACCGCGCGTTCGGCGACAAGCACGCACTGTTCCTCCGCGCGCTGGACCACTACCAGGCATGCGAGTCCGCGCGCTGCGCCGCAGCACTGGAATACGACCGACCCGTCCGCGTCGTGCTGCGCGACTGGCTCTACTTGATGATCGAGACCACCGACACGGCAGGCTGCTTCCTCGTCAACACCGCCATCGAACTGGGCACCGGCGACCCCGAAACAGCCCGGCGCGTGGACGCGGCCTTCGAAGGCACGACCGACGCGATCGCCGCACTACTACGCCGTGGGATCACCGCAGGTGAACTGCCCGCCGACCTCGACGCGGACGCCACTGCGGACCTGCTGTTCACCACCCTCGCCGGGCTACGGGTACGCCACCGCGCCGGCCACGACTCGAGAAAACTCCGCGCAGCAGTCGACCGAGCCCTGCGCATACTCGACTGAACGCGCCAGAAAGCGCGATCCGAGTCGCCGGTTCGGCAGCTTCGGGTCGTGCCGGATCTTGCCTCCCGGCCGGAACGGCTCCACTGGGTTGTCGTGCGCGTTCGGTCGCTGGTCCCGGTTGATGGCTCTGCTCGGCAGTTGACGCCCCGCCGGGGGAGGCTCGCGTTCACCCGCTCGCACCGTGAGCGTGGGGCCCAGCATCTCGGCCGCGGCGACTCTGCCAAGTCGGTGTCCGTGGGGTTGGCGATCAGCTCTGGCGAGACCTACCCGCGCGCGGTTGGTCGCCCCGTGGACGCCGC
The DNA here is from genome assembly GCF_014203355.1 of Kutzneria kofuensis. Classification (NCBI taxonomy): domain Bacteria; kingdom Bacillati; phylum Actinomycetota; class Actinomycetes; order Pseudonocardiales; family Pseudonocardiaceae; genus Kutzneria; species Kutzneria kofuensis. Next base: position 8,518,225 of record NZ_JACHIR010000001.1, read on the forward strand.
CAGTGCCGAGGGCGTGCACCGAGTGCGTGGAACGGCTTGAGATGCGGCCGACGCTGGATCATTCTGCAAGTTTCACCGGCCGCGCCAGGTGAAACAGGGCGAAACCGGCCGTCGGTTGACGCCCGGTGGGAACGTGCCGAACCTCGCCGTGGCCGAGTTCCACGACACGAGGAGTTGCAGGATGCGGACATCGCACCGAGATCACCGGAGGCGGTGGGCGGCGCTGCCCCTTGCGGCGCTGCTGGCCGCCGCTTGGGCGGCCGGGACGCCGCCGGCCGCGGTCGCGGCCGCTGACGCCCCTGCGGCCATCAGCGCGTCGGTGAGCGTGAACGCGGGCAGCGCCCTCGCGACCGTGCCGAGCACCGCGATCGGCGTCAACGGCTCGGTGTACGACGCCGCACTCACCGACGCCGCGGTCCCCGGACTGTTGAAGTCGGCCGGCACCAACCTGATCCGCTTCCCCGGCGGCACGTCGTCGGACACCTACAACTGGCGGACCAACACCGACGTGGTGTCCGGTCAGCGGCAGGCGGTGGACTTCGACCACTACGCCACGCTGCTCGCCCAGACCGGGGCGCAGGGCATGATCACCGTCAACTACGGCACCGGTGACGCGGCCGGCGCGACGCAGAGCCCGGCCGAGACCGGGGCGCAGCTCGCCGCGGACTGGGTGCGCTACGCCAACGTCACCCACCACTACGGCATCAAGTACTGGGAGATCGGCAACGAGATCTACGGCAACGGGACCTACGGCGGCAGCTGGGAGCCCGACCGGCACTGCACCGCCGCGACGAACCCGACCGACTGCGGCCCGGCCGTCTACGCGCAGCACGTCAAGGAGTACATCAGCGCGATGAAGGCGGTCGACCCCGGCATCGTGGTCGGCGTCGTGCTGACCGCGCCCGGCAACTGGCCCGACGGCAACACCTCGGCGGGCAGCCCGCAGCCGTGGAACCAGACCGTCCTGTCCGCGCTGGGCAACCAGATCGGGTTCGCCGACGTGCACTGGTACCCGCAGAACCCGAGCACCGTCACGCCGCCGGGGCCGACCGACGCCGGCCTGCTCGCCGCCAACGCCCAGATCCCGGGCATGGTGTCGTCGCTGCGGTCGCTGCTGTCCCAGAGCGCCGGCGCCGACGTGCCGATCATGATCACCGAGACGAACTCGGTGTCGTCCAACCCCGGCAAGCAGACGCTGAGCATCGTCAACGCGCTGCACCTGGAGCAGGACTATCTCGGCTGGCTGGGCGCGGGCGTCGCGAACGTCGACTGGTGGCAGATCCACAACGGCATCGTCACCACCGGCGACAACGGCCCGTCGTTGTACGGCGACGCGACCTACGGCGACTACGGCATGTTGTCCGACGCGAGCTGCGACACGGCCAACGGCGTCCGGGTGTGCGAACCGGCCGCGGACACGCCGTTCCCCGCCTACTACGGCCTCCAGTTGCTCGGCCAGTTCATCCACCCCGGCGACACGCTGGTGTCCGCGTCGTCCACCGCGTCGCTCGTGCAGTCGTTCGCGGTGAAGAAGGCCGACGGTTCGCTGAAGGTCATGCTCGTCAACGACGATCCGACCAACAGCTACGCGGTGAACCTCGCCTACACCGGGTTCACGCCCAGCGGCGCCACGCCGACCGTGGCCACGCTCGCGCCACCCGGCACCGGCATCACCACGACGACCGCCGGGTCCGCGGCGTCGCAGACCATCGCGCCGTACACCGCGACCGTGGTCACGCTCCAGCCCGGCACGACCCAGAACCCGCCGAGCACTCCGGGCACGCCGGTGGCCTCCGCCGTCACGTCGACGTCGGTCGGCCTGAGCTGGACCGCGTCCACGAGCACCAACGGCATCGCCGGCTACGACGTCGTCCGGGTCAACGGCACCACCGAGACCGTGGTTGCCTCCTCGACCACGAACGCCGCGACCGTCACCGGCCTCATGCCGTCCACCGCCTACACGTTCGCCGTGTACGCCAAGGACACCGCCGGCAACCGTTCGGCCCGGTCCGGCACGGTCGCGGTCACGACGGGCTCGGTTTCCTCCGGCGGCTGCAAGGTGACGTACCAGCCGAACAGCTGGCCCGGCGGCTTCACCGGCGGCGTGACCATCACCAACACCGGGTCCACGGCATGGCACGGCTGGACGGTGACGTTCACCTTCGGCGGTGACCAGAAGATCACCAACGCCTGGAACGCCACCGTGACGCAGTCCGGAGCCAAGGCCACCGCGGTGAACGTCGGCTACAACGGAGACGTCGCGGCCGGCGGGTCGGCGTCGTTCGGCTTCCAGGGCACCTGGTCGAGTTCGAGCGCGGCGCCGACCGGGTTCGCCGTCAACGGCGCGACCTGCACGAGTTGACCGACCGCCGGCGGGTGGTTCGGGGTGCGGCACCTCGAACCACCCGCCGGTGAAACTTTCCACGGACATCCCCAGTTCAGCCCGCCGGCGGACGTCAAGTGTTGAGGGGTGAACCACGTGGGCGTCACGCTGCTCGGCATCCACCGACGACAGGAGTGACATGGATGCGTTACGCCGCAGGACATCCGCTCGGCGTCTCGCCGCGGTCCTCGCCGCGCTCGGCAGCCTCGTGCTCGTCGCGATCGTCGTGCCGAACGCCCGAGCCACCAGCGGCACGGCGTCGGCCGCGACTCCGTCGTGCCAGGTGACCGACCAGATCAACCAGTGGGCCGGCGGGTTCACGTCGAACATCACGGTGACCAACAACGGCCCGGCCGTCTCCTCCTGGACGGTGACCTGGACCTTCGGCGGCAACCAGCACGTGACGTCGGCCTGGTCGGCTCAGGTGGCCCAGACCGGGGCGGCGGTCACCGCGACCAACCAGTCCTACAACGGCTCGCTGCCCACCGGTGGCTCCGTGAGCTTCGGTTTCCAGGCAACGTTTTCCGGTGCCAACGACACGCCGGCTGACTTCGCCGTCAACGGGCAGCCCTGCAATGGCAACACCCCGCCGACATCCACGACCACTACCACCACCACGACCCCACCGGCCGGCACCGGTTGCACCTCGGCCACCGCGATCCGTTGCGACGGTTTCGAGGACCAGACCGGCCCGGCGCCATCGGGCCACTGGAGCACGGTGACACCCAACTGCTCCGGCGCCGGCACCGCGACGATCAGCACCGCGACCGCGCACACGGGAACCCGTTCGTTGCAGGTCAACGGCGCGGACGGCTACTGCAACCACGTGTTCGTCGACGACACGACCGATCCGCCGGCCGCGAGCCCGACCTGGTTCGTGCGGTTCTGGATCAAGCACACCACCCCGCTGCCCACCGGCCACGTGACGTTCCTGGCGATGAACGACGCCGCGGCCGGCAACACCGACCTCCGGCTCGGCGGCCAGAACGGCGCCCTGATGTGGAACCGGCAGTCCGACGACGCCACGCTCCCCGACCAGAGCCCCGCCGGCGTCGCGCAGAGCGTGCAACTGCCGGTCAACGCCTGGACGTGCGTGGAGTTCTCCGTCAGCGGCGCCGACGGCCAGATCCACACCTGGGTGAACGGGTCCGCGGTGCCCGGCCTGACCGAGGACGGCGTGCCCACCTCGAACATCGACGACCAGTGGCTGGGCCGCACCTGGCGGCCGAAGCTGACCGATCTGAAGCTGGGCTGGGAGAGCTACGGCGGCGGTGGGCCCGACGGGCTCTGGTTCGACGACGTGGCGCTGGGCACCAGCCGGATCGGCTGCGACTGACCGGGAAACCAACCGTCACCACAATGGAGGATGAGTGATGTGAGGATTCGACGCACAGTCCTGGCGGCCGCGATCGGCGTCGTCTCGGCGCTGGCCACGGTCGTCGCCGCGGCGCCCCAGGCGTCGGCGCACGGTGCGATGGTCTCCATCGGCAGCCGGACGTTCCTGTGCTACGAGGACGGCCTCACGTCGTCCGGCCAGGAGATCCCGCAGAACCCCGCCTGCCAGGCGGCCACCGCGACCAGCGGTGTGGTCCCGCTGTACAACTGGTTCGCCGTCGGCAACCGCACCGCCAACGGCGGCAAGGCCGGCGTGATCCCGGACGGCAAGCTGTGCAGCGGCAACAGCAACTACTACGACTTCTCCGGGTTCGACCAGGCTCGCTCGGACTGGCCGATCACCCACCTCACCGCCGGGTCGACCATCACCGTCAAGTACAACAAGTGGGCCGCGCATCCCGGCACGTTCAACCTGTACATCACCAAGGACGGCTGGGACTCCACGCGGCCGCTGACGTGGGCCGACCTCGAGTCGGTTCCGTTCTCCACGGCCACCAACCCGCCGTCGGTCGGCGATTCGGGCAGCGCCAGCAGCTACTACTACTGGACCGCGACGCTGCCGGCCAACAAGACCGGCAACCACATCATCTTCTCGCAGTGGGTCCGGTCCGACAGCACGGAGAACTTCCTCGGCTGCTCGGACGTCAAGTTCGACGGCGGCAACGGCAACGTGACCGGCATCGGCGCGGGAGCGCCACCGCCGCCCACCTCGACGCCGTGCACCGCGTCGTACGCGGTCACCAGCACCTGGCCGGGCGGATTCCAGGCCCAGGTGACGGTGAGCAACCCGAGCACGTCGGCGATGACCGGCTGGACGGTCGGCTGGACGGTGGCGGAGGGCGAGACCGTCACCAGTTCCTGGAACGGCACGCTGACCCAGGCGGGATCGCTGGCCACGGTCAAGGCGGCGAACTGGAACAACCAGCTCGCGGCCGGCGGCACCACCAACTTCGGCTTCACCGCCACCTACAACGGCACGCCGCCCGTGCCGACCAGCGTCTCCTGCCAGAGCCCGTAGTGCTGTCACCGGGCGGCGCCGCGGCGCCGCCCGGTGCGGAAAGGCCGTGACCGATGATCGCTCACACCCGCTCGCGCCGCGCCTGCGTCGTGGCGGCACTGCTCGGCACGGTCGTGACGGTCGCCGCGTGCAGCGGACCGACCACCGCCGAACCGCCGATGGCGGGAATGGACGACATGACGGGCATGTCGATGGCTCCGACCGTGTCCTCGATGGCCGAGGCCCAGCCGGTCGGCGACGGGCTTTCCAGCAGCGTCAACGGATACTCGTTCGTGCTGGCGACCGACACCGTGCCGGCCGGCGCGCCGGTCGGCTTCGACTTCCACATCAGCGGGCCGAGCGGCCAGCCGGTCACCAGATACCGGCCCTACGAGAGCCAGTTGATGCTGTTCGATCTCGTCCGCTCGGATCTGACCGGCTATCAGCACATCGACCCGGCGATGCGGCAGGACGGCACGTGGAGCGCGCAGCTGACCGCGCTGTCACCGGGTTCCTACCGCGCCTACGTCACATTCGCCGCACCCGACACCGGCAAGCCGTTGGTGTACACGCTGTCCCGGCCGTTCACCGTGCCCGGCCGGTCCGCCGACGTCGCGCTGCCGGGGCCGTCCGCCAGCGTTCGCCAGGGCAGCCTGACCGTGTCCATGTCAGGTCAACCGAAGGTCGGCGTCGCGAGCCCACTGACCTTCGACTTCACCGACGGCGGAAAGGCGATCAGCTACTTCCAACGTCGTCTCGACGGCTACGCGCACATTGTCGCGTTCCACGCCGGCGACCTCGCCTTCGCCCATCTGACGCCCGCGGACAAGGTTGCGGGCCGCAGCGATGTGTCGGCACTGAGCACGCGGGCGCTGTTCCCGGCCGGCGGCGCCTGGCGCCTCTTCGCCGAGTTCCAGACCAGCGGAGCACCGCAGACAGCGGCCTTCACGGTCGAGGTCTGACGGCGTCGAATTCACTGGAACCCGCGCCGGATGACCGGATGACCAACCCGGGTCCGTTTTCACACCACCCCCGGACCAGCCTGGACACCCGACGCGGCCGAACACGTCATGGGCGGTTGAGGAGGTCGAGCACCTTGGCGGCCATCGTGGCGGGGTCGCCGTCCTCGGGCCGGAGCACGAGGGCGGGCTCGACGGGAACCTCGTAGGGATCGTCGATCCCGGTGAAGCCCCTGATCTCGCCGGCCCTGGCCCGCGCGTACATGCCCTTGGGGTCACGGGCCTCGCAGACCTCGACGGGCGTGTCCACGAACACCTCCAGAAAGGCGAGCCCGGCCGCCGCGTGTCGGGCTCGGACCAGCTCGCGGTCGGCGCGGTACGGGCTGATCAGCGACACGACCGCGACCACGCCGGCGTCGGCGAACAGCTGTGCCACCTCGCCGACCCGCCGAACGTTCTCGGCCCGGTCACGCGGGCTGAACCTCAGATCGGCGTTGAGGCCGTGCCGCAGGTTGTCCCCGTCGAGCAGGTAGGCCGGGCGGCCGGCGGCCACCAGGCGGCGTTCCAACTCGGTGGCGATGGTGGACTTCCCCGAGGCGGACAGTCCGGTGAGCCACACCGTCATGCCCCTGGTCGCGCGATCGGACCGGCTGACCGCGGCGGGATGCCAGACCACGGACGCGCTCGGCTCGGTGATCATGCCGGCGGCCACCGTGCTGTTGGTCGCGTCGTCGACCAGGATGAAGCTGCCGGTCGACCGGTTGCGGCGATAGGCGTCGAACAGCAGCGGCGTCTGCGTGCGCAGCCGGACCCGTCCGATCTCGTTGAGCGACAGGGAATTCGCCGTCTCGTCGCGGTGCAGGGTGTTGATGTCGATGCGGTAGGCCAGTTCGCGCACCTGTGCCCGGACCGAGCGCGTGGTGTGCCGCAGGGTGTAGCGGGCGCCCGGCGTCAGCGTGGACCGTTCGGTGAGCCAGCAGACCATGGCGTCGATCTCCTGGCCGACGTGTGGCCGGTTGTGCGGCCGGCAGATCAGGTCGCCCCGCGCGACGTCCAACTCGTCGTCGAGGCGCACCGTGACCGCCTGCGGCGGGAACGCCTCGCCGACCGGTTCACCACCAGGGCCCCAGATGGACCGCACCCGCGAGGTGAAGCCCGCCGGCAGCACCACCACCTCGTCACCGGGTTTGAGCACGCCACCGGCCACGGTGCCCGCGTAACCCCGGAAGTCCCGCGTGCGGATCGCGTACTGGACCGGGAGCCTCGTGTCGATGAGGTTGCGGTCCGAGGCGACATGCACCTCCTCCAGGTGGTGCAGCAGCGAAGTGCCTTCGTACCAAGGCATGTTCGCACTGCGCTGCACGACGTTGTCGCCGTGCAGCGCGGAAACGGGCACGAACGCGAGGTCGGCCACGTTCAGCTTCATCGCGAACCGGCGGAATTCCTCGCGGATCTCCTCGAACCGCTCGGCCGACCAGTCGACGAGATCCATCTTGTTCACGCACAGCACCAGATGCGCGACGCCGAGCAGGCTGGCGATGAACGCGTGCCGCCGGGACTGCTCGACCACGCCCTTGCGCGCGTCGACCAGGATCAGCGCCAGATCCGCGTTGGACGCCCCGGTGACCATGTTCCGGGTGTACTGCACGTGCCCGGGCGTGTCGGCGATGATGATCTTCCGCTTGGGGGTGGTGAGATAGCGGTAGGCGACGTCGATGGTGATGCCCTGTTCGCGTTCGGCCCGCAGCCCGTCGGTCAGCAGGGCAAGGTTCAGCTCGTCCTCGCCGCGCTCACGGCTGGTTCGCTCCACCGCGGCGAGCTGGTCGGCGAAGATCGCTTTGGAGTCGTGGAGCAGCCGGCCGATCAGGGTGGACTTCCCGTCGTCGACACTGCCCGCGGTGGCCAGCCGAAGCATCAGAAGTACCCCTCCTTCTTGCGATCCTCCATACCGGCCTCGGATATCCGGTCGTCGGCGCGAGTCGCGCCGCGCTCGGTGATCCGGCTGGCCGCCACCTCGGCGATCACCGCTTCCGCCGTGGTGGCAGTGGATTCCACGCAGCCGGTGCACGTGGCGTCGCCGACGGTTCGGAAGCGCACCGACGCCTCGAACGGCTCCTCGCCGTCGATCAGTTCGACGAACCTGGTGTGTGCCAACAACATCCCGTCCCGGTGAAACACCGGACGCCGGTGCGCGTAGTAGATCGACGGCAGGTCGATGCGCTCGTCACGGATGTAGCGCCAGATGTCCACCTCGGTCCAGTTGGACAGCGGGAAGACGCGGATGTGCTCACCCTTGCGATGCGCCCCGTTGTAGAGATTCCACAGCTCGGGGCGCTGGTTGCGGGGGTCCCACTGGCCGAACTCGTCCCGGAAGCTGAACACCCGCTCCTTGGCGCGCGCCTTCTCCTCGTCTCGCCGCGCGCCACCGAACACCGCGTCGAAGCCGTGCTCGGCGATGCCCCGCAGCAGCGTCACGGTCTGCAGCCGGTTGCGGCTGGCCCGCGGCCCGGTCTCCTCGACCACCCGGCCCGCGTCGATGTCGTCCTGCACGGCGGCGACCACCAGGCGCACGCCGAACCGCGCCACGGCGCGGTCCCGGAACTCGATCACCTCGTCGAAGTTGTGCCCGGTGTCCACGTGCATCACCGGGAACGGCACCGGCGCCGGCCAGAACGCCTTGGCCGCCAGGTGCAGCATCACCACGGAGTCCTTGCCACCGGAGAACAGCAGCGCCGGTCGTTCGAAGGTGGCCGCGACCTCGCGCAGGACGTGCACCGACTCGGCTTCCAGCATGCGCAGCGGGGACAGTTCGTATGCAGTGGTCACGGGTCGACCCGCCCTTCACGTCGAGAGGAAACTAGAACAGGTTCTTGTTCTCGGTCAACCGGTGCCGGAAGCTGGACGACGCCACCGAGGCCAAGGAGGGACCCGTGACGGACCTGATCGCACTCGAGGAGATTCGCCGGCTGAAATACCGCTATCTGCGCAGCCTCGACCTCAAGCGCTGGGACGAGTTCGCCCAGACGCTGGCCGTGGACGCCACGGCCGACTACGGCACCCCGGTCTACGGCGAGCGGCTGAGGCTGGCCGGCCGCGACGAGATCGTGGCGTTCATGAGCCGCCGGCTCGGGCCGGACGTCATCACCGTGCACCTCGCCGGCCAGCCCGAGATCGACATCGACGGCGACGAGGCGACCGGGACGTGGGGCATGCAGGACACCGTGATCGCGACCGAGCGTCAGGTCGTGATCCAGGGCGCCGCGTTCTACGAGGACCGGTACCGGTGCGGCGAGGACGGCGTGTGGCGGATCAGCCACACCGGCTACGACCGGACCTACGAGGCGATGTTCGCGCTGACGGACCTGCCCGGCTTCAAGCTCACCGCCAACCGGTGGGCCGGCGTCCGCTGACCTGCTCCGTGACCGCGTCGGCCGCGGCGACGAGAGCGTTGCCGCGCCGCGCGATCTCGGCGCCGGTGATGGCGTCGCCGACGTACAGGGTGAGCACGAGTTCCTGGCCGCCGTCGGCGTCGAACGTCGGCGCCGCGATGAGGCTCACCGGGTGCTTGCGGCGTGTGGCCAGGTCCGCGCCGAGGTACACCCGCTCGCCGAGGCTGGAGACCATCTCGCCGACCAGTTCACGCACCTGTGCCGGCAGGTCGTACGCGGCGACGCCGGCCATCAGCGAGTGCAGCCGCATGCCGGCGGGGGACAGGCTTTCCACCAGATACCCGCGCTCGCGGCACTCGCCGACGACCCGGCGCAGGTGCGCGCGGTCGATCCGGGACGGCAGCGTCGGCGGCCGGGCCAGCCATTCGTCGAGCGCCCGGTCGCCGCCCCAGAGCACGTACATCAGCCCCACGGGTGGGGCGAACGGGTAGGTCTGGCCGACCTTGACCGCGGCGGCGGCCCGCGCGGGCCCGGTGCGCTCCAACACCATGATCTGCTCGCCGACCACCGCGGACGCCGTGCACACCGTGTCGTAGCGTGCGCTCAGGTCGGCGAGTTCGCGCCGGGCCAGCGCCGCGGCCGCGAAGTCGTGCTGAGCCACCCGTCCCGCGGCGATCAGCGCCGGTCCCAGCCTGTAGACCTTGGTCGCCGGATCGTGCACCAGGTAGCCGCCGCGGGTCAGCGCGGTCACGATGCCCAGGCAGGTCGGCTTGGCCAGGCCGACACCGCGGGCGAGTTCGGACAGGCCGAAGCGCTCGCCCGGACGGGCGACCAGGAAGTCCAGCACCGCGACCACGCGCTCGGTCGGCGGCGACTGACGGGTCACCATTGCCAATCCATAGAACACGTTCTAGCCTGGCCGGGCCGACGTTTGTACCACATCGGTACATATTTGGACCGCTGCCACCGAGGTGTCAAGGAGCCGCCCGTGCTCACCCAGCCGTTCGCGGACGCCGTCGCCGAGGCCGAGAAGGTCATCACCGGCGCCCCGCACATCCGGACCGAGCAGGATCTCGTCGAGGGATACGACTACCTGGCCGGCAGCATCCGGGCCTCGCTGCAGCTGGCCTGGGCCTACCAGCGCGACTTCCCGTACTTCGTCCGGTCCACCGGCCCCTACACCAAGCTGGGCCTGGACAACCCGGACACCCTGTACTTCCACTCCTACCTGCGCGACGACTGCGAGTACGTGGTGACCGGCCGGCGCGGCAGCACCGCCGACCTGAGCTTTCAGGTGCTTGCCGGGGACTACTCGCCGGTCGAGGTGCCCGACAGCCTGACCGCGTTCGACGACCGGGCCTTCGAGATCGGCGAGGACGGCGCCTTCGAGGTGCGGTTCGGGCCGGCGAAGCCGAACGCCGGCCCGAACTACTTCACCCTCGGTCCCGGTTCGGCGATGCTCATCGTGCGGGAGGTCTTCAGCGACTGGAGCACCGAACAGCCCGGCGTCATCCGCATCCACCGGGCCGGCGCCACCGGCGCCCCGCCGCCGTTGACCAGGGACGTGCTCGCCAAACGCTACGGCGTCGCCGGCAAGATCCTGCTCAGCCGGCTGCGCACCTTCCTCGCCTTCCCCGAGTGGTTCTACCTCAAGCTGCCGGTCAACACGATGACCGAACCGCGGGCCACGCCCGGCGGGCTGAGCACGCAGTTCTCCTCGGTCGGCCACTACGACCTCGCCGACGACCAGGCCATGATCGTCACCGTGCCGGCGTCGGACGCGCCGTACCAGGGCTTCCAACTCGGCAGCATGTGGTACGTGTCGCTGGACTACATCAACCACCAGACCAGCCTCACCGCCGACCAGGCCCGCGTCGACCCGGACGGCCGGCTGCGGTTCGTGGTCAGCGAGCGCGACCCTGGGCTGGCCAACTGGCTGGAGTGCACCGGGCACCGTCGTGGCTACCTGCAGATCCGGTGGCAGCGGCTGGCCAGGAAACTCGGACCGGCGGACGGCCCCGAGGTCGAGGTGGTCGACTTCGACCAACTGCCGCACCGGCTGCCGTTCCACGAGCGGGCGCGAGTGACACCGCAGGAGTACGCCGAGCGGATCTCGGCGCGTCGGGCCGCCGTCGCCGACCGGATGCTGGGCTGACCGATGGACCAGATGCGCACAGGACGGGACAGCGTCGGCACGGTCGAGGACTTGCACGCCTCGGCGACCAGGATCACCGGGCTTGCCGACTTCGGCGCCGACGAGTACCGCGACGGACTCGCGGTACTGCTGGAGTCCTACGCACGCGACGCCGCCCTCACACCGTTGGGAAACAAGGTGATGCGCGCGTTCCTGCGCGGTGCGCTGGTGGCCAGGCTGCTCAGCGAGGCCGCGTGGCAGCAGTATCCGGAGTACGCACAGGCGCCGGTCGAGCGGCCGATCTTCGTGACCGGCCTGCCGCGCACCGGCACGACCGCGTTGCACCGGTTGCTCTCCGCGGATCCCGCGCACCAGGGACTCCAGGTGTGGCTCACCGAAGTGCCGCAACCCCGCCCGCCGCGTGAGACCTGGGCGGACAACCCCGTGTTCCAGGCGATCGAGGAGAACTACCGCCGGCACCACGTCGAACATCCCGAGTTCATGGGGCTGCACTACATGTCCGCCGACGAGGTGGAGGAATGCTGGCAACTGCTCCGCCAGTCGATGCGGTCGATCTCCTACGAATGCCTGGCGCATCTGCCGACGTACTCCGCCTGGTTGGACGGCCAGGACTGGACCCCGGCCTACCGCCGGCACCGGCGCAACCTCCAGTTGATCGGACTGCCCGACCGCCATCGCCGCTGGGTGCTCAAGAATCCCAGCCACCTGTTCGCCCTCGACGCGCTGCTGGCCGTGTACCCGGACGCGCTGGTGATCCAGACGCACCGGTCGCCGCGGGCCGCCATCGCGTCGGTGTGCAGCCTGAACCAGCAGGCGAGCGCCGGCTGGTCGACCGTGTTCCGCGGTGACGTCGTGGGGCGGGACCAGTTGGAGCTGTGGGCGCGCGGCCTGGAACGCTTCACCGCCGATCGCGCCAACCACGACCAGGCCCAGTTCCTCGACGTGCACTACGACGACCTGGTCAAGGATCCGATCGGGACGGTGCGGGCGATCTACGCGCACTTCGGGCTGGCGCTGACCGAGCGGGCGGAAACCGCGATGACGGCCATGCACGCGGACAGCACCTCCGGCCGGCGCCAGCCGGCCCACCGCTACCAGCTGTCGGACTTCGGGCTGACCGGCGAGGAAGTCGACGAGCGCTTCGCCGACTACCTGCGGGCCCATGGCCGGGACCGGTGACGACAGTCGGCGTTGCTCGCACCGGCGGGCTGCGGATTTCGTCGCTGGCGACGCCAGCTCGCACTCCCGCCAAAAACTAGAACCTGTTACAGTTCTGGTGTGATCTTCGATCGGTTGCGAGTGACGGACAAGGTCGCGGTGGTCACCGGCGCCGGCCGTGGCATCGGGGCGGCGACGGCGGTGGCGCTGGCGGAGGCGGGCGCCGACGTGGTGATCTCCTCCCGCACGGAGGCCGAGCTGAACGACGTGGCGGCGCGGATCGAGAAGGCCGGCCGCAAGGCTCACGTCGTGCCGGCCGACTTGAGTGATCCGGAGGCCGCCGCGGGGCTGGCGGGCGCGGCGGTGGACGTCCTGGGCCGGCTCGACATCGTGGTGAACAACGTCGGTGGCACCTACCCGCGCCCGTTGCTCGAGACCACCGTCGAATTCCTCGAAGAAGCGTTCCGCTTCAACGTGTCGACCGCGCACGCCCTGACGGTTGCGGCGACACCGGCGATGTTGGCCACTGGTGGCGGCGCGATCGTGAACATCTCCTCCGCGATGGGGCGGGTCGCCGGACGTGGCTTCGCGGCCTACGGCACGGCAAAGGCCGCGCTCGCGCACTACACACGCCTGACGGCGGCCGATCTCGCGCCGCGTATCCGGGTCAACGCGATCGCCGTCGGCTCGGTGGCCACATCGGCGCTGGACATCGTGGTGCGCAATGCCGAGCTGCGAGCGAAGATGGAAGCCGCCACACCGCTGCACGCCATCGGTGACCCCGACGACATCGCCGCGACGGTCGTGTATCTGGCTTCGTCCGCCGGTGGTTTCGTGACCGGCAAGGTGATCGAGGTGGACGGTGGCCTGCAGGCGCCCAATCTGGAGCTCGGCCTGCCGGATCTCTGACCGAGGAGGGTGCGCTGGTGGCCTACCGGGTGGTGCAGTGGAGCACCGGCAACGTCGGGCGGCACGCGATCGCGGGCGTCGCCGCGCGTCCGGACCTGGAACTCGTCGGCGTCTGGGTGTCCACTCCGGACAAGGTTGGCAGGGACGCGGGAGAACTCGCCGGACTGGGACGGGAACTCGGCGTCGTCGCGACGAACGACGCCGACGAGATACTCGCGCTGCGACCCGACTGCGTCGTGTACACGGCGATGGCCGACGATCGGCTGGTGGCGGCGCTGGAAGACCTGCGGCGCATCCTGCGGGCCGGGATCAACGTGGTGTCCAGCTGCCCGGTCTTCCTCCAGTTCCCGAAGGGGACGGTGCCCGACGAAGTGTCGGAACCGGTTCGCCTTGCCGCGGTCGAGGGCGGCGTGTCGTTGTGGGTCAACGGCATCGACCCTGGATTCGCCAACGACTGGTTGCCGCTGGCGGTCACCGGCATCAGCGAGCGCATGGACCAGGTTCGCTGCCTGGAGATCCTGGACTACAGCACCTATCACAACCGGAAGGTGCTGTTCGACATCATGGGATTCGGCGGCCCGCTGGGGGAGACCCCGCTGTTGTTGCAGCCGGGCGTGCTGAGTCTGGCCTGGGGCAGTGTGGTGCGTCAGCTCGCGTCCGGTTTGGACATCGAACTGGACGGAGTGGAGGAGAGCTACCAGCGCCTTGCGGCGCCGGAGACCTTCGAGATCGGCGCGGGCGAGATCGCCGCGGGCACGGCGGCCGCGCTCCGGTTCGAGGTGCGAGGAATGCGCGGCGGCCGTCCGGTCTGCGTGCTGGAGCACGTCACCCGGCTGCGCCCCGACCTCGGGCCGGACTGGCCGCAGCCGGCGGGCCAGGGCTGCTACCGGGTCGAGGTGACCGGCGAGCCGAACTACACGCTCGACCTGACCTTGCTCGGTTCGGACGGGGACCACAACACGGCCGGTCTCAAGGCGACCGCGATGCGTCTGGTGAACGCGATCCCGGCGGTGGTGGCGGCAAGGCCCGGGCTGCTCACCGCGTTCGACCTCCCGCTGGTCACCGGCCGCGGCCTGCTTCGCAGCTGACGACCTTGATGATCGAGTCGGCGAGTTCCGGTTCCTCGTCCGGGACCGGGCAGGCCGGTTCGCGGCCTCGCTACAGCGGTCGACGGCCGCACCGTTCCCGGGACGGAGCAGACCTGGGGCACGGCTCAGCTGACCGCGTGGCCGCGGGTGGCGGCGAGCTCGCGGACGGCGTCGGCGACGGCTGGGGAGTCCTTGCTGAGGATCTTGCTGTGGTTGCTGGCGACCTTGGCGCTCACCTTGAGGTTGGGGTTGGCGGTGAGCAACGGGTCGAGCACGGTGCGGCCTTCCTCCATCTCCCCGTCCTTGGTCCCGAGGTTGTCGCCGGTGGCCAGCACGAACCGGACGGGACAGGTCAGGCGCTCCAGGACGGGCCCGCTGGCGGCGGAGACCTCGTTGACCTCGATGTTGACGTCGGCGTGCTGGTCGGCGCTCATCCGCGCGGCCAGGCCCAGGCGGGCGGCGATCGGGAAGGCCCACCGCATCCGGCGGAACAGCTTGCGGATCCGCACCCGGCCGGCCTCGCCGGTGAGGCCGATGGGGAACGCGTCCACGGTGACCAGCCCGGCGACGCGGTCGGGGTGCCGGTCGGCCCAGTGCCACCCGAGGATGCCCCCGTAGGACCAGCCCACCAGAATCGGCTGTTCCACGCCCCGCGCGGTGAGGACGGCGTCCAGGTCCCGAAGGCACGCCTCGAACGAGTACTCGGCGGAGCGCTTCGACTTGCCACGGGCCCGCTCGTCGTACGCGATGTGCCGGTAGCCGCTGCCGAGCTCGGAGATGACGCGGCGCCAGTGCGACTGGTCGGCGTAGGAGCCGTTCAGGTAGACGACGGGTCGGCCGGAGCCGCCGGTGTCGGTGACGTACAGGGCAGTGTCGTCGACGGGCAGCAGGCCGGTCCAGGGGGCGGTGCTCATGGTGTTGCCTCCGAGGGCGGAAGTGGATGACTGAAGCCACCATCACCGGTGGTGCTGACACCGGGCAGCCACCGCGCTGACACGGCCCCGAGGCATGTCAGAGGCGTGTCAGGCGGGTGACACCGGACCCGATGACAGTGCTGGGCATGACAAACCTGGCGATCGCGGCCTCCGGGCTGCGGAAGGCGTACAAGGACAAGACGGTGCTCGACGGCATCGACCTGAATGTCGGCACGGGCACGGTCTTCTCCCTGCTCGGTCCGAACGGCGCCGGCAAGACGACGACGGTGAACGTGCTGACCACGTTGATCAGGGCCGATGGCGGCACGGTCCGCGTGGCCGGGCACGACGTGGCGACGGAGGCCGCGGCGGTGCGGTCGGCGATCGGGGTGACCGGTCAGTTCGCGGCGGTGGACGAGTTGCTGACGGGGGAGGAGAACCTCCGGCTGATGGTGGACCTGAGCCCGCGAGCCGAGGACGGCATCGTCGGCCGGCTGCTGGAGCGCTTCGATCTGGTCGAGTCGGCGCGGAAGCCGGCATCCACCTACTCGGGAGGCATGCGCCGCAAGCTCGATCTGGCGATGACGCTGGTCGGCGACCCACGCATCATCTTCCTGGACGAGCCGACGACCGGGCTGGACCCGCGCAGCCGCCGCACCATGTGGTCGATCATCCGGGAACTGGTGGCCGACGGCGTGACGGTCTTCCTCACCACCCAGTACCTCGAGGAAGCCGACCAACTGGCCGACCGGATCGCGGTACTCGACCACGGCCGCCTGGTCGCCGAGGGCACTCCCGCCGAGCTCAAGCGCCGCATCCCCGGGACGCACGTCCGGCTCCGGTTCACCACCGCCGCCGAGCTCGACGCGGCCGCCCGGATCATCACCGACGCCACCCGTGAGGACGAGGCGCTGGCCCTGCGGGTGCCCGGCGACGGCGGCACGCGGTCGCTGCGGGCCCTGCTCGACCGGCTCGACGAGTACTCGATCAGCGCCGAGGAGCTCTCCGTGCACACCCCGGATCTCGACGACGTCTTCCTCGCCCTGACGGGCCACGCCACGGAGGTGGCCGCGAAATGAAGTCCCAGTCGATGGTGATGCTGCGACGCAACCTCAAGCACGTCGCCCGGAACCCGACCTCGGTGTTCAACGCGGTGCTGATGCCGGTCGTGGTCATGCTGATGTTCGTGTACCTGCTGGGCGGCGCCTTCAGCGTCGGCGTGGACTACGTCGACTACGCCACACCGGGCATGCTGCTGCTGGCCGTCTGCTACGGACTGGGGGCGGTGGCGACGTCGGTGAACTCCGACATGACCAAGGGCGTCATCAACCGGTTCAAGGTCATGGACGTCTCCCGCGGCGCGGTGCTGACCGGCCACGTCGTAGCCAGCGTGCTGACCAACCTGGTCGCCATCGGGGCGATCATCGGGGTGGCCTTCCTGCTGGGCTTCAGCCCGGCGGCGAGCCTGCTGGACTGGCTCGGCGTGGTCGGCATGGTGGTGCTGCTCGCGGTCGCAGCCGGCTGGTTCACGGTCGCGCTGGGACTGTTCGCGAAGTCCCCGGAGACGGCGGGGCTGGCCGCCGTGCCGCTGGTCATGCTGCCGTTCTTCAGCAGCGCGATCGTCCCCGCCGCGAAGATGGGGCCGGGCGTCCGGGAATTCGCCCAGTACCAGCCGTTCACGCCGATCATCGAGACGTTGCGAGGGTTGCTCAACGGCGCCCCGGCCGCCGGCGATGCGATCGCCGCCGTCGCCTGGTGCGTCGGCATCGCCCTCGTCGGCTACCTGTGGGCGCGGTCCACGTTCACCCGCCGAGCGTGACCGCGGCCAGCTCGCGCCAGCTCGCCCGGGTCCCCTCCTGAGTCGCCTCGGCGAACCGCTTGTCGCCGAGGCGACTTCGCGTGGCCTGCTCGATTCGGGTCACGTCCGGCTGGGAGCGGTCCGGCAGGCCGCGGAGGCCGACGCTCGCCGCCAGCAGCCGCGCCGCCTGCTCGTCCTGTTGCTGACGCAGCGCCAGGTCGGCCAGCCCGAGCAGCGCCTGCGCGATCACCGGTGTGCTCCCGTGCTCAGCCGCGGCCGCGAAGGCGGCGACGCGGTGTGCACGGGCTTCGTCGACATCCTCGGTCAGGTAGCCGAGGATGTCATGCCGCATCGCCCGGACCTGTGCCCGCTCGGCGGCGCTGCCCAGCAAGCCGGTCGCGACGTCGAGTTGCCGGCGCGCCTGCTCGGCGTCACCGCGCCAGCGGGCGAGGTTCGCCTTCCCCAGGGCCAACTCGATCAACGCCCCCGGCCATGCCACCCGCTCCGCGGACCGCTGCGCCTGCGCCATGGCGGCGGCGCTCGACTCGTCGTCGCCGGCCAGCCAGTGCAACTGGGCCTGCCGCGACCGCATCCGCACGACGTCCTCGATCGCGCCGACTTCGGTGACCACGGCGATCGCCTGCTCGTAGTGCTCGCACGCGCCGGTGAAATCGCCGCGCATGGCGATTCGGTCGGCCAGTTCGGTCAGGGCGAACGACATGCCCCACCGCTCGCCCAGCGCCTGATACTCGGCCAGCGCCGTCTCGAGACAGGCGTCGGCCTCCCGGCTGCCGTCGCCGGCCATGATCCGCATCTTGCCGAGCTGCAGCCGGGCCAGCGCACGAACCCAGGGCTCCTCGTCGGCGAGCAGCGGCTCCCACACGGCCAGGAACGCGTCCGGCTCCCGCACCAGCTGCTCCAGCGCGGCGACGAGTCGCACCGCCGGGTGGCAGCGCTGGACCCGGCGGTTGATCTCGTGCACCTCGTGGATCCACTCGGCGGCCTGGTTCTGGTCGCTCTCCAGCCCCGACGTCACGAATCCGGTGGCCAGCGCGTACACCGCGGCCCGGACCTCGTCGGCCACCTCGCCGGGCACGGCGGCCGCCGCCATGACCAGCTCGTTGCCCTCGTTCTTGTGCCCGCCGAGCCACCAGTACCAGCCGCCGGCCGCGGCCAGCCGCATCGCCCCGGCCGCATCGCCGGCCGCGAGCGCACCGCGCATCGCCGCGACGATGTTGTCGTGTTCGACCTCGAGCGCGGCGAGCCACTCCAGCTGCTCGGCGCCGCGAAGGTGCGGGTCGGCGGTCTCGGCGAGTTCGGTGAAGTGCGCGAGATGAGCCCGGCGGGCCAGATCGGTTTCCCCAGCCTCGGCCAGGCGCTGCTGGGCGTACTCCTTGATGGTGCCGAGCATCCGGTACCGCGGCGCTGCGTCGCCTTCGGCGACCACCAGCGATTTCTCGGTCAGCGCGGTCAGCAGGTCCAGCACCTCCCACGCGTCGACCGCGTCACCCGCGCAGACCCGCTCGGCGGCCTCCTGGCTCGCGCCGCCGGCGAACACCGACAGCCGCCGCAACGCCGCCCGCTCGGCGTCGGTCAGCAGTTCCCAGCTCCAGTCGACCATCGCGCGCAGTGTTCGGTGCCGGGGCAGTGCCGTGCGGCTGCCGCCGGTCAGCAGGCGGAACCGGTCGTCGAGCCGATGGGCGAGCTGATCCAGGGACATCGTCCGCAACCTGGCCGCGGCCAGCTCGATCGCCAGCGGCATCCCGTCCAGCGCCCGGCAGATGCGGGCCAGGGTCGACGACGTGCCGGCGTCGGCCGCGAGGTCCTTGCGCACCGCGCCGGCCCGGTCCCGCAGCAGCCGGACGGCCGGCGAGGACTCGATCTTGTCGGCGTCGGCGTCCTCCGCCGGCAGGACCAGCGGCGCGACGGGCCACAGCGCCTCGCCGGTGATGCCGAGCGGTTCCCGGCTCGTGGCGAGGATGCGCAGCCGCCGGCACTCGCCGAGCACACGGTGAGCGAAAGTCGCCGCGGACTCGATCACGTGCTCGCAGTTGTCCAGCACCAGCACCATCGCCCGGTCGCGGAGCGCGGCGATGACCCGGTCCGTCGGCTCCGCGTCCGGCGCCTCGCCGAGCAGCGAGTCCCGGAGCTTGAGCGCGGCGAGCGTCGCCTGCGCCACGTCACCGTCCGAGCCGACGGGCGCGAGCTCCACCAGCCAGACCCCGTCCGGCTGGTCGCCGAGCACCGTGCGCGCGGTCTCCGTGGCCAGCCTGGTCTTGCCCGAGCCGCCCGGCCCGATCAGCGTGGTGAGCCGATGGCCGGCGACGAGCTCGCGGACCGCGGCGACGTCGGCGTCCTTGCCGACGTAACTGGTCAGCTCGGCGCGCAGGTTGGTCCGGCGGGTCTCCTCCCGCCGCCCCAACTCGCCCCGCAGCAGCGCCACGTGCACCGCGGACAGCTCGGGTGAGGGGTCCACGCCCAGCTCGTCGGCCAGGGTTTCCCTGGTGCGCTGGTACAGGAGCAGCGCCTCGGTGTCGCGGCCGGTCGCGGCCAGCGCCCGCATCAGGGCGGCGACGAGCCGTTCGCGAACCGGATGTGCGACCACGAGGTCGGTCAGCTGCGTGACGATCTCCGCGCCGTGGCCGAGGCTGATCTCCGCATCGAACCGGTCCTCCAAGGCCGCCAGGCGCAGTCCCTCGAGCCGGGTGACCGCCGCGTCGAACGCCGCGCTGTCCAGCAGACCGACGTCCTGCATGGCCCCGCCGCGCCACAGGGCAAGGGCCTCGCGCAGCCGCCGTGGATCCGCTTCCTCGCGGGCCTGGCTGACGAGGCGTTGGAACCGCACGGCGTCGACGGCATCCGGTGCCACCGTCAGGCGGTAGCCGTTCGCCTGCCCGTCGACCGTCCCGTCCGGCAGCACCTTCCGCAGCCGGGAAACCAGGCGCTGCAAGGCATTCGCCGCGTCGGCGGGTGGGTTCTCGCCCCAGATCCAGTCGACGAGCGTCGCCTTCGGGACCACGTGACCCGGTTCGAGCGCGAGGGCGGCCAGCAGTCCGCGCAGCCGGGCGCCCGGCACGTCGGTCGGCGCACCGCCCTCCGTGCGTACCTCGAATGGTCCGAGCATCCCGATCTGCACCGGCCGATTTTGCCATGGGGGATCGGCTCGCTTCGGCAACTTGCGCCGGCTCTGACACCGATCGCGGCCACCACGTGATCGGTGTCAGGCCCGTGACCGTTCGGTGTCAGTGGAGCCGGCCACTGTGGTGACAGCAATCGTCACGAGAGGAACTTCCGATGAGCCACCCGGTTCCCGTTCCGCAGGGCCTGCCCACCGAGCGCGACGCCAGTCCGTTCGACCCGCCCCGCCGGATCAGCCGCCTGCGCGAGGCCCGCCCGGTCAGCCCGCTGGTCTTCCCGGACGGCCACGAGGGCTGGCTGGTCACCGGCTACGACGAGGTCCGCCAGGTGCTGGCCGACACCCGCTTCAGCTCCCGCCAGGACGTCGGCGTCCTGCACGTGCCCTGGGAAACGCCGGGCATGCCGCCGGCCACCGAGCCGTCCCCGCAGGTGCCGGGCCTGTTCATCGCGATGGACCCGCCGGACCACACCCGGTTGCGGCGCAAGCTGATCGGCGCCTTCACCGTGAAACGGATGAAGATGCTCGAGGAGCACATCGTCGAGATCACCGAGCGGCAGCTGGACGAGCTGGCCGGCCTCACCCCGCCGGTCGACCTGGTCAAGGCGTTCGCGCTGCCGGTGCCGTCGCTGGTGATCTGCGAGCTGCTCGGCGTGCCCTACCAGGACCGGGAGACCTTCCAGGCCAACTCCGCCCAGTTCCTGGTCAAGGACCAGTCGCTGGAGGAGAAGATGGGCGCGTGGAACGCGCTGACCTCGTACCTGGCCGGGCTGATCACCGCCAAGCGGGCCGAGCCGGGCGAGGACATGCTGTCCGACCTGGCCCGCGATGACGACCTGAGCGTCGAGGAGCTGATCGGCATCGCCTTCCTGCTGCTGCTCGCCGGCCACGAGACCACCGCGAACATGCTGGCGCTGGGCACTTTCGCGCTGCTGGAGCACCCCGAGCAGCTGGCCGAGCTGCGCGCCGACCCGGAGCTGATGCCCGATGCCGTCGAGGAGCTCATGCGCTACCTCGCCGTCGCCGACACGTTCCTGCGCTACGCCACGGAGGACATCGAGGTCGGCGGGGAGACGATCACCAAGGGGTCGACCGTCGTCGTCTCCCTGCTGGCCGCCGGCCACGACCCGCAGCGCTTCGACAACGGCGACACCCTGGACGTCCACCGCAGGGCCCGCGGCCACGTGTCCTTCGGCCACGGCGTGCACCAGTGCCTGGGCCAGCAACTGGCCCGTGTCGAGATGCGGGCCGGCTTCGCCGGGCTGCTGCGCCGCTTTCCGACTCTGCGACTGGCCATCCCGGCCGGCGAGGTGCGGCTGCGCACCGACATGAGCATCTACGGCGTGCACGAGCTGCCGGTCACCTGGACGGACACCGCGCCTTAGGCGTGACGATCACGGGGCGGAGCCAGCTGGGAAGGCCGTGTTCGCCGCGTCGATGACGACCTGCACGTCGAGACCGCGCACGACCGGGTCGGCGGACTTGCTCAGCGCCGACGCGGTGAACCGGACGACAGACGACGAGCTCGGCGACCACCGACGATGGGCCGGGCGGGTATCAGGCAGTCGAGACCTGCGCCGGCTCGAAGCGCCGCTTCTGGCGCAGAAAGTTCGACTCGAACCAACGGTAGCTGGCCGACGCGACCAGGACCGTGACCCCGACGACGAGGACGAACCTGAGCAGCGGTGGGTTGTAGCCGAGCCGGTCCAGCAGTTTTGCCAGCGGGACGAGCACGAGCATGTGGAGCAGGTACATGCCGTAGCTCACCGTGCCGATCCAGTTCACGGGGCGAGCGCACAACAGGCCGGCCAGGCCGTGATCCTCGCGTAGCACACACGCAGCGACCAGCAGCGTCATCAGACCGACCACCGTCAGCACGCCCCAGGGGTGTTCCATCGCGTCCATCACGGCCAGTCCGACCAGGACGAGAACCAGCGCCGTTGGACTGCCGAACCGGCCGCCCACCAGCGTCCGCATCAGGTCATAGCCGCGCCGGCTGTGCAGCACATGTGCCAGCAGGACTCCGAGCAGCAGACCGGCCGGAAGGTAGACCACGAGCGTGTCCGCGGCCTTCGCCGTGCCCTACCAGACCGTGGCCGCCGGTGTGGACAGCGCGACGCTGACCATCAGGATCGCCACGGCGAGCAGAACCGGCCATTTCCGGGCGGTGAACCGTTCGATGACGGGCCATACCAGATAGAACTGCTCCTCGGCGGCCAACGACCAGGCCAGGTAGAGCTCGCTGCCCAGGGGCACGAACCAGTTCGACGTGTAGGTCAGGAACGCCGGCAGGTTGTGCAGGTAGTCGTTCCCGTAGGCCGACGGCTTCCACACCAGGAGCACGAGGACGGCGTAGATCGCCACCACGGTGTAGTAGAGCGGGAAGATGCGCAGGCTGCGGCGGGCGTAGAAACGCCGAAGCGAGATCTGTCCGTGCTGGTCTCGTTCCCTGAGCAGCAGGGTGGTGATGAGGAAACCACTGATGACGAAAAACAGGGAGACACCGAGGTAGCCGGTGCGCGGTACGGGTATGCCGGCGACATCGCCGCCGCAGTGGTGCCAGATCACCGCGAGGATGCTCAGGCATCGCAGGCCGTTCAGCGACGCGAAAACTTTCGTGCGCCGATACGTGTCGTAACCCACCAATCCCGCCATACCTCGCGAGGCGCGCCAGCCTACCTTCCTCCCGGCCTCCGCCCCGAAGCAGTCCACAACCCGGCGCTGAAACAGTTCGTTCTTGAATCCGACAACCCGCGTGAAGAGGTCGAGATTGCTCTCCGCAACCACCTCCTCGATGCTCAGTTCGAACCGGACGCACGCCACGAGCGAGGTGGAGATTCGCCCTGCCCTGGGGCGAGCTTGCGGTGTTCGCTGACGGCCACACCATCCCCAAGGCGCTACGACCTACGGCCGTCGTCCTCGCCCGCCTGGACGACCGCTTCCGTCCGGCCCTGCTCAGCACTCACCGATCGCCGGACCACCACCTCCCATTCGCGGCAGTATGGCCCGCGGACCGGCTGGAGCAGGCCGAAGCGACGTGCAACTGACACACCACGGCCTGAACCAGAGGCGGATCGCCAGCATGGCCCAGGTCAGGGTAAGGATCGCCAGACAACCAGTCCGGTGTGGCGACGGCCTTCCTCAAGGGGGCGCTGCCGATCAAGGATGTGGGAACTTGCTCTCCGGTGTTCCGAGCGGGCGAAACACCGGAGAGTTCGTGCGGGAACGGTTAGCTGACCGGCGCCATCAGGTCAGTGATCCGCACGCGCGCGCCGAGGCCGGACGGCCACGCCACCGTCACCTCGTCGCCGAGACTGCCCTGGCCGGGCAGGTCGAAGCGGATCGAGGCCGGGTGAACCATCGGGCCCTCCGACTGCGAGGCCACGTACACCGTCGCCTCATGACTGGCGTCGACCGGCAGTTCCACGTAGGCATGGTGTCCCCCGTTGAGGGGAACGTTCATGTCCTGTCCCTTTTCGTCGAGGAACCGCACGTTGCTCAAGCCACCGCCGATCTTGCAGGTCACGCCGTCCCTGGCGGCGAACGCGATCCGGAACAACTTGCTGCCGCTGTTCGGCGAGTGCGCGTCGCGGGCGGTGATCTGCAGGTCATGTCCGGTGCACCAGCCGACATCGCCGGCGGTCGTCCGCGTGCCGTCGGCTGCGAAAGCGACGGCCGTCCCCGTCACGCCCAGGGCGACGGCGCCGGCCAGCGCCGCCACGGTCATGGTGTGCCGCAACTTGCTCACGTCGTACCCCTCTATCGCTTTGACCGGTTGTTGCTCACCACCGGTAGACGCCACACGGTCAAGGCCGGTTGCGATCACACAATTCCCGGGCCGCAGTCGCGCCGGTAGGAAGTGGCTGGGCCTCGGTCAGCACTCCACGTCGAGTGCGCCGCTGATCCGTTGGTGGTGAGCCCCTCCGTGCACTGCTTCCGACCCCCTGCACGATGCCGAGTCGAACGCTGCTTGGGTTGACCGAGACGCAGTTCTCAGGCGACAGGCGCGGCGTGATGACAAGATCGCTGCCCGGTAGCGGCAACACAGTGGTGGGGGAGTGCCCGATGTGGGTACAGCCGAACCAACGTTGACGGTGGTCAACTTCCGAAGCCCCGACGCATCCTCGGACGTCGACCATCCGGGGGACTGCGGTGCCCTTGATGCCCTGCGGTCGGCGTTGCCTTGGCGCACTTTCCGCTGACACAAGGGCCAGAAGAACCATTCACAACATCAAGGGCTGTTGTGAGAACTGCTCGGATCCGTGCCGGCGACCCCACGCGGGCCGCCGGCACGGCCGGTCATGCGACGGTGAGCGAGTAGAAGCCGCGCCCGAACGTGGCGATCACCAGACGATGGTGCGACTGGTCGTAGGCGATGTCGTCGACGGGCACCAGCGGCAGGTTCTGGCCCAGCCGAGCCCACTGGGCGGACCCCGCCGTGCCGGCGAAGACGCCCTGGTCCGTGCCGGCGTAGAGAATGCCGCCCGCGCCGATCACGAGGGTGTTCACCGGCGCCTGCGGCAGATTCCCGGACAGATCCGTCCAGTGCCCGCCGCTGTCGCCGGTGCGCAGCACATGCGGCTGCGGGGAACCGGACCGGTAGCCGGACAGCGTGACGTAGGCGGCGCTCGGGTTCTGCGGATCCACCACGACCCGCGTCACCCACGGCTGCCCGGTGAGCACGTTCGTCCAGGTGGTGCCGAGATCGTGCGTGACCCAGACCCGGCCGTCGTCGGTGCCGACCCAGACCGTGTGCTGGTCACGTGCCGCGGCGACGGTGGTGATGGTGCCGAACGGATAGTCGTCCTTGCCGGGGCCGCCGGTCAGGTCGGGGCTGATCGCGGTCCAGGTGACGCCGCCGTCGGTGGAGCGGTTGAGCCGGTTTCCGCCGTAGTACATGACTTTCGGGTTGGTCGGGTCGAACTGGACGGGGGTGAACCAGTTGCGGCGATCGGCGGTGGTGGCGTCGGTGAATTCGGTCATCGAGGCGCCGCCGTTGGTGGACCGCGCGCACTCGCCGTACTGGAGGCAGGCGAAGACGATGTTGTCGTCGGCCGGGCTGATCAGGTTCTCCTGGCCGTCACCGCCGAAGTACTCGTTGAACCGCGTGCCGCCCCACGACCGCAGCGATCCGTTGTCCTGCGCGCCGCCGGAGACGCGCGAGGTGTCCGCCGCGGTGATCGCCACGCTGTAGAGCTGCGTGAACGGCTCGCTGACGGCGTGTGTCCAGCCGCCGTCGCCGTTGCTGTCGGAGCGGTAGACGCCGCCGTCGTTGCCGAGGTACACGCGCTTGGGATGGCGCGGATCCCAGACGATGACGTGCTGATCGGAGTGCACGGCGTCGTTGGCGGTCCAGGTCTTGCCGGCGTCGTGCGAGGTCAGCAGGGGCACGCCGGCCAGCTGGACGTGGTTGGCGTCGCGCGGGTCCACCCAGATCTTGCCGAACCACCAGCTGTAGCTGGACTGCGAGTCGACGAGCTCCGGGTCGTCGGGCAGGCGGGTCCACGTGGTGCCGGCGTCGGCGGAGGTGTAGGCGCTGCCGTAGGAGCCGGCGGTCGTGCCGACGATGGCGTACATCCGTCCCGACTGGGAGGCCGAGATGCCGAATCCGTACCGGCCGACGTCGGGTCCGGTGGCCGGCAGCCCGCCGCCGAGCTGCTGCCAGGTGGCGCCGCTGTCGGTCGAGCGGTACAGGCCGGAGCCGACGCCGCCGTAAACCCGCTGGTCGGGCTGTCGGCGATGATCCCAGAGCGCGGCGTAGACACGGTGCGGGTCGGCCGGATCGAACTGGACGTCGACCGCCCCGGTGAACGCGTTGGGCACATCGAGCACCTTGCGCCACGTGCTGCCGCCGTCGGAGCTGAGGTAGACGCCGCGATCCCCGCCGGGCGTGTACAGCGATCCGTTCGCCGCGACCAGGATCCGCTGCGGATTGGTCGGGTCGATGGCGATCGCGCCGATGGTGCCGGAGTCGGACAGCCCCACCTGCCGCCAGGTCGCGCCGTGATCGGTGGAGCGGTAGACGCCGGTGCCCTCATAAGTGACGCTGCCGCCGCCCGGATTGGGCTCGCCGGTGCCGACGAAGACCGTGCCGTTGGGTGCTACCGCGACAGCACCCATCGCCTGCGTCGCATCCTGCGGCCAGGCGGCGGTGAAGGTGCGGCCCGCGTCTGTCGACCGCCAGAGGCCGCCGCTCGCCGAGGCCGCGTACAACGCGTCGGTGGTGGTCGGGTCCATGGCCAGGCCGACCACGCGGCCGCCGATGTTCGTCGGGCCCAGCGACTGCCAGGTGCCGCCGACCTTCGGCAGGCGGCGGGCCTGAGCCGCGGCGATGTCGTAGGCGTGCCGGGGAAGGGTCTGGCCCGGCACCGTTTTCTGCACGTAGCTGTAGTCGGCGGGGGCCGCCGGGCCACCGTCATCGTCGTCGTCCATGGGATGAGCCGAGGGAACGACCAGCGTGGCGGCGAGCGCGACGACCGTTGCTAACCGAAGCATCCGATCTCCTTCGTACGGATCCGAGCCGTGACGATGGCGACGCTAGGAGTAATGGTCGGCGCGTACCAGCCGTCGAAGGTCGGCCAGTCGTGGTGGCGTGCCTCATCGGTCAGCGTCGCCGGCCGCAGTGAAGGCCGAGTCGGTCCCTGGGCGTAGAGCAAGAGCAGCAGACCGGCGACACGGTCTTCGGGTTTGACGGATGGGTCGTTCAGCAGCCAGCGGGCCTGTTCCCAGCGGTTTTCGGTGTCGATGACGCGTACTGGTCCGCCCCATCTGGCTGCGGGATAGGTCGGCCGGGTCAGCTTCTGTTTCTTGGCCCATCGCACGAAATGGCCGGGCTCGTCCCGGTGTGTGGCTTTCTCGTCGGTGAGCCAGGGATCGAGATCGGGCTGCCCGCGGGTAGCAAGTGTCAGGTCGTGCGAGGCCAGCCGATCGAGGAAGTGCATCAGCGGGCAAGATCGGCCGGGGCCTCGGGTGGCGCTTCGGTTCTGGCAACCCCATCAGTGCGTACACCTAACGTGCACCGCCGGCCGACAAAACTGTTGGTCTCGACGGTCGTCATGGCTCCGCTCAGCGCGGTACTAGGGCGGAGCCGGCGGAGAGATCAAGGGTCGACTGCTGCTAAGTGGCAGTCCACTCAGTTCAGCGCGCGCCGCAGCACGGCGATCCGCTCCCGGTGCTCGCGAACCGTGACCTCAGCGGTGGGGGCGATGGCCGATGAGCCGTGGAAGGTGCCGGGGAACAGGTGCAGTTCCACCTGGACGCCGGCGGCGAGCAGCGCCTGCGCGTAGGCGATGGCCTCGTCGCGCAGCGGGTCGTGCTCCATCACGGCGATGTACGCCGGCGGTAGGCCCTCCAGGTCGGTGCAGCGAGACGGTGCGGCGTAAGGGGAAACGGCGTCGCCGCCACGCACGCCCGGGCCCAGGTAGGCGTCCCAGCTGCGGATCGCGTTCTCCCGGCTGAACATGGGCGTGTCCACGAACTCGACCATGGACCGGGTGGTCAGCCGGTCGTCGATCTCGGGGGTGTTCAGGTACTGGAAGGCGATCGCCGGCCCGCCGCAGTCCCGGGCCAGCAGGGCAAGCCCGGCGGCCAGGCCACCGCCGGCGCTGATGCCGTGCAGCGCGATCCGTGTCGGGTCCACCGCCGGATGCTCGGCCAGCCAGACCAGCGCGGCATGGCAGTCCTCGATGGCCGCCGGGAATCGGTTCTCGGGGGAGAGTCGGTAGTCCACCGACACCACGACCGCCTCTACCTCGCGGGCCAGATCGGCATGCAGCCCGTCGTTGGTGTCCAGGTCGCCGATCGTGAACCCGCCCGGGTGCATGGCCAGGATGCCCGGTAGCCCCGTCCGGCCCTCGGGCTGGTAGACGCGGACGCTCACGTCGGGCCCGACGATCTGGTCGGTGATCGTCAGGCCGGTGGGGTCGGCCGGCGCCTGGAGGTGCTTGAGCCCGGCCAGGCGGGCCCGGCTGGCGGCGACGTCGGTGGGGCCGGTGGGCGGGGGCATCGCGGCGAAGGCCGCGACCAGCGCCGGATCGACCCGGTACTTCGGCGGAATGCTCATCGGCGTGAATTATTCGGAATCGGCGCGGTCCGCGGCAATACCCGGATGCCTTGCGGTCATTATGTGACAGGCCGCGAAATGCTCGATCACATGGTGAAAGGATTCTGCTTGCGTAGGATCGCGCGCAGCCGTTCCATCTCCTCGACCAGCGTGCGGGCCGCGGTCTCTCGGGTCTGGGGATCGAAGCGGGACTCCGGCGCGGAGACGGTGTAGACCGCCAGCCCCGGCTGCACCCAGGGGATCGGAGCGGCGATGGTGACCGCGCCCTCGATGGTCTCGTCGACGCCGGCCAGGTAGCCCCGGTTGCGGCCCTGCTCGAGCTCGGCCAGCAGCGCGTCGACGCCGCCGACCGGGGCGGGTATGTCCGACTCGGCCAGCAGCGCGCGCACACCGGCCTCGTCCAGGTCGAGCAGCATCGCCTTGCCGGCCGGGCCGCGGGTGAGCGGGAACCCCACACCGATGCCGGCCTCGACCCGCTGAGGATGGGGGCTGGGCAGCTCCTGCGTGCAGGTGCACTTGTTGCCCAGCCGCCAGTACACGGCCACCGTCTCGCCGGTCAGCGCCCGCAGCCGGGTCAGGCTGGACTGGGTCTGCACGACGAAGGCGTCCCGGTGCAGCAGCACGCCGGCCAGCCGGAGGATCTCCGGCCCGGGACCGTAGGCCCGACTGCCCCGATCGAACACGAGGAAGTTCTCGGCCTCCAGCGCGCGCAGCAGCCGGTACGCGGTCGGCTGCGAGAAGCCGAACTTCTCGGCCACCTCGGGTCCGGTCAGCGTGGGCTGCTGCGGGGTGAAGGCACGCAGGATGGACAGTGCGCGGAAGACGCTCTGCGTCCCCGTCACCGCCGGCTCGACCTCGGTCAGGGTCCGCTCCGATCCGCTCGTCGTGTTGGGTGGCAAGTCTGGGGGCACGGGTGGCGGCCCCGCCAGTTCAGGCCTTCCTCGTCTCGACGACGTCGAGAATCCGGCCCGTGCCCTTGATCGTCATCGCACCGGCCGGCAGGGTACCGGCCGAGTTGCACGGCGCCACCGTGACCAGAGAATTGTTGCGCAGGAGCTTGAGCTTGCCGGTGTCGGCATAGCTGAGTATGTAGAGCGTGTCGTCGCTGACCACCCCGCCGGTCGGAGTCGCGACCGGCCGCCGTCCTCGCGAAATGTAGTCAGGTTGACGTTGAAGCTTTTGGTCAGGCCGGCGATCACCTGACTCTTCGCGTCTCGAACTGTCATGGCTCGATCCTATGTGACAATGGCCTCCTACTGACGATCCGGGCGGATTCAACTGCCCATACCGCCATTGTCACGCGGTGATTGGTCGACCCCGCTTCCTTGCCCCGGCCGGCGGTTCTTTGGGCCGATCACATTGTGATCGGCGACGTGCTCCTCGATTACATGATGACCGTGTTCTTCCTGATGGGACCCACTTTGTGAGGCTCGGTCACGGTGTAGGTTCGACCGGTGTCGCCGAGTGCTAACGTGGGTGTTGTGGCCGACAATAAGGGCAATATTCCGGTCCTGTCCCTGGCTCGGGAGAAGGACGCGCCGCTCGATCCTCCGAGTCGTTACGCCCAGCTCCGAATGGAGGCCCCGCTGTCGCGGGTCACGCTGGCGGAAGGGGCGATGCCTTCTGCCGTGAAGTCGCGGCCGAGCTGGATGTTGTGGTGGCGTCAGTGGAATACCGGCTGGCGCCGGAGCACCCGTTCCCGGCCCCGCTCGAGGACTGCTACGCCGGACTGCGTTGGCTGGCCGAGGATCCCGGCGTCGACCGGACGCGCATCGCCATCGGTGGGGCCAGCGCGGGCGGCGGGCTGGCCGCCGCGTTGGCCCTGCTGGTCCGTGAGCGCGGCGAGGTCACGCCGGTGTTCCAGCTGCTGATCTATCCGATGCTGGACGACCGGACCGCCGACCGCACCGACGTCGACCCCCGGACGCTGCGGCTGTGGAGCCAGCACAGCAACCGGTTCGGCTGGCGTTCCTACCTCGGCGCGGCGGTGAAGGACGTGCGCTACCTGGCCGCCGCCGGCCGCTGTGAGGATCTCGCCGGGCTGCCGCCGGCGTGGATCGGCGTCGGTACCAGGGATCTGTTCCTCGACGAGGACGTCGCCTACGCCGCCCGGCTCACCGACGCCGGCGTGCCGTGCACCCTGGAAGTCGTCCCCGGTGCCTACCACGGCTTCGATGCCACCGAACGCTCCGCCGCCGTCTCGCGGGACTTCCGGCGAGCACAGCTGTCCGCATTGGACACCGCACTGAATGGAGCGGCATGATGCCCCGGTCCGTGGACACTGCCACCCTTTCCATCGCGTACGAGGAATATCCGGGCGACGGGCCGGCGATCGTGCTCGTGCACGGCTGGCCTGACGGCCCGCGCGGCTGGCGGCGGGTCGCCGAGACGCTGGCCGCTGCTGGTCGTCGTGTGCTGGTGCCGGCCATTCGCGGCTTCGGTGGCACTCGGTTCCGTGATCCGGCGACGCCGCGCAGCGGTCAGCTGGCGGCCCTTGGCCGGGATCTGCTGGAGTTCTGCCAAGCCCTGGGCCTCGACGCCCCGGTCCTCATTGGACATGACTGGGGTGCTCGGGCAGCGGCCAATGCCTGCGGGCTGAACCCGTCGGCTGTCGCCGGTCTCGGTCTGCTGTCCGTCGGCTACGGCACCAACGACCCGACCCAGCCCATCGGCCTGGAGCAGGCACGAAACTACTGGTACCACTGGTATCTCGCCTCTGACCGCGGTCCGGCCGAGTTGCGGGAGCGGCGCGTCGAGTTCACGCGGTTCATGTGGGAGACGTGGTCCCCGTCCGGCTGGTTCGACGAGGCCGAGTTCGCCGCCACCGCCGCCGACTTCGCCAACGACGACTGGGCCGACGTGGTGCTGCACTCCTACCGCCACCGCTGGGGCTTCGTCGCCGGCGACACCCGCTACGACGAGGACGAGCGCCGCCTGCTACCCGCCCCGGTCCTGGCCCAGCCGACCCTCGTCCTGCACGGCGCCGCCGACCGCTGCAACGACCCGGCCACCTCGGCCGGCAAGGAGTCCTTCTTTACCGGCCGGTACCAGCGGGTGCTGCTGGACGGCGTCGGGCACTTCCCGCAGCGCGAGGCCCCCGACGCCGTCGCCCGTCACATCCTGGAGTTCTTCCCGAGCCACTCCGCCCCGGCGCGGTAGAGCTCCTGCACCGCTTCGCCGGTCAGGCCAGGGAGGCCGGCCTCCTCCTGGATATAGGCGAGGTGCCGGCAGCCCTCGGGGAACCGGGCCAGCCGCTCCTGGTGGAGCTCGACGCGTACGGCCGGTCGAAGACGCTTGGCGCTCGCAGCAGCGAGAGCGTCAGGGCCGCAGCGCGGCCTGCACCATCCGTGCCACCTTCATGAACTGCTGTGGACTCACGGAGTCGATCGGGGCTGGCGGCTGCGCTCCTTGGGAGCGGGCGAGGACGACGTCGTCGGGCACGGCCCGCAGGTGCACGATCACCAGTCCCGGCGGCACGCAGAGCAGGTACTGGCCGAAGTTGCCGATCGCCAGGAAGGACCCGCGCCCCAGCAGCCGCGGGAGCCACCACAGGTAGCCATAGTCGAGCTGCACCCCGACACCGCGATCGACCTGGACCGACGTGCTCTCGGCCACCCACGACGCCGGCACCACCGGCCGGCCGTCCCACCGCCCGCCCTGCAGCATCATCGCGCCGAGCCGCCCGAGGTCACGGGCAGAAAGGAAGAAGTGGTGCGCGAGGTGTTCGGACACCTCCGGGCGGCCCAGCAGTCGCTGGAGCCCCGGCTCGAAGTCGTCGAAGCCGAGCGGCGCGGCCAGGTCCTCGGCGAACGCATCGAACACGGACCGCCCGGTGCACCGCTGGAAGATCGTGCCGAGGGCGTTGAAGTCCCAGTTGTTGTAGTGGAACAACGCTCCCGGCGGCTGGGAGCCCCGAGCCGGCCCGTCCCGCTCGGGCCCGGCCACAGTCGCCGGCGGGTGATAAACACCGGAACTCGACGTCAGCAGGTCGCGCACCGTGGCGCGGCGTTCCTGCGGCAGCAGCCCACCGATGTCGTCGATTCCGAGCTCGCCAAGGGTCGCGCCGAGCCGGATGGTTCCGCTGGCGACCGCGGGTCCGTAAAGGACGGACAGGACGCTTTTGCGCGCCGAGGCCAGATAGGTCGGAGCGGTCGTCGCGCCGTGGTCGAGCACGACCTGGCCTTGGTCGAGCACGAGGAATGCCGTGGTCGGCAGGGCGTCGAGCGCATCGACGACGTTGTGGAGGGCCGTCATGTCGGGTCCTTAGCTGGGGGGCCGGCAAGTCCGAGGATCTGGGCGAGCGCGGCCGGCCGGGTGACACCGTGCGCCGTGAGCACCTTGCCGGCGCGAGTACCGGGCGTACGCAGGAGCCCGAGGAAGAGGTGCGCCACCGTCACGCCACGGCCGTGTGCCTCGGCGAGCGCGCCGTCGATGGCCCGGCGGACGTCCTGGCCGATCGGCGGTTGCGCGAGGCCGGCCGTGGCGGCCGGCCGGTCATTGTCCGGCTCCTGCCCGAGGGCTGCGCGAAGGTCCGACGGATCAACGTCGAGCGCGAGGATGACGGCGCCGGCCAACCCTGCTGGGTCGTCGAGGATCGCGACGAGGAGGTCGCCGCTGTCGACCGCGTCGTGGCCGAGCCGACCCGCGCGTGTTTGGGCCTGGCGGAGGCAGTCGAGCGCGTCGTCGTTGAATCCCTGCAGGACACCGGCGCGGATGAGATCGTCAACGGTCAACTGCGCGATCAACGGTGCGTATCGCTGTTGCGCGCCCTGCCGGCTGAGGCCGCGGGACGCGCCGATGTCCGCCCACGAGCAACCTTCGGCGCGTGCCAACTCCACGAAGAAGCCGACCAGGCTGTCGCCGAGGACGTTGAGCTCACCGGCGATCCGCTCCGCGGTGGCAATCTGCCGGACCGGATCGCGCGGCTCGGCGATGCCGTCGAGGAGCACCAGGCCGACGAGCTCGGGCAGAGTGGGCATCTGAGGCATGTCAACACACTAGTTGACAGGCGACATATGTCAACAGATCGGTTGACAATGGCTGGGAAGATCTGTATACGGACGTGTGGTGGTTGCCGGATGTCCTCCGCGATCTGGCCGAGGTCGTAGACCGGGCGGCCTTTCTCATCG
The DNA here is from genome assembly GCF_014203355.1 of Kutzneria kofuensis. NCBI lineage: Bacteria > Bacillati > Actinomycetota > Actinomycetes > Pseudonocardiales > Pseudonocardiaceae > Kutzneria > Kutzneria kofuensis. Next base: position 8,551,697 of record NZ_JACHIR010000001.1, read on the forward strand.
CCGGTGAGGTGTCCGGTGGTGGTCGTGGGGTACAGCCGGGTGTAGCCCTCGGGGATGTGGGTGAGCAGCAGGTGCAGCCCTTCCGAATCCGTGGTGTCGTTCTGCGGAGTGGTCGGGTCAAGGCTGAACTCGGCGCCAAACCACAGTCACGATGCCTTACGATCGCCACGCCCACGCCGAACCGAAAATCAGTATCGGTTCGGAGGTCATCAGCGCGCACAGACCGGCCCCAGGCTCCCGAGAATGACGTTGTACACGTCACCGCCCCGCTGACCGGTGCCGAAGCGCAAATCGTCGTCTCTCTGAGAGATGTGGATTCGGTGTCCGGCAACCAGGCGCTGATCACGGGTGCCCTCTACCGGATCACGGCGAGCAGCCGGCTCAGTCTCGAGCTGTGGCCGGTGGCATGGCAGTTGCGCCCGGGCAACCAGCTCGAGCTGGAGATCGCGCAAGTGGGGGCTCAATGTGGTGACTGCACACCATGCCGTTCACGTTTCGGACTGTCGATCACCTTGCCAATTTCACCTGATAGGGTGATTCATGGGCGGTCGGACGGCTGCCAGACTTACGCACCCGTCAACCAAGATCGTCACGGAGCCGCCACCGTGTCCGGTCGACGACCTCGGGACTTGTTATGCGCGGTGGCAGCTTGTCCGCGCCCGGAGTGTTCCGGGCTTGGTGGTGGCGCAGTTCTCAGGCCCAGCGCCTGGCGCTGACGAGCGTGGCGACGGTGGCGGGCCTCGCCCTGTCCGGTGCGGCCCTGCTCTGGCCGCGGGGAATGCCCGCTTTCCTCGACGGCGTCTCGAGCTTCGCTGATTCCCCGGCCAGCAGCACCACCACGACCGCTGACATTGCGATGCCGGTTGTTACGCCCACACCGGATGACCCGGTGATCACCGTGAAGGCCGTGTCCACCGCGGCCCGCTTCGACGGAGTCGACGCCACCGGTCGTCCGGTGGCGATTCGCGTGTCGGGCATCGTCTCGGCGGCGGGGTGCTGGTCAACCGAATCCGTGCGCCAGGCGAGTGAAGCGTTGCTCGACAAGCGTGTCTGGCTGGTCCACGCCACCATCGCGCACCCGGATCCAGACGGCCGCGTGCCGGCCCAGGTGCTGCTGCCAGACGGCCACGACTACGCGCTCACCATGCTACGGGCCGGGGCTGTCCGCGTCGGCACCGGACCCGAGCAGGGCAAACTGACAGCCGCGGAGGCCGACGCGCGGCAAGCCCGGCGGGGATTGTGGGGCTCCTCGTGCACGCCGGCAAGCAGCGAAGGATCAACGGCCGGGCAGCCCGTACAGACGACGTCGGCGACCGGCCCCACCACCACGACGTCCGCTGTGGACCCCACGGTCACGGCTCATCCGACCACGTCCACCGACCTGCCCACCACAACCCACTCCGGCCAACAAGGTGGCCAGAGCGATGTGCAGGTGGGCCAGCCGTGCTCGCCGGAGGGTGCGTCCGGCGTCACCTCGCAGGGGCAGGCCGTCACGTGCGTGCAAGGGATGGACGGCCAAACCAGGTGGAGGAAGTCGTGACCGGGGACAGCGAAACCGAACTGGCCCTCACCGAGTTCTTCACCAGATTCGCCGAGCGCCGCGCGGCGAAACAGGAGTTGAGCCTGCCCGACGGCAGCCCTCCGCGCGGGCTGGCAGAGGACGGCCTGGTGCGCACGACCGGCTGGCTCCAGTTCGGGCCCCGTCCCGTCAGTTCAGCGCTGATCGCCGCGGTGGTGGGGCTGTTGGTGGCCATCGTCGCCACAGTCGCTGTGCTACCGGTCTTTCCTGGCATCAGTGGCCTGATTCCGCTGCTCCCGACGGCCTGCTACGCGTTTTGGCGGCTGCTGACGGTACGGCTGATGCCGGCGTCCAGTGCCCGCAACCTCGCAACGGTTACCGCACAGCAGCTACAGGCCGGCGACTGGGTGCGGTTGCACGGCTCGATCGGTCCCGTCGGGCAGGTCGCGCAGGCCGAGGTCGGCGGCACGTGCAAGGTGACGTTCGTTGGCGGCGTTGAGCGAGAATGGTCCGCCGGCGACCGGTTGCACCTCGTCGAACTGCTGGATTAGGAACCAAGGGCAGCGCCACGCTGCTTGGCGTCGGTGAGCCTGTCCCGGTCGAGAACTCGGTGGCTAGCTTTGACCTGCTTGCTTGTCCTGGTTGACGCTACTGGCCACCCCTCGCCCACGACTGGGCTGGACCGACTGTGCGGTGCTTGCGGCCCTGTCCCGGCTCCTGCCGAAATCCCTGCGGGCCTGCCGTATCGTCACGCCCACGACTTTGCTGCGGTGGCATCGCCGGCTCGTGGCGGGGAAGTGGCGTCAGCCGAAACCGCCGGGCCGTCCGCCAACTAGCGACGAGATCATCACGCTCATGATCCGCCTGGCAACCGAGAACCGAACCTGGGGCGTGATCCGCATCCAGGGCGAGCTGCGACGACTCGGGTATCGCATCGCCGCCTCCACCATCCGCCGGGTCCTGCGCAGCCACCGGATATCACTGCCCTCCAGCCGCGCCGAAACGCCGATGACGATCAGAACGTGATCCCACTGCCGGCCCCAGTGGACCGGATCAAGCGCACACGACGCCTTGCAGGACTGCTGAACGACTGTCAAGCAGCCGCCTAAACCCAAGGTCACAGCCAGTGTCAGTATTTTCGACCAGGACAGGCTGGGGCCAGGGGTTGCGCGGATCGCGCGGGTCGTCGCCGTCCTTTAACGCGAGGAAGTGGTCTTCTTCGTAGCTGGACGTGTTCGTGTCCGGGTAGCCGTAGTCGGCGATGCGTTGCTTCTTCAACGCGTCGCACGGAAGTAGAGCGCTCCTCAGCTTTGGGTCAGAACCCGACGAGGGTGGGCTGTTGGTCGGGGTTGCCGTACGTCAAGGTCCGTCGCAGCCCGTCTCGCAGCCGTGTGGTCGCGTCCTCGTCCAGGTCGAGCTCCAGTTGGAGTTCGCCGTCGTCGACGGAGAGTTCTTCGGCGACGTCTTCGCTGAACCGGATGGTCAGCTGGGTGTCGTCGAGTTCGACGTGCTCGATGCCGCCGTACTGGACACCGCCTTGGTCGTCCATGACGCAGTAGGTGTCCATGCCGGTGGCGGTGTCCTGCTCGGTCGGGGGCTGCAGGGAGGTCTGCACGATGAGGTGACCGCCCGAGCCGTCCGCGCTCTCGGCGAGGCCGAGGGTGAAGACCTGGTCGTCGGTGTTCTCGCCGGCGGTGACGGTGGTGATCGTGCGCCAAGTGGAGGTGGGCATGGGTCCTATCCTGCCTGCTGGGACCATCGACGAGCCGTGTGAAACCCCCTGGCGTTGCGGCCGCCGGTCGGGCCGCGTCAGACGAGCAACCCGGTGCCCGTCAATTCGACCATAAAAGCAACAAGATCAAACATTCAAGATGTTCGGATCGTAGAATCTGTCGAATATTCGGCTACTGTAGGGTAGGTATGCCTCACATTCGATCAGGATTCGATCAGGTTCGGAAACAATCCGTCAAACCTTGACATCGTCAGACATGGGACGCTTTCCTGAGTCGTGTGTCACCGCGCCGCCATCCTCATGAACCCGTGATCCGGTGACGCGGGAATGTTAGCGCTAACAGCATGCCCGGCTTGACGGAGAGCAGGGAGACGGCATGGGGGTCGAAACAGGCAGATGGCTGGGTGTGGCGGCCGCGGTCGTACTCATAGCGGTGACGGGCACCGCAGCAACAAGGCGTACGAGGTGTTCGTGACTCCCGGCATCGGGTACCGCTACGACAACGGCTGCTGCTTCGACTACGGCAACGTCGAGACCACCAACAACGACGACGGCAACGGCACGATGGAGGCCATCCACTTCGGGAACGCCTCGTACTGGGACACCGGCGCGGGCAGCGGGCCGTGGATCATGGCCGACCTGGAGAACGGCCTGCTCTCCGGTTCCGACGTGAACAGTCCGAACCCAGGTGGCTCGACGATCAACCGCCGGTACACCACCACGATGATCGAGGGCGGGTCGAACCAGTGGGCAATCCTGCCCCTGCCCCGACGTGAGCGGAGGCTCCACCGTCGACGGCGCTCTCGTCCAGCTCTGGGGCTGCAACGGCCAGCCCAACCAGCAGTGGCCCCTCGGCTGACCCCTGCGGAATCGAATCACGAATGAGGTCGACGATGACCCTGACCACCCATCCAAGTCGACGACGGCTCGCGGTTCTCGCCGTCGTCGCAGCGGTCGCCGTAGTCGCGGCTCCGCTCATCTCCCTCGTCACCGCGCCCCCTGCGCTTGCCCTGGGCAACGGCCTGGCGTTGACCCCGCAGTTGGGGTTCAACGACTGGAACGCCTACGGCTGCAACGTATCCGAGTCGCTCATCAAGTCAACGGCCCTTGCCATGCACAACAACGGCATGCAGGCCGCGGGCTACCAGTACGTCAACATCGACGACTGCTGGATGACCTCCAGCCGCAACAGCGCCGGTCAGTTGGTGCCCGATCCGAACAAGTTCCCCGACGGCATCTCGGGCACCGCCTCCTACGTGCATTCGCTGGGCCTGAAGCTGGGGATCTACGAGGACGCGGGCACGAAAACGTGCGCCGGATATCCCGGCAGCCTCGGGCACGAGAGCACCGACGCGAATACCTTCGCCTCCTGGGGCGTGGACTACCTCAAATACGACAACTGCAACAACCAGGGCATCAGCGCCCAGACCCGCTACACCACGATGCGGGACGCTCTGGCCGCCACCGGCCGCCCGATCCTGTTCAGCCTGTGCAACTGGGGCCAGGAGAACGTGTGGACCTGGGGCGCAGGCGTCGGCAACTCCTGGCGCACCACCGGTGACATCAACGCCAGCTTCGCCAGCATGCTCTCCATCTTCCACAGCAACGTGGGCCTGGCTTCGTATGCCGGCCCCGGGCACTGGAACGACCCGGACATGCTGGAGATCGGCAACGGCATGTCCGCCACCGAGGACCGGACCGAGTTCAGTCTCTGGGCCATGATGGCAGCCCCGCTGATCTCCGGCACCAACATCGCGAACGCGAGCAGCGGCACCCTGTCGATCCTGACCAACAAGAACCTCATCGCCATCGACCAGGACTCACTCGGCAAGCAGGGCACCGAGGTGTCCGCCAGCAACGGTCTCGACGTGCTGGCGAAGCCCCTGTCGAACGGTGACGTCGCCGTCGCGCTGTTCAACGAGAACGGCTCCACCGCCACGATCTCCACCACGGCGGGCGCGATCGGCAAGACCGGGGCGAGCAGCTACACCCTGACCGACCAGTGGACCGGCGCCACCTCTACCACCAGCGGCGCCATCAGTGCCTCCGTGCCCGCACACGGCACGGTCGTCTACCGGGTCGTGGGCGGTTCGTCGTCCGGCGGCGGGGCTGGTTCGGGCCCGCTGCATGCGGTGGGTGCGGGCAAGTGCCTTGATGACCCGAACTCGACCACGACGCCGGGCACGCAGCAGCAGATCTGGGACTGCAACGGTGGCGCGGCCCAGACCTGGACGCACACGGCGTCCAACCAGTTGACCCTCACGGTCGCAGGCACGACCTTGTGCCTGGACGCCAACAACAATCAGACCTCCCCGGGTACCGCGGTACAGACGTGGAGCTGCAACGGCGGGGCGAACCAGCAGTGGCAGCTCAACTCCAACGGCACGGTCACCGGCGTGCAGTCCGGCCTGTGCCTGGACGTGACCGGCGGGTCCACCGCGGATGGCGCCCTGGTCGAGCTGTGGACCTGCAACGGCGGCAGCAACCAGCAATGGAAACTCGGCTAGGGAGCAACGGATGACACCGACCACGCGGCTCGAGCGCCTCACCTCGCTCGGTGTCCTCGTCGCCCTGCTGCTGAGCCTGCTCGGCGTGCAGGTGGCGGCCAGCACGAGCGCGTACGCCGCCACCAACCAGTTCCACGGCGTGAACTGGGCCGACCCCAACGACAACTTCGTCACCGGCAACATCACGCCGGTCGGCCTGTCGAACACGGACAGCTATTCGACCACGTACGCGAAGGCCACCCCCATCCTCAAGGGCTACCAGGCGCTGGGCGCCAACACCGTGCGCATGGGGTTCAACCAGGCGACTGTCACCGGCAGTTGGTGGAACAGCTACACCGCCGCCTTTGACGCGGCCATCGCGCTGGGTATGAAGGTCGTGCTCGTCCCCTGGCTGCAGAACGGCGTGATCGGCGACACCAACTCGTTCTACGCGATGTGGAACACCGTGATCGGCAAATACGTGGGCAACAACCAAGTGTACTTCGGCATCATGAACGAGCCGTGGGGCTACAGCGCCACCGACGAGGACAACCTCGCGGCGGCCTGGGTGGCGCACTTCTCGCAGGTGCCCCGCGGGCGGATCCTGGTGCCCGGCGCCTGGGAGGGGAACCTGTGCACCGTCGGCGCCGACTCCCGTCTCGCCGGCACCCTGCTCTCGCTCCACGACTACACCCTCGGCGGAGAGACCCACCCCACCGAGGCCGATTGGATCACCAGCTTCGAGAACAACGTCTGCGGATACGACAGCCGCGCCGTGCTCACCGAGTTCGGTGTCCCGATGAACACCGGCGTGAACTACGACGGGCCCCGCGACGGCACCAACGACGTGTCCTTCCTCTACGCCCTCACCGACACCGTGCGCAAGCAGGGCATGGGCTCGCTCCTGTGGACCGGCGTGAAGTTCGCCGACCAGACCCAGGGCCCCGGCCCGTGTGAGAACGCGTCCTGCGCGATCACCTCTTTGCAGGGCAGCGCGCCGAACTACACGCTCAGCATCAACAACCAGTCCGGCCTCGACCGGCTTCAGTACGGCTGGGGTGCCGGCAGCACGGGCGGTGGCGGCACGGGCGGCCCCGTCCATGCGGTCGGCGCGGGCAAGTGCCTGGACGTGCCCGGCGCATCGCAGGCCAACGGCGCAGTGGCGCAGATCTGGGACTGCACCGGCGGCAGCAACCAGACCTGGACCCACACCTCGGGCAACCAGTTGACCGTCTACGGCACGAAGTGTCTGGACGCCACCGGCAACCAGACCAGCGCGGGCACACCGGTGGAGATCTGGGACTGCAACGGCGGCGCGAACCAGCAGTGGAACCTCAACTCCAACGGCACCATCACCGGCGTCCAGTCCGGCCTGTGCCTCGACGTGACCGGCGGCTCCACCGCCGACGGCGCCAAGGTTCAACTGTGGACCTGCAACGGCGCCAGCAACCAGCAGTGGACGCTGGGCTGACCCAACCGGGCTGACACGTCCGGGACCGCAGTTCCCGGACAACCTCGCGGTGTACGGGACGATCCGACACGATCGTCCCGTACACCGCCGTTCCGCGAGCGACTGCCCGGACGCCTCCTGCCGTTGCCAACCAGCCGGACGACCTGCCGACGCCGCGAGCAGTTGCCGCGGGATCGACACGGGCGGCCGCGGTTCGGTCTGGTGGATGTGCACGTCGCCTCGCACGACGCCGGCTTGCACGACCCCGGCCACCTCGTGGGCGCTGATCTTGTTGACGGTCTCCGGCGTCTGATCGCCATCGCTGCCAACGTCATCGGCGCGTCGCTGGTCTGCGTCCGCCATCGCCTCGACCCCCGTCGCACGCCCGCGGAGCACTCGACGCTAACCAGCCGGAACCGCGGAGACCACGCGATTCACGCGAACACGCGTGTCCCGGCCGCCGCGAGCCACTGATTTGAGGGGTGCCAATAACTTCGTGCTCGATCGTCCGCGGCGAGTCGCCAAGGCCACTCAAACGGCGTAACGGGCGCCAGAGCATGATCAATGTCAATTGTAAGCACAAGCAATTGTGTGGCAAGACGACGCCACAGGCAACATGTCTCCTCGCTTCGACCTTGCTTGCCTGAAGCAATGAGGGTAGAGCTGAGCCTTGTGTCACAAAATTTCTAGGTTGACCTTCCGGCAGTGGACACGCAGAAGACAACGCTTCGACTGACTTCACCCTGGAGGTTTTTGAGCCTGCCCGGTCGGAGGAGGTAATGGATCATGAGAACAAAGCTACCCGGGGCGCTCGCGCAAGAGAGTATTTGTGTCGCTGTCCAAGCAACCGTCAGGGACAGTTCACGACGGACGACTAGAACTGGAAGCTTGAAGATCGCTTTGGGGTGGGCCGTTCCTGATATCGTTGCCGTAGAACAAACCTCAGTCGGGTTGGGCAGCCCGTCTGCTGGCCGGACGACACATCTGGCACACAGGCATCAATCCTCTAGCGAGGAATGAGGTAAACAATGATGGGAGCTCGGAGATTGCTGTTCACCCTACTCGCGGCAACGGTGATGACTTATTGATTTTACACCAGCGATCGGTCGACCGAACTACAGTAAGGGCCCGTTATCCCACTAGCTTGAGGTTTAGCCTGTTCGGCAGGGTCTCGGGTTGTCTGGCTTGGGGTGCTTGCCGTGGCTGGGTTTCTTGTGTTTGAGCTGGTGACGGTGTGGACGTCGTGGCGCGGCGCGGGCTGGTGGTTGGGTCGAGATCCCCACACTCGTCACCGGCACAGTGTCCACTACGCGCCAGAGCGGTGATCAACGGGCTCGCAACCCAGATCCGGACGCTCGCAGTGGCCTCGCAAGGTACGCCCGGACTTCGCGACGTACGTCCCGGCGTCTCTGTTTCGCTCGAACATTGCGGATGGGCAGGCCGCTGATCTGTGATTCGCAAGATGTAGGTGCGGATGGTAGCCAGGCGAGTTGCCCAGATCCATCCTACGGATTCGACGACGGGGAAGCGAGCTCAGAGGCGAGGGCCGTGCTGGGTTGCGCTTGATGTCGGCGGATGTGTGCCGGTGGCGCAATGTGGCCTGTTGTGGCTCCTGGCCTGCGGGCAGTTCCGCGCCAGTATGCGTGGGAGGTGTCCAGGGTGGATCTTGTCTCTGACCGTACGCCTGAATCGGAAGTGGGGGCTTCCATGTCCATTGCCACGCCCGTCGACGTGTGCAGCTATCTCGCCCAGCAGAACGATCTCCACAGACATTCCCGCCTCCCCGGCGCGACGTCTCCTCAACGACAGAGTTACCGCAGTGGCCAGGGCAATACAGAAAGTTCGTAAGCGATTCACACGAACGGCGTCAGTCCACAGAAAGGACAGAAATGAAAAGACTGCTCATCGCCTTGATCGCGCTCTTCTCGGTGTCGACTCCCGTGGCCACCGCATCCGCTACTTCTGCGCCCGACGGCGTTTCGGTGATGAACACCGTGACATTGCGCAACTGTGACGGCCGGTTGGAGGACTTCGCCCTCGGCACGGATTCCTCGCTTGTGCACAGGTGGCAGAGAAGCCCAGGCGGGGCATGGACCGGCTGGGTGAGTCTCGGCGGGGTTCTGATCTACGACATCGACGCGTCACTCAACTCCGACTGCCGCCTCGAAGCGTTCGGCGTCGGCACCAACCACGAGATGTACCACATCTGGCAGGACGCCAATGCGAGCAACGGCTGGAGTGGCTGGGCCAGCCTGGGCGGCTACCTGACCAGCAGGCCCTGGTCACACCGGCTGTCGGACAACCGGCTTGAGGTCTGCGCCTGGGGCCCGGACCACATCTACCACTGCAAGGCACAAACCCGGCCCTCGTCAGGGCCGTGGACCGATTGGTACTGAACCAGTCTTGACGGCAGGGGCGGGCGCCACCGCCTGCCCCTGCTCATTTCGCCGTCCTGCTGAGGGGCGCGCTCGTCGCGACCATCACCAACACAACAGCGAAGGTGCTCTACCGGAGCGCGCCCGGCCAACACCTGCGCTGGCTGGCGTTCCTCCTCTTCATCACCGGCTTCGGACTGGACCTGCTCGCCAGCCACTGAGCGAATACATACGAGCTACTCGGACAGGCAGGTCGCTGACGGGCCGAGCCTCGCGAGGATGGCCGGGGCCCCTGGTAGGACTGGATTTGCAAAGATCAAGTCCGAACCAGAAGGCTCCCCGTGATCAGCTATCGAGCCACACTCGACGTGCCCGCGAACTGGCCCAGCACCTCGGCCGACTCCTGCAGGCCGAACGCCGCCGCGGCACCCGCGCGAACTCCAGGGCGCTGACCTGCTTCTGGCAAGCGGTGCTTAGCCTGCGCTGGTTCCGCCAGAACACCGATCCGACAGCGTTGGCCCGCGACCACGGCATCTCCCGAGCGACGGCCTACCGCTACCTCGACGAGGCGATCACCGTGCTCGCCGATCAGGCCCCGGACCCGCACGACGCCCGGCACCGAGCCAAAGACGAGGGCGTCACCCACCTCATCCTCGAGGCAAGGTCTTCTGCTGCGACCGCTACGGCGAGAAGACAATCAGCGTCAAAGGCGAGCCCATCGACCTGTGGTACTCCGGGAAAGCCCACGAGCACGGCGGCAACATCCAGGCGCTGTCGGCACCGAACGGCGCGCCGGCTGCCTCGCCGCGAAGCCTTCGCAGGTGACCGGAATGGCCACGTATCTATACGCCCTTCGCCGTGAGGTTTGACTTAAGCTTGGAGATTGCCCCTGGCTACCTCCATCCCTACCGGTTTCTATGCGGGACTCGGGGCACCACGCCGGTCACGGCGGCCGAAACGCCATCACGGTCGTACCGATCTCCGTCATGGCCATGTCTGAGCGAGCCTGTGGAACGTCTCCGGATCGCTGTGCACCGGCACCACGCAGAGCAGGTGGCCGCCGGGCGCGCGCAGCGTGTGGCACTCCAGCCAGCGCGAGACCAGCGTGGCGCCCAGGGCTGTCAGGCGGGCTACTTCCGCCGCCACATCATCAGTCTCGATATCGACGTGATACCGGGGCTTGCCGTCGATCGCCTGGATGTCGACGATCAACCCGGGGATGGCACCGTCGAGAGCGGTGAACTGTTCCTCGCCCGCCACGGAGCGGGCCGGAACGCCCAGTGCGGCAGACCAGAAATCCGCCGCCGAACCGGCTTCTGCTGCAGGCGCGTCGATGAAGATTCCGAACAGCCGACTGCGATGCACGGCGTGAGGCTATCCGAGGCGTGAGATCAGCCGGGTCCAGGGCCAGTTGGTGGCACGTCGATCATGAGAAGATGCGAGCCGCTGGCGCACCGGTGCGGTCGGATCGCGCCACGGCTGTCGCAGCGTAGTTCGCACCTTCGGTACGACCGAGCACTCCTCGACGACGAGGACCGGGCCCGGCTGGTCCGCATCGCCCGCCTGCAGGAGTCCTGAGGGCTGCCCGGCTCGGCGACAAGAGGACCGGCCAGACAGGATGGCGCAGCAGAAACACGCCCTACCACTGTGCAACATCCGGTCATGCTGCCGGTCGTGCAGAGTAATGCTCGCTACTGCCGATGGCAGAGGTGCCCGATCCGGGCTGCCTGCGCGGCAGCACGTAGTACTTTCGGCTTATTTCGACACGGCAGAAACCCTTCGAACGGAGGGAGCAACGGGCCGAACGGACAGTAATTTCAGTGTTTTTGGGCCCGGTGCCGGTTCCACCGCCATTTCGGTCCTACTGTGGCGGTGCTTAGTGATCTTGAACCGGAACCGAAGAGGGGAACCACCTTGCCCGACCGGACCAGATTCCTCGGCAAAATGCTCGCGGCGGCAGGCACAGCAGTGCTTGCGCTGGCCACGGCCGTGCCCACCGCCGCGGCCGCGCCATCCACCGTCGACCAGGACGTCGCGCAGCTGTACCAGGACGTCATCGACCTCTACAACGGTCTGCCCGCGAACGCGCTGCGCGGCGTCGACCGGCTCATCGACTCGCCCATCCCGCGAATCGGCCCCCGATTCCGGCCCGCGCAGGACCCGATACCGGGCTGCACCGAGGGGGCGCTGCTGACCTACGCGAACAAGCTCGCGGCACAGCTCACCCCGCTCGAGGGCAAGGCCCTCGACGCGTTGTCGGGGCTCAGCCAGCTCTACGTCCAGGGCGTCGCGTCCGACAAGTCCCCGCAGGTCTTCGGCACCGACGGCCAGTACACCTCGCGCGCCACGGCCACGATCGACAAGCTGCGTGGCTTCTGGGACATCGAGAGCTGGAACATCCAGCTCGTCGCCTGGAAGGGCACCGATCTCGGCAGCCAGGCGAAGATGGCGCAGACCTTCAGCCTCGGTCTCGCGCCGGCGAAGGTGAAAGCCGCTGCCGCGCTCGCCACCCAGGTGCTCTACGAAGTGCCGGCACTGCAGGGCGGCCGCAACCCGTTACTCACGCTGAACGCGTTCTCCGCCCCGGCCGACAGCCTCGGCGGCAAGCGCGTGGCGCTCGGTGACGGGCTGCTCGACACCGTCAACCTCCTCGGGTTCGACGACGTCTCGGTGGAGTCCGTGGTCGGACACGAGTACGGCCACCAGGTCGACTTCGCGCACAACAACTACCCGAGCAACGAGTCGTCCGAGATGGGCCCCGACGCGTACGGCGGCTATTTCGTCACGCATGCCAAGGGTTTCGGCTGGAATTCCCGCCTCCAGCAGGAGGTCACCTACCTGGACGCCTCCATCGGTGACTGCTACCACAGCCACGGCACCCCCGAGCAGCGCAAGGCCGCCGGCGCCTGGGGTGAGAAGCAGGCGACGAGCCAGGGCAACCCGAACCGGATCATCCCGTCCGCCACGATGATCGAGAAGTTCCAGAAGGAATACCCGAAGCTGATGCCGCCGGCCACTGACCAGTCGGCCGCGACCACGCTGGCCGCCGCTCACCGTTGAGCTCCGCTGCCCGACGGCGGGTCGTCTTCCTCAACCGAGGGAGACGACCCGCTTTCGTCGAAGATCGCCCATCGATGCCTGCTCGTGCCGCAGCAGGGCGTTGATGTGGTGGCTGGACACGCCTTCGGCGGCCGGGAAGTCGCGGAACTGCCTGCGCTCCTGGCCGCTCGTTCTGGCAGCGTTCGCGACCACCGATCCAGGCGGAGTGGCGATGGTTCGCGAGGCTGTCGCCCGGTCGCTGATTGATCAGGTAGATCGGGCGTCGGCGATGTGGACCAGGCGGAACTCCTCGTCATCCATATCGACGACGTGGATCTCGTGGTCCGCACGACCGGCGACCGGTACGAGATCACCAAACGAGTCGCAGAGCGGTTATCCGCTCTGCCGGCCAGCGGCTACCAGCTCCCTCCTGAGTTCACCCGGGCGTCGGAGGAACACCACGTCAACTACCCGCTCTACATCGATCCCGACGACAGTTGGTGCGTGGCCTCCGTCGCGTGGAACGTCGGTCAACGCACACCCGTGCACGGACACGAGACCTGGGCGTCGCCGGCATCTACTCGGGTGCCGAACGCGAGTTCCGCTACGTCAAACCCACGGCGGCCGAGACGGGCAGACCCTTCAGGCCGGCCAGGGAACAGGTGTGGGAGCGCGGACTAGAGGCTGTCCCGTAGCTCAACGTCTTTGTCCACACAGAACCTCAGGACTGCGACCACTGGCTGAGGTCGTCGATGTGCCGTCGGAGGACGGGGTCGCTGTCGTCGGGCTGACGTTGGTCGAGAATTGCTTCCAGCCGGGGCAACATGGCCGCGCATTGAGCGGGCGTGAGGTCGGGGCCAACCACTCCCTGAACCTGTGCAAGCCGATGTAGGACCAGGAGAGTGCCGACGCTCCTGGTCGCGGGCGGCCGTGGAGGCTGCCGCTGGCGGACCGTGTGCTGCTGGTCGCCGCGTACTGGCGGACTAACCTGCCCCTGCGGCAACTGGCACCGCTGTTCGGCGTGTCGAAGTCCGCGGTCAGTCGCGCCATAGGCCACCTCAGCCCGAAGCTCGCGCTCAAGCCGCGCAAGCGGTTCGCAAAGGACGCACTGCTGATCGTGGACGGCCCCTGGTACCCACCCGCGACCGCAGCATTGCCGACCAGTCCAAGAACTATCGGTACTCCACTGCCCACCAGGTCGTGATCGACGCCGCGCCAAGGGCAAGGACCTCCCAGCCGGGAAGGAGGAACACAACCGTTTCCACAGGCGAGTTCGGGCGCGCGTCGAGCACACATTCGCCCGCATGAAGGGCTGGAAGATCCTCCGCGACTGCGGCCTGAAAGGCGACGGCGTCCACCACGCCATGCTCGGCATTGCCCGCATGTACAACCTGGCCCTCAACGGATAGCCGAGGCGCCCGCGCCCTGGTCATCCCGCGTCCGCGTTGCCTCCAACTCGCTTACGGGACAACCTTAGTCACCGTGTGCTGCACGACCGACGACGACGCACGCCGTCGCGGCCGTCGGAAACGTGCCCACCATCGGCATTCACGTCTATGGAGCCGGCAGTTGTACGACTCGGCGACAGGAGCAGCCCGGCGGTTCGTCTCCGGCTGGAACGCAGTCGGAGGCTGACGCCGCTCTATCCCATGCCTGCGGGGATAGCCATGCCGGACAGGTAGCGTTCCAGCATCTGGCGTCGTTCGGCGAGTTGCTGCTCCTGGCGGATCAACTGCTCGCGGACCTGGCGCACGCGGGCGACGAGCGCGGAGCAGTCGCCGTTGGCCGGTGTGGTCCCGGCGCACGGGAGGATCTCCCGGATGATCTCGGAGGAAAGACCGGCCCGGAAGAGATCCTGGATGAAGGCGACCTGGCGTACCGCCTGCTCGTCGTAGTCCCGGTATCCGTTGCCGCGCCGGTGTGCTGACAGCAGTCCCTGTTGCTCGTAGTAGCGCAGTGAGCGGGTGCTGACTCCGCTGGCCGCGGCGAGTTCTCCGATCCGCACGCTGCTCCCTCCGTGGCGTCCGACAGCTTGACATTGACGTCAATGTCAAAGTTTACCGTGGCGGTCATGAAGGCGAAAGAACTGAGCAACCGCACGGCGCTGGTCACCGGGGCCGGCACGGGCATCGGGGCAGCCATCGCGGAACGGCTGGCCGCGCGGGGCGTACGCCTGGTGATCGTGGCGCGGGACGCTGCGCGTCTGGAGGGCGTCGCGGAGCGACTGCACGCCCAACATCAGGTCGATGTGCTTACGGTGCCGCTGGACCTGTCACTGCGGGACGCTCCCGCGCACCTGGCCGCACAGCTCAAGGCGACCGGAACCGAGCTCGACATCCTGATCAACAACGCCGGCGCCGCCCAGGTGGGGCGGATCGCGAAGGCAGACCCGGCGGACCTGCGCGCGCTGATCGACGTCAACGCCACCGCGGTCGCGGAGACGACCGCGCTGTTCCTGCCCGCGATGGTCGCCCGCGGGCGAGGCGCGATCGTCAACATCGCCAGCACGGCCGCGTACGCACCCGCGCCGTACAACGCGGTGTACGCGGCGTCGAAGGCGTTCGTGCTCTCCTTCACGCAGTCGCTGTGGTTGGAGACACGCGGCACCGGCGTCCGCGTGGTGGCGGTCAGCCCAGGTGCGACGGAGACTGCGATGAACACCCGACACATACCCGGAAAGCGGCAGCCCGAACAGGTAGCCGACACCGTCATGGCCGCACTGCGCAGCCGCGCCCCCGCGGTCGTCGACGGCCGGCTCAACACTGTGCAGGCGTTCGCGTTCAGCCGACTCATGCCCGCACGGACCGCCGCGCGGATCACCGGGAGGTTCTTCGGCAGGCAACTCGACCAGGATCCCAGCCGGCACAACTGACCAACGGTGGCCGGCGAGCGCCAAAGTGACCGGCGCTCGTCCAGGCGCCAGGCGAATCCGCATACTGGCCATTGCCCTGACGGCCGGCGCTATCGCGCTGACAGCGGGCGCGGCCGCCGACAGCGGGCATGTGCATCCGGCAGGGCTACCGCGCACAGGTTCTCGTTCGTCGCCACCCGCACGGCCTGTTACCAACTCGGCCGGCGCTACGACGTCGTCGGCCCAGCACCGGAAGTGCTGTTCGGCATCACGGGCGCTGAACCGGCCGCTGACCTTGTCGACGTGCGTGGTGGTCTGACAAGGAGACCATCACGCCCCTGGCATGCCGCGAACCCACCAGTCTTCTCCGACTTGGGGCCTCCTTGCCAGGCCCGCCGAGCGGCTGGTTTGTGGCCACCGAGCACAGGAGGTGGCCTGTGACGTGGAATTTGCCGGTCTGCACGCCTCCCTGTTGGGACGGCTCGACGTGCAGCATGTGATCACCACGTTCCTCCTTGGTGCCCGAGTCGGCCACCGCACGGGCTGGTACTACCCGGTCATCCAGAAGGCAGCGGCGGCCTGGCAGGCGCCGGCCCTGGCCGTGCGCATCAACCCCGCCTGGCCGGCGGGTGTGCCCGACGCGTCCTTCGGTCAGGACGGCTGCTCCGCCTGAACCGGCCGCGCATGGTTGCGGTGATTCCGGTCGGAACGACGGGCGACTGGGTATCTGTCTCCCGCCCCCATGCGGAAGGACGCACGACGGAACGGGCGGCTCGACTTGCCGGTTGAGGGACGCGCTTACGGAGCGTGCGGCATACCGGGGCGGTACCCGAAGGTCAGGGGGATAAACCAGCGCCTGGCGACGACCGGTCGCATACGGCCACAGTGACCGGTTGCCGTGGACTCGCGACACGAACAGTCCTCACCTCTAAGCCATATCTCGTTGAAACGACAACGACTAGCGATCTAGTGCAGTGGCGAACAGTTGATCAGAGCAATATTTCGACGATCGGTTTTCCTGCTTCGGTCGGCGGGTAGGCACCGGGTGTCGCAGGGCAACTTGAGAGCGGAGGGACATGACAGCCAACGTCGCGGACTACGTGCTCGAACGCCTGCGCCAGTGGGGCGTGCACCGGGTCTTCGCCTACCCGGGTGACGGCATCAACGGGCTGCTCGGGGCGTTCGATCGAGCCGGCGGGGATCCGGAGTTCGTCCAGCCCCGGCACGAGGAGATGGGCGCATTCATGGCGTGCGCGCACGCGAAGTTCACCGGCGAGGTGGGGTGCTGCATGGCCACGTCGGGGCCGGGTGCGGTGCACCTGCTCAACGGCCTGTACGACGCCAAGCTGGACCACCAGCCGGTGGTGGCGATCGTGGGCCAGCAGAAGCGCACCTCGCAAGGGGCGCACTACCAGCAGGAGATCTCGTTGGAGAACCTGTTCGCCGACGTGTCGGAGTTCTGCCAGGTGTGCATGCACCCGGCGCAGGTCCGGCACGTGATCGACCGGGCGTTCAAGACCGCGTTGACCCTGCGCGGTGTGGCCACCGTGATCATCCCGGAGGACGTGCAGGAGGAGGCGGCGCAGCCGTCGCCGCCGAAGGCGCACGGCTCGGTGTTCTCGAGCGTGGGCTGGAGTCAACCGCGGATGCTGCCCGACGAGGGCGAGCTGCGACGCGCCGCCGGTGTGCTCAACGAAGGCAGCCGGGTGGCGATGCTGATCGGCCAGGGCGCGGCGCACGCCGCCGCCGAGGTGGTCGAGGCGGCCGAGATCCTGGGCGCCGGGGTGGCGAAGGCGCTGCTGGGCCGGGAGGTGCTGCCCGACGACCTGCCGTTCGTCACCGGGCCGATCGGGCTGCTGGGCACCAAGCCCAGCGACGAGATGATGAACGACTGCGACACCCTGTTCATGGTCGGCACCAGCTTCCCCTACAGCGAGTGGCTGCCCGACGAGGGCCAGGCCCGCGGTGTCGAGATCGACATCGACGGGCGGATGATCGGCATCCGCTACCCGATGGACGCGCACCTGGTCGGCGACGCCAAGGAGACGCTCAAGGCGTTGATCCCGCTGCTCAAGCGGAAGAGCGACCGGTCGTGGCGGGAGACGATCGAGCGCAACGTCCGCACGTGGGACCGGGTCATGGCCGATCGGGCCGGGCAGCACTTCGGCGGCGTGATCAATCCGCAGGCGGTCGCGCAGGAGTTGTCGCCGCGGCTGCCGGACAACGCGATCGTGACCGCCGATTCCGGCTCCTCGACCAACTGGTGGGCCCGGCACCTGAAGCTGCGCAAGGGGATGCGGGCGTCGCTGTCGGGGACGCTGGCCACGATGGGGCCGGGCGTGCCGTACGCGATCGCCGCCCGGTTCGCCTACCCGGACCACCCGGTGATCGCCTTCGTCGGCGACGGCGCGTTCCAGATGAACGGCATGAACGAGATGATCACCGTCAAGCGCTATCTCGACCGGCTGGCCGGCTCCCCGCCGCTGGTGTTCTGCGTGTTCAACAACCAGGACCTCAACCAGGTCACCTGGGAGCAGCGGGCGATGGCCGGCGACCCGAAGTACCTGGGCTCGCAGTACATCCCCGACATCCCGTACGCGCGCTATGCCGAACTCGTCGGGTTGCGGGGCATCTACTGCGACGACCCGAAGGCGGTCGGCTCCGCCTGGGACGAGGCGTTGGCCAGCGACCGCCCGGTGGTGCTGGAGTTCAAGGTGGACCAGCAGATCGCGCCGATCCCGCCGCACATCATGTTCGAGCAGGGCAAGAAGGCGGCCAAGGCAGCGCTGCACGACCCGGAGAAGGTCGGTATCGCCACCCGCGGCTTCCGCCAGAAGCTGGTCGAGTTCTACGAGAAGCTGCCCGGCCGTGACGCGGACTGACGCTCCCGTCGTCGACGCGGTCGAGGTCCACGCCTTCACCGTGCCGACGGACGGACCCGACGGAACCGAGCAGGACGGCACCCTGGACTGGCACAGCACCACCATGGTGCTGGTCACCGCCCGCAGCGGCGATGCGATCGGCATCGGCTACACGTACGGCGAAGTCGCCACCGCGCACCTTATCGGCTCCAAGCTGACTGATCTCGTCACGGGCGCGGACGCATTGGCGCCGGTCGCCGCCTGGCAGCGGATGTTCGAGGGCATCCGCAACGCCGGACGGCCGGGCCTCGGCGCGATGGCCGTGTCCGCGGTCGACATCGCGTTGTGGGACCTCAAGGCGCGGTTGCTGGATCTTCCCCTGGTCCGACTGCTGCCGGCCGGTCATGACGCCGTGCCGATCTACGGCAGCGGCGGTTTCACCAACTACCCGCACGCCCGACTGGCCGAGCAACTGGCGGGCTGGGTCGGGCAGGGCATTCCCCGGGTGAAGCTGAAGGTGGGACGGAACCCGGACGAGGACCGGCAGCGGCTCGCGGCGGTGCGCCACGCCATCGGCCCGACGCCGGAGTTGTTCGTCGACGCCAACGGCGCGTTCACGCCGAAACAGGCGGCGGCGTGGGCCCGGCGCTACCACGACGAATGGGGCGTGATCTGGTTCGAGGAACCGGTCAGCTCGGCGGACCTGGAGGGTCTCCGCCTGGTGCGGGACCGGGCCCCGGCTCCGCTGGAGGTCGCCGCCGGCGAGTACGGGTACGTGCTGCGCGACTTCACCAACCTGGTCACGGCCGGCGCGGTCGACTGCCTCCAGGCCGACCTGACCCGCTGCGGCGGGGTCACCGGCCTGCTGGCCGTCGCCGGCCTCGCCGATGCGCACGAACTCGACCTCTCGGCCCACTGCGCGCCGGCGCTGTCGGCCCACGCGTTCTGTGCGGTTCGCCGGCTGCGGCACCTGGAGTACTTCCATGACCACACCCGCATCGAGGCGTTGCTGTTCGACGGCGTGCTCACGCCGGTGGACGGGACGCTGCGGCCCGCGCTGGACCGGCCCGGCACGGGCTTGGCGGTGAAGTGGCCGGACGCCGAGAGATACCGGGTCTTCGGTCCCGAACAGTGACGACCTACCCGCGGGAGGAAAGCATGAAACGGCTGCGCGAGGTCCCGGCGAAGACGTCACCGGAGATTCCCGGACCACCCCGAGGCGTGGTGCAGATCCCGGTGGCGGACCTGGAACGGGCGCTGGCCGGGGTGGTCGAGGGCGAGGTGCGCTTCGACGCGGGTTCGCTGGCGATGTACGCCAACGACGCCTCCAACTTCCGCCAGGTCCCCATCGGGGTCGTCGTGCCCAAGGCCCTCGACGATGTCGTCGCCACGCACCAGGTGTGCCACCGCTTCGGCGCCCCCATCGTCAACCGTGGCGGCGGCACCAGTCTGTCGGGGGAAACCGTCAACTACGCCGTGGTCATCGACCACTCGAAGTACCTCACCCGCATCGGCGACGTCGACACCGCCCGGCGGCTGGTCACCTGCGAGCCAGGGGCGATCAACGAAGACGTCAACCGGAAGACGGGGCAGGAGAACCTGGTGTTCGGCCCCGACCCGTCCTCGCACTCGCGGTGCGTGATCGGCGGCAACATCGGCAACAACTCCTGCGGCGTGCACTCGATTCAGTCCCAGCTCTACGGTCCGGGCCCGCGGACCTCGGACAACGTGCAGGCGCTGGAGATCGTCACGTACGCCGGCGACCGGTTCTGGGTCGGCGTCGACGAGGAACGCGACCTCGACGCCATCATCGCCGGCGGCGGGGCCAAAGGCAGGATCTACGCCCGGCTGCGCGGCCTGCGGGACCGCTATCTGGAACAGATCCGGCTCGGCTTCCAGCCGGCGACGAACGTGCCCCGCCGGGTCTCCGGGTACAACCTCGACGAACTGCTGCCCGAACGCGGCTTCAACGTCGCCCGCGCCCTGGTCGGCACCGAGGGGACCTGCGTGACGGTGCTCCAGGCGGTGCTGAAGCTCACCCCCGCGCTGCTGCAGCGCACCCTGGTCGTCGTCGGCTACGACGACCTGGCGGCGGCCAGCGAACATGCCCAGGAGATCGTGTCCCGGTGGCGGCCGATCGGGCTGGAGGCCCTGGACCGCCAGCTCATCGAGGACCAGCAGGAGCTGGCCATGAACCTCGACGACATCGAGGAGTTGCCCCACCGCGACGGCAATGCCTGGCTGCTGGTCCAGTTCGGCGCGGACGACGCCGAGGAGTCCGTCGCCACCGCCAAGGCGTTCACCGCCTGGCTGGTGGGGGAGAAGGGCTACGACCCGGACCACGTGCTGATCGCCAAGAGTAAGCAGGAGGGCGGCTCCAGCCAGGACCTGTGGACTATCCGGGAGGGCGGGCTGGGATCCACGGCGTTCCCGCACGGCAAGGACCACTGGCCGGGCTGGGAGGACTCCGCCGTGCCGCCCGAGCGCATCGGCGAGTACGTGACCCGGCTGCGGGCCCTGATGGACGCCCACGGCCTCGACGGCGCGATGTACGGGCACATGGCCCAGGGCTGCATCCACTGCCGGATCGGGTTCGACCTGTACACGGCGGAAGGCGTGGCGAACTACCGCTCGTTCATGGAGCAGGCGGCCGACCTGGTGACCTCGCTCGGCGGGACGTTGTCCGGTGAGCACGGCGACGGCCAGCAGCGGGCCGAACTGCTCGAACGCCAGTACGGCCCCGAACTTCTCGCCGCGATGCGGGAGTTCAAGCTGATCTGGGACCCGGACGCGAAGATGAATCCGGGCAAGGTCGTGGACGCCTATCGGCTGGACGAGGACCTCAAGCTCGGCGTCGACTACAACCCGGCCCGGCCGCACACCAAGTTCGCCTACCAGGAGGACGGCGGAGACTTCGCCCATGCCGCGTTGCGCTGCGTCGGCGTCGGCAAATGCCGCGTGCCGGAGGCCAAACAGACGATGTGCCCGAGCTACCAGGTCACCCACGAGGAGAAGCACAGCACCCGCGGGCGGGCCCGGCTGCTGTTCGAGATGCTGCGCGGCGAGGTGATCACCGACGGCTGGCAGTCGCGGGAGGTGGCCGACGCGCTGGATCTGTGCCTGGCCTGCAAGGGCTGCACCAACGATTGCCCGGTCAACGTGGACATGCCCACGTACAAGGCGGAGTTCCGTCACCACCACTACCGGTCGTGGCGCCGGTGGCGACCCCGGCACGCCTACGCCTTCGGCTTCATCGACCAGGTTTCCCGGTTCGCCGGTCTGATGCCCGAACTCGTCAATGCCGTCACGCAGACGCCGGGCCTGGCCCATGTGGCGAAGTTCCTTGGTGGCATAGACCAACGGCGCCCGCTGCCGAGCTTCGCGCCCATGACGCTGCAGCAGTGGTATCAGCAGCGTGGCGGCACTGCCAACCCGACCGGTCGGCCGGTGGTCCTGTTCCCGGACACCTTCAACAACCACCTGCACACCGACGTCGGCGTCGCTTGTGTGGAATCGCTGGAAGCGGCCGGGTGGCGGGTGATCATGCCCGAGGGGCACGTCTGCTGTGGCCGTCCGCTCTACGACTACGGGTTTCTCGACGTCGCCGAGCGGTACCTGCATCGGGTGTTGGACGTCCTGCGCGACCACGTCCGGGCCGGCACACCCGTGGTCGGGATGGAGCCCAGTTGCCTGGCGGTGTTCAAGGAGGAGCTGATCAAGATGCTCCCGCATGACGACGACGCCCGACGCCTGGCCGACAACGCCTACCACTTCGGGGAGTTCTTCACCGTCTTCGACATCGACCCGCCCCGGCTGGGTGGTGACGCGATGTTGTGGGGGCACTGCCATCAGCGCGCCACCGGCGGCATGCAGTCTGACCAGAAGCTGCTGGAGAAGATGGGCCTCGACGTGACGAACCTGAAGGGTGGGTGCTGCGGGCTGGCCGGCTCATGGGGATTCGAGAACGGCAAGTACGGCATCTCCATGGACTGCGGCGAGCAGGGCCTCCTGCCGGCGGTCCGGGACGCGGACTCGGACACTCTCGTCGTCGCGGATGGGTTTTCCTGCAAGACCCAGATCACCGATGCCGGCACCGGGCGCACGGCGCTGCACAGCGGGCAGGTCATGGCAATGGCTCGCGGCAAGATGCCGGAGCGACCGCGCCCGGTGGCGGCAGTCCGCTTGGCGCGAACGGTTGTGCCCGTATTTGCAGTAGCCGCAGCCGCCGTGGGCGCCGGCGCAGTTCTGCGACGGCTCCGTTAGCGCCGTCGGATCGCGGCCACCGCGTTCGCGGCCAGCGCCGCCGCGATCGCCAGGTCGATCACGGCGGCGCGGCGCCAGACCGGGCTCAGGCAGGCGATCGCCAGGCAGCTGGTCGCGTGCGCCGCGTCGACCACCGCGCCGATGGCCAGGGCGACATCCGCGTCCCGGGCACGCCGGCAGGCGACGGCCTGCACGACCTGGCGAACGCCCAACGCCCGCAACACCCATCGCGCCGATGAAGTGGGCGGGCAACCGGCCACTCGCAGCACGCGGTCGGGAACCGCCAGCAGAGCCGTCCCCCAGGCCGCCCGCAGGGCTGCGGCGATCACCGCCGGCGCCATGCGGCCAGCAGCGCACCGGCGGTCATCAGGCCGCCGATCGCCCCGAGCAGGCCGTGGTGCTGGGATGCCCACATCTGGAGGCTGCGCGGGTGCGCCTGGTCGTCGAACCGGCCGTGCGCGCCGAAGTCGTGGCCGTCGCGGCCGTCGGCCGGCTGCCAGAGATTGGCCGGCTGGTTCGCGTCCCGCTGCTGGTCGGTCTGCTGCGAGCCGAACGCCGTCCGGGCCAGGTAGCGGTCCAGCAGCCCGGGTGCGAACTTGTCACCCAGCAAGGTCAGCACGGTGCTGCCGCCGACCCAGTACTCACGCCGCTTCGGGTGGTCGGCCGCGTACAGGATCGCCCGCGCGCAGACCTCCGGCTGGTAGATCGGCGGCACGGGTTGGGCCTTGCGGGGCAGCCGGGACAGCACCCAGTCGAACTGAGGGGTGTTCACCCCGGGCATGTGCGCCATGGTGACGTGCACGTTCGACTTGGCGTGCAGCAGTTCCGGGCGCAGGGCGTCGTGCATACCCTGGATGGCGTGCTTGGACGCGCAGTAGGCGCTCTGCAGGGGAATTCCCCGGTACGCCAGCGCCGAGCCCGTCTGGACGATGGTTCCGTGGTCGCGGGGCAGCATCCGGTCCAGCGCGGCCTTGGTGCCGTGCATGAAGCCGAGCAGGTTCACCTCGATGACGCGGCGGAACTCGTTCGGCTCGATCTCGGTGAACGGCGCGAACACGGAGGTGAAGGCGACGTTCACCCACACGTCGATGGGCCCCAACTCCCGCTCGACCCGGTCGGCCGCGGCCACCACCTGGTCGTAGTCGGCGACATCGACTTCGATCGGCAGGGCCCGACCGCCGGCCCGTTCGACGTCGTCGGCGGCGGCCTTCAGTCCGGTGGCGCCTCGTGCCAGCAGTGCCACCTTCGCGCCGTGCTCCGCGAACAGTCGCGCGGTCGCTCGGCCGATGCCACCACTGGCGCCGGTCACCACAACGGTTCGTTCGGTCGAGTGCGTCATGGTTCGCCCTCCCTGGTCGGCGGCATCGGCGGATGGACCCCGGACGGCGATCGGCGCCGTCGTCCGGGGCATTCCGCGTGTACCCGCGTCGGGGCCCGCTACGCCGTGCGCGACGGCACAGTTTGTGTGAGCATTAGTTTCACAGGACAAGGTTGTCCACGTTGAAGTGTCACAGGACCGATGTGACGGGACAGTGCGCGAATGACAGCCGAACTTGAGAAGGTGTCGGCTCCGACCGAGCCGACACCGGTCCCGGTGCGAACACGCGCCCCCAAGGGCAGCGTCCTGGAGGAGACGCTGTTCACCACCGATCACAAGCGGATCGGGATGATGTACCTGGTCACCACGTTCGGGTTCTTCCTCGTCGGCGGCGTGCTGGCGCTGCTGATGCGGACCGAGCTGGCCCAGCCCGGACTGCAGTTCCTGTCGCAGGAGCAGTACAACCAGCTGTTCACCATGCACGGCACGATCATGCTGCTGCTGTACGCGACGCCGAACGTGTTCGCCTTCGCCAACCTGGTGCTGCCGCTGCAGATCGGCGCCCCGGACGTGGCGTTCCCGCGGCTGAACGCGTTGTCGTACTGGCTCTACCTGTTCGGCGGGCTGATCGTCGTCTCCGGCTTCGTCACCCCCGGCGGGGCCGCCGACTTCGGCTGGTTCGCCTACGCCCCACTGAACGAACTGGCCCACACGCCCGGCGTCGGCGGCAACCTCTGGGCCGCCGGCCTGATCGTGTCCGGCCTGAGCACGATTCTCGGCGCTGTCAACATGATCACCACCGTCGTGTGCCTGCGGGCCCCGGGCATGACCATGTTCCGGATGCCCATCTTCACCTGGAACATCCTGTTCACCTCGTTCCTCGTGCTGGCCGCGTTCCCGATCCTGACCGCCGCCCTGTTCGGACTGCTGGCCGACCGCACGCTGGGCGCGCACGTGTTCGACCCGCACAACGGCGGGGCGATCCTGTGGCAGCACCTGTTCTGGTTCTTCGGCCACCCCGAGGTCTACATCGTGGCCCTGCCCTACTTCGGCATCGTCACGGAGATCTTCCCCGTGTTCAGCCGAAAACCCTGCTTCGGCTACAAGGGCCTGATCTACGCCACCATCGCCATCGCCGGGCTGTCCATGACCGTGTGGGCCCATCACATGTTCGCCACCGGCGCCGTGCTGCTGCCGTTCTTCTCGTTCACCAGCTTCCTGATCGCGGTGCCGACCGGCATCAAGTTCTTCAACTGGATCGGCACCATGTGGAAGGGGCAGCTGACCTTCGAGACGCCGATGCTGTTCGCCATCGGCTTCCTGCTGACGTTCCTGTTCGGCGGGCTGGCCGGGGTCATCCTGGCCTCGCCGCCGCTGGACTTCCACGTCACCGACACCTACTTCGTGATCGCCCACCTGCACTACGTGCTGTTCGGCACGATCGTGTTCTCCACCTTCGCCGGCACCTACTTCTGGTTCCCCAAGATCACCGGCCGGATGATGGACGAGCGGCTGGGCAAGCTGCACTTCTGGCTCACGTTCATCGGCTTCCACACCACGTTCCTGGTCCAGCACTGGCTCGGCGCCGAGGGCATGCCCCGCCGCTACGCCGACTACCTCGGCTCCGACGGCTTCACGGTGCTGAACTCGATCTCCACCGTCGGCGCGTACATCCTGGGCCTGTCCATACTCCCGTTCCTGTGGAACGTCTTGCGCAGCTACCGCTACGGCGAGATCGTGCACGTGGACGACCCGTGGGGCTTCGGCAACTCCCTGGAGTGGGCGACGTCCTGCCCGCCGCCGCGGCACAACTTCCACTCGCTGCCCCGGATCCGCTCCGAGCGGCCGGCGTTCGACCTGCACTACCCCCACATCACCCCCGGCGGGGGATGAATGCGATCCCGGTGCGGGATCCACACCCCACACCGGGAAACAACAGCTCAGTGGTGGGTGCCGTTCCTCGTGGAAGACGCCACCAGCATGGAGGTGGCCAGACCAAGAACTGCGATCACTGCGCCGGTCACCACGTTGTTCCAGATGATGCCGGTCGCATGCGGAGCCATTCGCTGGATTGGACGTCGCTCGTCAGCTGTGGGTTACCGAGGGAGCCGTCGAGAAGCACGCGCGGCACATCCTCACCAAGCTGCGCCGGCAATCTGGCGGTGTGTGCGGCACCGGGCTGCAGCCGAGGCGGAGAACGGGGTCGCTGTACCCGTCGGTGACCCCGATCGGCGTGATGAGGGTCAGGCTGTGGGCAGCAGCATTGCCACCGCCCCTCAATGGATTCCGGACCGCCGTGGCTGGCGTCAGGTTCAGGGGCGGCGAGTTGTTGACACTGTTGTCCAGTTGCGAGGGTTCTGCGGTTTTGGCCTAGCGCCGGGGTGTTCGAGTGCACAGCTCTGACAGGCATGGAGAAGGTTGTGGCCGGCCGGTGGTGTGCTCGTGTGGGACAGCCGGTTCGGTATCGCTGCGCGAACGTATCCCCGCGGGCCGGCTGTCCGCGGTTCTCCGGCCTGGATTGCCGGGGCCTGGCTGGAGAACCCGAGCATGCGGGTCGTGTCAGGAAGAGGCCTCGCCGACGGGGAATGCGTGACGTCTCAGTGAATCGTGGATCGTCACCGCGGTGAGGGCGGCCACGCCGTCACGAGGACCGAGGCCCTGGGACTAGCTTGCTCCGGCGGTGGCCAGCAGCGGGATCTGACCGCCCGCCAACACGGCTCGTACCTGCCGCGGGGACAACCAGTGGCGCAGCCGGTACTGGCGACCTGTGGTGTGGTTGCGCACCGTCAACTCGGTCGAAGTGGTCAGCGTGTGGTGGAGTCCCTCGAACGCCAGGACGTCGCCCTGATCAATGCGATCGAAGTCGGCGCCGTCGACGAACACCAGCGGGAGCACGCCGAAGTTGGCCAGATTCTGCCAGTGGATCCGGGCGAAGGACTTGGCGACGACCACGCGCAGACCGAGCAGACGCGGGGCGATGGCGGCGTGCTCCCGGGACGAGCCCTGCCCGTAGTTCTCGCCGCCCACCACGACGTGCGTCGCGCCGGCCCGCCCCGGGTAGCCGGCGTCGATGGGAGTGAAGGTGAACTCGGCGAGTTTGGGGATGTTCGACCGGAACGGCAGCGCACGGGCGCCGGCGGGGGAGATCTCGTCGGTCGAGACGTCGTCGCCGACCTTGAGCAGGACCGGCGCGTGGATTTGGTCCGGCAGCGGGTCCAGGTCGGGTAGTTCGGAGATGTTCGGACCGCGGACGAGATCGACCCGCGCGGCGTCCTCCGCCGGCAGCGGCGGGACGAACATGTCGTCGCAGATCGACGACCGTTCGGGCAGGCGCGGCGTCGGGTAGTCCAGTCCGAGGTCGGCGGCCAGGTCTCGAGGGTCGGTGATATGTCCGGTCAGCGCGGCGGCCGCGGCGGTCTCCGGGGAGCACAGCCACACGAGGTCCTCGGCGGTGCCGGAACGGCCGGGGAAGTTCCGGGGGAATGTGCGCAACGAGTTGCTGCCCACGGCGGGCGCTTGGCCCATCCCGATGCACCCGAGGCAGCCGGCCTGGTGGATCCGGGCTCCCGCCTTGATCAGGTCGAGGGTGGCGCCGATCGCGGTGAGATCGGCGAGGGTCTGCCGCGAGGTCGGGTTGACGTCGAAGCTGACCGCCGGGTCGGTCTGGCGCCCGGCGACCACAGCAGCGACGACGGCGAAGTCCCGCAGGCCGGGGTTGGCGGACGAACCGACCACGACTTGGCCGACCGGGGTGCCGGCGACTTCGCGGACGGGTACCACGTTGCCGGGCGAGGACGGCTTGGCGATCAACGGCTCCAGTGCCGACAGGTCGACATGGTCGTGCAGGTCGTATTCGGCGTCCCGATCGGCGGGCAGTTCGACGAAATCGTCGGCACGCCCCTCGGCGGTCAGGAACCGGTACACCGCGTCGTCAGCAGGGAACACCGTGGCGGTGGCGCCCAGTTCAGCACCCATGTTGGCGATGACGTGCCGATCCATCGCGGTCAGCGTGGCCAGCCCCGGCCCGTGGTACTCGATGATCCGGTCGCGGCCACCGGAGACGCCGTGGCGGCGCAGCATCTCCAGGATCACGTCCTTGGCCGAGGTCCACGGCCGCAGCCGTCCGGTCAGCTGGACACCCCAGATCTCGGGCATCCGTAGGCGCAGCGGCTGCCCGGCCATGGCCATGGCCACATCCAGCCCGCCGACGCCGATCGCCAGCATGCCCAGGCTGCCCGCGGCGCAGGTGTGGGAATCCGAGCCGACCAGGGTCCTGCCGGGGATGCCGAACCGCTGCATGTGCGTCGGGTGGGAGACCCCGTTGCCCGGCTTGGAGTACCACAAGCCGAACCGGCGGCAGGCGGAGTACAGAAACAGGTGGTCCTCGGCGTTGCGCTCGTCGGCCTGTAGCAGGTTGTGATCGACGTACTGGACGCTGAGCTCGGTGCGAGCGCGATCCAGGCCCAGCGCCAGCAGTTCCTGCATCACCAGCGTTCCCGTCGCGTCCTGGGTCAGGGTTTGGTCGACGTGGAGCGCGATCTCCTCGCCTGGGCGCATCTGACCGTCCACCAGATGCGAGGAGATCAACTTCTGGGTGACGTTGCTGCCGGGCATCCCTTCTCCTTCCCCTGGCCTGTGCGGTGTTCTCCGCGCGGACTATGGCCGCTGGACAGGGAGCGCGTTGCGCCACGGTGTGGCTGACCGAGCCGAGCACGAGGCGCCCCAGGGCGCCGCGTCCGGATCACTCATGAGCACCACCGCTTGCGTGTCCTGGTCGCGTGTACCCATGAGTCACGTGGGTACACGGGACCGCGGCATCGGGTGAGCTGCGACGGAGCCAGCGCCGAGCGGCTCGAGTTGACCTCATCTTCGAGCACACTGGCTGGCAACGCCGCGACGAGGTCTTCCGGCCCGTAGCCGTGTCGACGGCATGACTGATACGGAACATGGACGAATCAGACCCGACCAGCACGATGTGGACACCTGGTGAATGTGGCGATGCACAGGCCGAACCCGCTGCAGTGGCTGCGTTACGTTTACGGTGGCCGGCTGCCGGAGCGCTATCGCGAGTGGGTACTACACGACGCAACGTGCCGCACCTGGCTGCTGCGGTACGTGTTGCGGGTGGTCGTGGAGGCGGTGCCGTTGCTGGTAGCCGGTTTTGCGGTGCTGACACTGCTGACTCCGGCGCCGGCGTCGTTGGTGCTGCCGGCATTGGCGCTGGCCCTGCTTACGAGCTTGTACTTCACGGTGACCAGCGCGGACGAGTTGATCGAAGTCCGTTTGGTGCAGCACGGATACCCGCCGGGAACCGGCAAGGCGGCGCGGCGGCGCCGCAGCGAGGCGTCCCATGATCGCTGAGTGACTCAGGTTTGGCGGGCACAAAGGACCGGCACCGGCGCAGCTCGTACGTGGCGGAGGCCTCGTCGAGGTCGGCGTCCGCGGATGGGAGGTGGCCGAACTGCCGTGCCGTACGATGCCCGACGATCGACACGTACGGGTTCCCGCACGCGCGCACCAGTCGGCGGGCCACCTCGCGCCGGGGCTGATCGAAGTGGGAGTGCGCCGACGCGATACACAACCGCCTTCTCGCGCATCCGTGCATTGAACGGTTCGCCGCCGGTGAGGGACAACAGGTCGGCGTACTCCTGCAAGAGGGCGCCGACCTCGTCGTTCGATCGGACCATGGCCAGACCTCCGGAGCGCGATCGTGTAGCGGGCAAGGAGCTCAGCCAGACCGTCATCGGCGCCTGACCGGCGGAAGCCGAAGACTTGTCGGGTGGGGTGTCCGCGGTGATCAACCAGCTGCCCTGTGGCCGGTGCGTCGTGGTGGCTCAGCTGACGGGGCCCGCTGCCGGCAGGCGGTCGCACTCGGTCAGCCGAATGCCCTGTTCGGGCACCATCCCGAACTGCACGAGCTGACGGTCGGTGACCAGATCGATGAGCCAGTCCGTAGCCACCCGCAGGCGGTTGCCGGGCAGAGCGAGCAGGTGATAGCCACGCGCCACGGCGGTGGCCAGGCATCCCTCCAACGGGATGTGCAACGGGTCGGCGACCGCGTCACCAGCGCCCAGATCGACCACGAATCCCAGGTCACGGTGCCTATAGCGACGGGGCCGCCCATGACCCAGGCAGGCCGCCAGGTTGATCGCGACGGTGCGGCCCTGGCGCTGGGCGTGCTGGGCGGTCATCGGGGTGAGCCGTCCCGGGTGGCGCCGATCGGCCACGGCAGCGACATCACCGGCGGCATACACGTGCGGCGATCCCGGAACGCGCAGGTAGTCGTCGACGATCAAACGTCCTTGCTCGGTAGGCAGGCCGAGAGCCTGCACGAGTGGGTCGGGGCGCACGCCCACGCACCAGACCACCGTGCGGGTCGGGATCTCGGCGCCGTCGGTGAGCCGGACGCACTGCTCGGTGACCTCGGCGACGCTGCTGCGCAGCCGGACGTCGATGCCGCGGGCCAGCAGCACCCGCAGCGTCGGCTCGGACAGCCGCTCGTCGAGTCCCGGGAGCACCCGCGGAGCAATGTCGACGAGCACCCAGCGGATATCGTGCTCACTCAGCTGACGTCGGTTGCGCACCGCATCACGGGTCAGCAGGCTAGCGTGCGCGACGAGCTCGGTGCCGGTGTAGCCGGCACCGACCACGACGAAGGTGACGCGGGCGGCGCGCTCGTGCGGGTCGTCGGCCAGCTCGGCGAACTCCAGCTGCCGCAGCACGTGGTCGCGAAGGAACACAGCCTCGGCGACCGACTTGAATCCGCGGGCGTGCTCGCCGACACCCGGAATGGACAACAGTCGGGTCACGCTGCCGGAGGCCACCACCAACCAGTCGAAGTCCAGCCCGTGGCAGCGGCCCTCGACGTCCACTGCCGTGCAGCGGCGACCGACCACGTCCAGGTCAACCACGTGCCCCAACACCAACCAGGTCTGAGGCAGCCTCGGACGCAACGCCACGGCCACGCGGCGAGGGTCCAGCGTGCCGCCAGCCACCTCCGGCAGCAACGGCACGTACAGCATGTAGTCGGTGGGGTTCACCGCGACCACCTCGACCTGGCCACGCGGCAACCGGCGTTCCAGCATGCGCAGACAGTGGTAGCCGGCGAAGCCAGTGCCGACCACCAGCACACGCGGGCGGTGCGGACTGCGACCGTCGGACATGGGAATCACCTCCACGATCGTGGACTGCGGGCGCTACGGGGCGCGCTGGTCACCGGGGGCAGGGCGGCACCGGCCGGCCCGGCCGCGGATGGGCTCCGGCGGGACAGTTGGACCAGGACCTGGCAGCGGCGGCTCCGGCTGCCCGGGGTCGGTCGGTATCGGCCGCTCCGGAACGAGCGGCACGGTCTCCGCACCGATTACAGATCATCGCAACAAGGACCTCGAAGTCTCACACAACTCGTACTGACGACGGCTACCCGGCGGCTCAGCGGGTATGCCCGCACTGCCTCAGGCGGCGTTCCCGATCTCCGTCCAACCAGGTCCGCACTGACTCGTCAGGTCGGACGGTCGGCGTAGGTCGTCCGGCACTGCTCGCCGACGACCGCGCTGGCCCACCCGGGCATCGTCCGCCCGCTGGTCGGCACCCGTCACGCGGCCGGCACGGCGATGACCGGTTCGCGCGGGCACCGAGCGGCGGGGCAGCCATTAGGGCCGGCTTCGGCTCGGAGGCATCCTTGCCGCCACGGCCATGGCGTAGGAGTGTCGGGACTGGGGTTCGTTGACGGTGCCGCTGCCCGTAGCGGGCTCAACGTCCGCCGCGGGTGTCACCTAAGGGTGAGGGCAACGTAGACGAACGCCAGCACCGTGGCCGGACCTAGCAATAGGAAGAGACTCAGCGCGCCGTACCACGGCTTGTCTTTGAGGTACATGGCAGCCAGCAGACCGATCGCGGCCAGGATCATTACGGTGAGCAGCGTCAACGCAACTACAGACATGTAGGCAGTCCAGGGGAAGTCGGGACTCGGCTTCGTGTGCTGGCCGGTGCGGGTGGACGTGTGCTATCCGGTGCGGTTGGTTGAGACGCGTCGGGCTCGGTGCTGGCTGTAGGGAACGGCGTGCAGAAGGGCGACGTGCACCGTGGTGCCGTTGGGCACTTGGTAGGAGCGTCGGTCACCGGGCTGTGCTCCGGTCAGTGCCTTGCCGAGGGGTGAAGTCGGTGAGTAGACCTCGATGCGGTTGGTGTTGCCGTCGATGTCGGGGTGTTCGGCGGCGCGTGTTCCGAGGAGGAAGGTTTCCTCGTCCGCGGTGTCGTCGTAGCGGATGGTGAGAACCATGCCGGGTTCGGCGATGCCGTCGTTGGGTGGGTCTTGCCCGACGATGGCGTTGGCGAGGAGTTCCTGGAGCTGGCGCATGCGCGCGGCACGCGTGTGCCCGTCGTCGGTGGTGCTGTCGCCGCTGCGGTTGGATGAGTGCTCCCGCATGGACGGTGTGAGCAGTGACGCGAGTTCGGCTTGGAGTCGCTCGTGTGCTTCGGGCGTCAGCCAGACGCGGTCGGTGTTGGTCATGATGTCGTGTCTCCGTCCGGGTCAGTTCCACGTTGATGTATTAGGTGCCGTCAGGACGACCAGGTGCTGCGGTCGCCCTGACGGCGTGGTTCATGGGAGCCGGGTGAGGGCACGACTCGCACGAACCCGGATATGGCATGGGAAGCTGCTCAGCGTGGCCCAGCTCCACCCGCCGGGGTGTCAGGGACCGGATGCTTGAGCGGTGTGACCGTGTCCTTGGCGTAGCCCGAGGCGATGCGTATGAGGATGGCGCGTTCTGCTCGCAGCAATGTGTTCTCCCTGCGTAGCCAGGTGAGTTCCGATCGTTCGTCCTCGCTGAGCGACGGCGCCTCCGACACCACGTGCTCACCGTCACCGGACTTCGGATCGGCTCTCAAGTCGGGCTCCGAGGTGGACCTGGTGTCGGGCCGCGTGTCGTTGTGGGTGGGCGGGTCAATCGTCATGGGTGGTGAGGGCTTCTCGCTTTTGGTGCGGTGCCGTGTGCCGGAATGTGTTCGCGGGGGAGTGGATGGTGGCGCCGCGGGCAACGACCGCGCGGCCCAGTGCCTGGACGAAACCGCCTGGTCGCCCACCGTCACCGATATGCCGCGTTCCTGTAGGAAC
The DNA here is from genome assembly GCF_014203355.1 of Kutzneria kofuensis. Taxonomy (NCBI): domain Bacteria; kingdom Bacillati; phylum Actinomycetota; class Actinomycetes; order Pseudonocardiales; family Pseudonocardiaceae; genus Kutzneria; species Kutzneria kofuensis. The sequence continues at coordinate 8,584,703 of NZ_JACHIR010000001.1, forward strand.
CATGCGGCCGACAGACCGACGGTGCCGGCGCCGACCACGACAGCGGACCGTGGTCCGCACTCCAGACGCTCGATGCCGGCCATGTTCCACCTCCCACACTGTGTGCTGGACTCAACGCCCAGGATCGCGACAAGACCCGCACCGGCTGTTGTTGGTTCGGGACAAACGTGGGACCGGTTGATGTCGGATTCCGACAGAGCGGGCGGCTAACCTGGGACACCGGATCCCACGTGTGGGAGTGCGCATGGTCAGGTTGGATCGGTTGGTCAACGTGCTCGGCGGGTACGGGCTGCGGTTGGTGCGGTGCCCGGTTCCACGCTCGACCGAACTGCGCAGCGTGGTGCTACACGAGCGGACGGCCGGGCGCACCGTAGTGGGCGATGTGCTGCTCGCCGTCGGTGCCGGCTCAGTCGCCGAAGCGGTGCGGTGGGCGAGCACTGCCCGTGCGGCCGTGGTGCTGGTGCGCGACGAAGACGAGTCCGTGGTCTCTGACCACGGGATGGAGCAGGCAGATGAGGAGCAGCCGGTCGCGGTGATCGTTGTCGATCCGGCCGTGTCGTGGAGCGAGGTGGCGACGGTCGTGTACGGGCTGGTGCTCGAGGGCCGAGAAACCGAGTCCGGCCGGGGCCCGACCGACCTGTTCGCGCTGGCCGACAGCCTCGCCGACGCGGTCGACGGCGCGGTGACCATCGAGGACCGGCTCTCCCGCGTGCTCGCCTACTCCAGCCTGCAACAGCACGCCGACCGGGCACGCGCGGAGACGATCCTGGGCCGCCAGGCGCCGGAACCATTGCGGGCGCTGTTCGCCGCGCGGGGAGTGGTCGCCCACTTGGAGTCGTCGGACGAGCCGCTGTTCGTGCCCGAGGACCCCGATCACGGCCTCACCGGACGCGTCGTGGTCGCCGTCCGCGCCGGACGGGAGCTGCTCGGCTCGGTGTGGGTGACCAATCCCCACCCCCTGGGCCGAGAGCGGCACCAGGCCCTGACCGACGGCGCCCGCACCGTCGCACTCCACCTTCTCCGATCCCGGGCCAGCGCTGACCTCGAACGCCAGGTCGAGACCGACCTGGTCATGCAACTACTGGAGGGAACGGCTGACGCCGCCACCGTGGTGAGCAAGCTCGGCCTTCCCCAGAAATCGATGTATGTCATCGCCTCTCGCGCCCACCTCGCCGAGCAGGAGCGGCACGCGGCGCTACTGCTGGCCTTCGACCGCGCGACCACCGGCTTCGGGTGGTCACGCCCCGGACGCAGCGCGATCGCCGGCAATACCCTCTACACCGTGCTTCCCGGAGACGACATCTCCGCGGCACGCACGTGGATCACATCACTGCGGGCCGCGCTGCCGACCCGCTTGGCACTCATGGCCGGCATCAGCGCCCCGGCGGCGTCGGAGAACCTTCCCGCCGCCCGCGAGGAAGCCGACGAATGCCTGGCCCTCCACGAAACCCGACACACCGGCAGCGTCCCCCCGGCCTACGAGGAATCCTGGGACGACATCCTGCTGCAGCGCCTGCGCACCGCCGCCCGGGCGGGACGCGCACCAGCACGCGGACCGGTGTCCGAACTACGCCGCCACGACACCGAACACGACACCCAGTACGTCGCCACACTGCGTGCGTGGCTGCAGGCCCAAGGAGACCCCGCCGAAGCCGGCCGACAACTCGGCGTCCACGAGAACACCATCCGCTACCGGCTGCGCAAGATGACCGAACTCACCACGTTGGACCTAGGGGACGGCAAGAAACGTTTCGCGATGATGATCGAGGTCGCCGCCCTCGACAATCCACTGACCAGCACACAACCGCCTGTCTCGAACCCTGACCAGGGCTGACAAGTCGAGCCCACGCCACTCGTGCTGACGGCCGGCGCCCACTACAGCTGTTTCACGCAGACAGCGGCTCGCATCGCTGTTGGGACCACCAACTGTTGGGCTGCGACAAACACTACTTCTTTCGTTGTCGAATGTTGACAACCATCGTGGTGTTCGTCGAGGCATGGTGGATATCGACAGCGTGACGCGGTGACAGCTCGCGATCGCGCGGTTCGCGTCAACTGGGACAACCCGTTGGAGGTATGTCATGCTCAGCGGCGACGAACGCCCGGCGTTCCGCGCAATTCAGAAAACCCTGGTCGACGACGTCGCGTTCAAGGAGCCGATCCGCTCCTGTTCCTGATCATCCCCGGATCCTGGCGAACCGCATCGAAAATCGCAAAAAGAAGCGCACCGGCTGATCTGTTTCCGCCGGACCGGACCGTGTTGCAAGAAATGGAGACGGCAACTGTGAACACAATCATCTGCGGCATCGACCGTTCACCGGGAGCTCGGTCAGCCGTGCGTGTCGCGGCGGCACTGGCTGAGCGACTGTCCGCCCGTCTGATCGCCGTGCACGTGCGTGACCAGTCACCCCGAGATGGGGACCCGGCCCTACGCGTGGCGACGAACATCGTCGCGGAGGAGGTGCCGAACGTCGGCGCGCAACCCCGCGGAGCAACCGGTGACATCGCCGAGCGCCTGGGCGCGATCGCACGGTCGGAAGACGCGCTCATGATCGTGGTCGGCGCACGCCGTCGTGGACGCTCTCGCGCCTTTCTCCGTGCGCGTTCCGCTGTCGGCCTGGTCAGTCTGACGGACATCCCGGTCCTCGTCGCGCCGCTGCCCACCGGCTCGACCAACGCGAGCCCCGCCACCACCACAAGCGACGCGACGTGCCGGTCACTGCTGTCACCAGAGGCAGCATCGAACGTCGAGCGCGGCAACGACGAGACGTCGAGTGGTCATGTCAGGCCCGCAGGGACCACCGTGGCCGAGCAGCGGCGACTTCGCCGCACTTCAGGTGTCCGGATACGACCGCCGTGGTCACGCGGGCCGTATCGGAGCAGGCGACCTTATCGCTGACGCGAGTGCGGCCCTGCCGTCCCGTGGCGGCGCTCGGAATCACTTTCCCGTGACCACGCCCGTGTCGGTGTCGATGCTCACCTGCTGGTGCCAGCTCATGGACATGGTGGTGTGGCTGGGGAAAGTGAGCGGCAGCCACACGTACTTCGAGCTGTTGACCGGGCCGCCCGTCGCCGGTGCCCACCGGTCGCCGAGGTAGAGGTAGGAGGTGGTCTGCGTGCCCTGCACCGGCAGCACGTACGCGGTCTGTGACTGGAACGCCGTGGAGTTGCCGACATTGGCCAGGCCGCTCCACGGGCCGGCGACGCTGCTCGCCGTCGCGTATTTCTGCTGGTTCGGGTTCCAGTACGTCGCTCCCGAGGTGAGCAGGAAGTACGTGCCGTCGCGCTTGAACATGGCCGGCGCCTCCCGGGACGAGCCCGGCCACAGCGTGTGCACCAACGCGCTGACGCTGCGATAGTCGCTGGAGAGCCGATAGACGTCGAGGTCGGCGTTGTTCCGGGCCGCGGAAATCATGTATGCGGTGCCGTCGTCGTCACGAAACAGCGTGAGGTCGCGGGACATGTTGCCCAGCGGCCGGAAGCTGCCCTGGTGGTCGTACTTTCCGTCCACTGTGGACGACACGGCGACGGCGGCGCGGGCCTCGTTGTAGTCCTTGCCGTTCTCCTTGTGCATCCACATCACGAACTGGTGCGTCGTGCTGTTGTAGATCACCTTCGGCCGCTCGATGTCCGAGGTCCGCAGCTCTGCGGCCGAGGACTGGGTGAGCGCGTCGCCCCGGTACTCCCAGGCCTTGAGGTCGGCCGACCGGTAGACCGAGACCGCCTTGAAGGTGTTGTCCGGGTTGCGGTTCTCACCGAACCAGTAGTAGTACGCGCCCACCTTGACCATGCCGCCGCCGTGGGCCTGAACGGCATGGCCGGCCGTGTCGGTGAACTGAACCCCGTTGGCGATCGTCACCGTCGCCGCCTGGGCCGGGGGCGTGAGAACCAGAGCGAACGACAGCGCCAGCACGGCGCCGACCGCACCGCCTCGTCGTGACATAGCGGTCTCCTTTCGATGTCAGCAGGGGCAGCCGCGTCGCGTGGGTTTCGACATGACGCGACCGCCCCGAAAGATGGCTGGTCCTCAGTGGACTGAGCGGATTCACTGCCGGTTGGTGCCGCCGTCGCAGTCGTAGATGTCCAGCTGAGTGCCGTTGGTCTGGGTGCCCTTCGGCACGTCCAGACACTTGCCGGCGCTCACCGCGCGCACCTCACCCGACGTCCCACCGCTACCGCTTGCCGCCGGGGTTGGAGCTGTAGCCCCAGGCGTACTCGAGTCGGTCGCGGCCGGTGGCGTTGACCGTGGTCAAAGACAGATTGGTGCCGGTGCCGTGGAGCTGCTCCATGGACCAGGAATCGCCGGTGCGCAGGCCGGGCCAGTAGATGGAGCCGACACCTTCGCTGCGCATGGTGTCGGTCATGGCGTAGTAGTAGGACCTGTTGTTGTCACCGTCGCGCGAGCCGTTGTAGTTCACGCCCGTGCTCATCGGGACGCCGAACTCGGTGACGATCGTGCGGGAGCCGTATCCGTGCAGGTGACTGTTCAGTTCGGTGACCCAGGCGGCTTCAGTTTTGTGTGAGATGCCGAAGACGCTGTACAGGTGCAGGGACAGCAGGGTGCCGCTCAGGCGTGAGTCGGCCCCGACCGGGCCGAGGTTGGTGTCGGTTCCGGTGCCGGCCACCACGATGCGTCCGCGCGGCACTTTGGGATAGTGGGCCACGAAGCTCGCGGCGAAGTTGACCCAGGCGCTGCTGCTGAATCCGCCCGGTTCGTTGTAGATCTCGAAGTACACGCCGGGCTTGCTGAGGTAGCGGTTGATCACCATGTCCCACATCTTGTAGAAGGCCGTGGTGTCCTTGACGCAGCTGCAGGAGCCGGGGTAGGCCCATGGCGCGATCATGACGTTCATGCCCTGGTCGAGGGTCGCGTCGAGGGCGCCGATGTAGCTGTTCCACCAGGCCGACGAGGTGGTCTTGTCGTTCATGCCGAAACGGACGGTGTTGGCGCCCAGATTGGCCTTGAACCCACTGACTATCGCCGAGGCCTTGGCGTAGGTGGTGGCATAGCTGTCCGATGTGGACAGGCCCGACGGCACGACCGGGCCGTTGACGAAGTTGTCTCGTGGATCGGCCCAGTTCACGCCCTTGAACTGGCTGGTATTGACGACGGCGTGGGCGGGGGCAGAGAGCGGGCCGGTAGCCATTGCGGTGGCGGCGAGCGCCGCGGTGGCCAGGACCGTGAGCAGTATGCGCGGTCGCGGGATCGGGCGTCGGCTGTGGTTGCGTCCGGGACGAGAAAGCATGGATGGCCCTTCTTTCGGTGGGAGCGGATGGAGCAGAGCGGCGCCTGCAGCGTGGGGGCGGTCAACGGTCCGTGGGTGTCATGCCGCCCATCGAGTGGCCGGACGCGCCAACCCCGGCGGTCGTGTCGATATGGCCAGCCAACGGTTTTGCGGGCGCGGTTGCCGGGATCACTGTTCCGAGTGCGGCGGTCAGGGTGCCGGCCCGCGGGAGCGCGGTGCGAGTCAGGTAAGTCGGCATGGCCGGGAGTCCTTCGTTCGGTGCGATGTCGCGCGGCGCGGCGATCAGGGTCGGGGCCCGGCAGGGCTTCGCTGCGTGATCCCTGTCGCGGCACCGGGCGCGCCACTGCCGTTCCTCAACCGGTGAGAGGGCGTGGCCGAGCGGTGTCACCGTCCTCGGTGGACCTCCCCGACGATCGGCGTCCCGCTCACGCCTGCAGGAACCCGTTCATGATCGCCGTCGGCTCCCGGGTGGAGGAGTTCCACGCCCCGTCGCCGTACCCGGTGAACGGCGACATGCATTCGGGCTCCCAGTAGAAGATGCCCTGACCGCCGTTGTTCTTGAGCGCCTTGATGTAGGCGACCAGCTTGGCCTCGGTGGACGATGCCTTGCTGACGGGGCCGCCGAACTCGGTCTGCATGAACGGCTTGTGGTAGGCGTCGGAGATCTTCTTCATGTTGCCCACAATGCTGGTCGCGAGGTTGGCGCTGCCGTAGGAGGAGAACACCGACATGTCCCACTTGCCGCCGTGGCCGCTGTAGGCATTGAAGAACGTCTGCATCGAGGGGTACTTCTGCGGCTGGGCCAGGTGGATGCACACGGTCGTGCTCGGCGACACCTGCTTGACCTGGTTGTAGGCGGCGTTGAGCAGGCCGGCCATCTGGCCCGGGTTGGAGACGCTGCCGACGGGGTGGCAGATGCCGCTGTTGATCTCGTTGCCGATCTGCACCCAGGTGGGCAGCACGTCGTTGCTCTTCATGACGTTCATGGTCTGGCTCACGTAGTTGTTCATGGCCGTGAGCATCTGGCTGTAGTTCATGTTCTTCCAGGCTCCGGGCGGGTTCTGCACGCCGACGGAGTTCCAGGTGTCGCCGAACATGTAGTCCAGCATGATGGACATCCCTGCGGCCTTGACCCGCTTGGCGAACGCGGCGACCTCGGTGATGCCGCAGTGGCCGTTGGCCGGGTCGCCGGATGGATTGACGAACGTGCGCAGCCGGACGGCGCTGATGCCGTATCCCTTGAGGATGGTCAGCAGGTCCTGCGGCTGGCCATTGGCGTTCTTCCAGCTGTAGCCGTGGGCTTCCATCTGGGGCGCCCAGCTCACGTCGACGGCCTTGACGAAAGTGGTCGCGACGGTCGCGCCCGCCGCGGTGGCGGCCAGTGTCCGGGGCAGAGCGCTCGTGCCGAGCAGGGCCGCGCCGGCCGCCGCGCCGAGCAGGACGCTGCGCCGCCCTAGTTGCGCGGGCTCGTTGTCTGGCTTGTCGATCACGGGCGCGCTCCTTCGATAAGCGACCAGGCGGGTGTGGAAAGCGCTTACCAACGACGATGATGGAATCGCTCCAAGGAGATCGTTTCAAGGGCCGACGTTGCACCGCCGCGACCGCGAACGCCGGCCTCCCGTGGTGTCGCACGACATCGGTGGGTCGGTGGGCCTGCGGATTCGGTTGCACCACACCGAACGTCGTCGTCACCGTGCTCGCCAGGAGCCGGTCGGCTCGGCGGTGCGAATCTCGGTGAAAGTTTCAGCCTTGCCTACGGCGGCACTGGCGTAACCGATCACTTACGGGCCTCACGGCCTCCGTCCAGTCCCCGGTGCCAGCATCAAAGTGATCGATCACTATTTGGGAACGGCACCCGCACCAGTCGGTCTGCGCAGGACGGGGCCGCTGGACCCGCGCGGTATAACCCAGACCGAGCGTCTTGGTACAGGTGTCTCGGAACGCGTGGCCGACCAGAACGGGCGCGCCGTAGGCAGGCGGCGGCAGCGCTGGGGAGCAACCGTGTGCGCTGAACGGTCCCCACCTGCGCACAAGGGCTCTGAGGGGACCCGCGCTGACCTGCGGAGGGTGTGTTTTCGTAGGTCAGCGCATCGGGTCGTCGATAGTTGGCACGGTAGAGGTCAGGTATGCAGTTCGAGGCGCCGTTTTCGCTGGTCAAGCCCTGGTGGTGCCGACGCGGCAGGCCCTGGCTGGTGGTGCTCATACTTCGCTGTGTTTCGTCGTGCACGAGCTGCTCGGTCGCTGGCGTTGCTGGTGATGGTGTGCCGAGGCAGGGTTCGAGTGTGCGCGTCTTGGACATCGCCGGTGGAGTCGATCGCTTCGGTCGGTGATGGTCAGGTTCTCTGGCTGGCTCGGTGATCTTGCAATAGGTCCGGTTGGTTGTGGACCGGTGGTGACGGGCTGGTGGAGCGTCTATCGGGCCCGCAGGGGTGGGAGCTGACGGCAACGGCGGCTGGACGTGGTCCTGTTGGTAGCGGTCAGGTGGTGAGTCCTGTTGTCGTGGCGGACGGTGAACCAGCCCAGGGCCGTTCTCGCGCCAGACCGAGGCGATGCCGTACTTCTCCAGGAACTTGACGCTGAAGGTGCCGACGCTCTCACTGAACAGGGCCAGCATGTGGACCGCCTCCCCTCGGATAATCAACGAAGTCGATTTAGACCACGACGAGTTCACCGCCTCCGGCGAAGGCTCAGACGGGACGGATCTGGCTGGCGGGCGCCCGGAAGACAGCCGAACTACGCGACAAGATGGCGCAGCAGTCGACGCAGTAGCGAACAGTAGAGGGGCAGGCGGTTGACGAATACTGCGGTTTCGAGTTCAACCCGGAACGCTGCGGTTCGGGGGGCTAGTCTCCACGCCACCCGTCGACCTTCCCCCTGTTTTGACAGTGCCGCGTTACCGGGATCCTGGAGGGATCGTCACGAACGTTGAACCTCCCACTAAAATTCACTTGACAGGCCGAACCGGGGATGCGCTAGCGTGGTGTTTTACAAACATCAACGAAGGAAAGGTTGGTCAATGCGTCTGATCAGATTAGTTGTCGCCGCCTGTGTCCTCGGGACGACGGCCCTGATGGCCCCGGTGGCTGTCGCGGCCCCCAGCGCTGAAGGGTGCACGTACACTGACTATTACTACGGCCCTACGGCCACCGTTATGTGCGATACCCTCGGCACCGGTCTTGAAATGGTTTGGTCCGATCATCGGCGCGAGAATTTTGTGTTGGGCGCTAATGGTGTCGTTTATCAAGAATGGCAGCTTTACGGTGGGGACACGCAAGGGAGTGGCTGGCGTCCCATGGGCCATTCCAATAACGTCCGGGATGGGATGTACTGGTACGGACACGGGGATGCCCATAACAGTGATCGTCCCATCGTAGAGGCGTACGGCGGCGACTATGTGTGGTATTGTGACGCTTGGAACGGGAGCGCGTGGACGGACTGGTACGTCTGTCCTGTGCAGGGTGGGGATGCGTGACTCTTTTTGGGAGCGCGGCACTTGAGGAGGGAACGCGGTCTCGAGTGAGGTAATCGGCTGTGAGGGGCACCGCCACGCCCGCGCGAGCGTGCGCCGAGGACCAGGACGCCCGCGCACGCTCGCCTCAATCCGCCGCCTCGTCCTGCGCCTGGCAACCGAGAACCCATCCTGGGGCTACCGGCGCATCCACGGCGAACTCGCCCTCCTCGGTATCAAGATCGCTCCCTCCACCGCATGAAAGATCCTCAAGACGGAGGGGGTCGACCCGGCGCCGCACCGGACGACCATCGCTTGGGCCACCTTCTTGCGCTCGCAAGCCGAGGCGATCATGGCCATGGACTTTATCGAGACCGTCACCCTCACAGGACCGCGACAGTACATCCTCGCCGCCATCCACCACGCCGGCCGACGCGTGCGCATTCTCGGCGTCACCGCGCACCCTACGCATATCTGGGTGACCCAGGCCGTCCGCAACCTGGTCATGGACCTTGAGGATGCCGGAAGCCTCGCGCGGATCCGGTTCCTCCTTCGTGACCGCGACGCCAAGTACCCCGCGCTGATCGACGAGATCCTCGGCGAGGTGGGGATCACCACGGTGCTGACCGGTGTCCGGATGCCTCGCATGAACGCGATCACGGAACGCTGGGTGAAGACGCTTCGCGCCGAACCGTTGGATCGCGTGCTGATCTGGAACGAACCCCACCTGCGGCAGGCGCTTCGCGAGTACGAGCGGCTACAACCTGCACCGAACCCACCGATCGCTCGCCGCCGCAGCACCCTTACGAGCCCGGCCCCAGCCCCTTGAACCCGACCGGATCGAACGCCTCGCCATACGTCGACAAGATCGTCTCGACGGAGCCGTCCATGAGTACCGACATGCCGCCTGACCAGCGTGGACGTGGTATTCGGCACGCACAGCGTCGTACAAGCGCGGCACCAGCGGTTCAGGTACGGGCAGGGCCTAGCGTCCTCGCGCTCTAGCCAGCTGCCGGTGGTGACCTCCCAGTCAGCGATGTCGCGCCGACGGCACCGAGTGGCTCACTGTCTCGCTGGCGTTTGATGGCCATTGCCGAGACTGCGTCAACGTCCTACCGCCCGACCAGGCGGGCTGCTGCCACATTCTAAGGGTGGAGTTTTATCGGCGGCCTTGGGTCTTCGTCACCTACGGAGGTGTGTCCGGTGCCCCGTGGACGATCACAGCCACCCCAGCGTGGCCCTCATCGGTCTCGGTGACCGGGTCCGGCTCACGGTCTGAATGATGGCCTGCGAACATGGGATCGGTGCTGTCGGGCACCGGTCGCGGCAGCGTGGCAATCTTCCCGCTGAGGTGACCAGTTTCGTGGACCGCCGCTGGGAGGTTTCCGAGACGAAGCGGCTGCTGTCCGTCGCCCGGTTGTTGACGTTGACCGGCGCGGGTGGGGTGGGCAAGAGTCGGCTGGCGCTGCGAGCGGCGGACGGGGCGGAGGCGGTGCTGCGTCGGCGACACCGGGACCACTACCTCGGGCTGGCCGAACGAGGCGAGGCCGAGTGGGTCGGCCCCACTCAACTGGAGGTGGACGCCCGCATCCGGTCCGCACACCCCAACCTGCGCCTCGCCCTGGAGTACTGCCTGACCACCCCCGGCGAGTCGCAGGCCGGGCTGCGGATGGCCGCGGCCCTGCACTTCTTTTGGCTTTGCTGCGGCTTGCTGGCCGAGGGGCGCGATTGGCTGGGCCGTGCACTGGCCGTGGACACCGAGCCAAGCGACCAGCGGGCCGCCGCCCTGTGGACCAACGCCTACATCAGCACGCTGCAGGGGGACTTCCTCGTCGCCACGGCCATGGTGCAGGAGTGCCGGGACTGGGCCCTACCGCGGGGCGCAGAGACCACATTGGCCTACGCCCTGTTCATCGAGGGGCTCCTTGCGCGGTTAAACGACGACCTACCACGCGCGCAGGTGCTGTTGGAGGATGCTCTGGCACGCTTCGAGGCTGTCGGCGAACTGACCACCACTGTGATCATCGCCTATGCCGTGCTGGCCGGGGTGGCCGTTTTCCAGGGCGACTCCGACCACGCCATCGAGCTTTGCCGGGAGGGCCTGGCGCTCTGTGAGCGACATGGCGAGCAATGGGCCCGGTCCTATGTGGTCTCCGCTCTGTCCCTCGCCGAATGGATGGGGGGCGAGGTGACGCAGGCGAGCGCGCACGCCCGGGAAAGTCTCCGGAGTATGCGCAACTTCCGTGACCTTTTCGGCATGGCGTTGCAAGTTGAGCGGCTGGCCTGGATCACCTGCACGGCCGGCGAGGGCGAGCGGGCCGCCGTGCTGCTCGGCGCGGCACACCAGATCTGGCCGCTGTTCGGCGGCCAATCCCCGTTCGGCTCCTTGCACCATCTCGCCGCGCGCGAGGCGTGCGAGCGGCAGGCCCGCCACTGTCTCAGTGACCGCGCCTTCCAGGCTGCGTTCGGCCATGGCACCGAACTCGACCTGGCTCAGGCCATCGCCTACGCCCTCGGCGAGAAACCCGCACCCTCCACCCCGGCTCCCACCGCGAAAACGCCACTGACCAAGCGGGAGCAGCAGGTCGCCGAGCTCGTCGCCGAGGGTCTGTCCAACAAGGACATCGCCGCCCGGCTGGTGATCGCCCAACGCACCGCCGAAGGCCACGTTGAACACATCTTGACCAAGCTTGGCTTCACCAAACGCACCCAGCTCGCGGCATGGGCCACCGAACAACGAGAAACCGGGGATCGGTGAGGGCCGGCGCGGGCTTGGGTCGGCCGGTCGGGCAACCTTCCGGCGAGGTGACGAGTCTTGTCGGTCGCCACCGCTGGCCGCACTCACCGACACGCTTGCGGCCCTGCGCTCGTCGACGTGCTGAGTATCCACGATCAGTAGGGGGAGCGGTCAGCCATGAAGATGCTCGCGGACCACCTGATCGACAAACGGCTGCTGCGCTCCGGGGACATCGCAGTCGCCGGGTCGGGCTCCTACGCCAACCTGCGCGCCCAGCTCATGACCTGGGCCGAATGCCAGCCCCTGGCCGCGGACTTCTGCGCCCAGGCCATGGAGTGAGCTGATTAGCCCACTCCAGGAACGGCTACAAGATCCGTCACCACAGGCGGATGGACCAGTGAAACGCGTCGAGTTCAACCGGAGCTCGACGAGCACCACCGTCACAGGCCGGCGCACGCAGCCGGCGAGCACGAGACCTACGGAGGCACCCATGAAGGCGATCGTCGCGACGGATCAGGCCGCGGAAGCAGCCGGGATCACACTCGCGGAGCGGCCGGAACCTACGCCGGCCATCAACGACGTCGTCGTCGAAGTTCACGCGTCCGGCTTCGTCCCCGCGGAGTGGGAGTGGCCCTCCACGTGGGTCGATCGCGCCGGTCACGACCGCACCCAGGCGATCATCGGTCACGAGTTCGCCGGAGTGGTCACCTCCCTCGGCTACGGCACGACGGGGCTTTCGCTGGGGCAGCGGGTGTTCGGGATCACGGACTGGCATCGCGACGGGACCCTGGCCGAGTACGCGGCCGTGGAGGCACGCAACCTTGCGCCGCTGCCGGGGAACGTCGACTTCACGGTGGGTGCGAGCCTGCCGATCTCCGGCCTGACCGCGTGGCAGGGCCTTTTCCAGCACGGTCGTCTTCGAGCGGGGCAGACCGTCCTCGCACACGGCGCCGCCGGCGCGGTCGGGTCTGTGGTGACCCAGCTTGCCCGGGAGTTCGGCGCCTATGTCATCGGTACCGGGCGGGCGGCGGACCGCCAGGCGGCGCTCGACTTCGGCGCGAACGAGTTCCTCGACCTCGCCACCGAGGATCTCGCCGACATCGGCGGGGTCGACGTGGTCTTCGATGTCATCGGCGGTGACGTCCAACGGCGCTCGGCGCGCATAGTCCGGCCTGGCGGGACGTTGGTGTCGGTGGTCGGGCCGGTTGAGGCTCGCCCTGTCGACGGCTTGGCGGTCGACTTCGTCGTCGAGTCTGTTCCGAGTCAGCTGGTGGAGATCGTCGACCGGGTGCGGGACGGGCGCCTTCGCACGCACATCGGAACGGTCGCGACCCTCGACGACGCCGTCCCTGTGCTCAACCCGACCGAGCGACGCAAGGGCAAGACCGTCATTCGCGTGCGCCCCTGAGCATGTGGGCCTCGAAAACTCGTCGCCACAGTTCAGGACGCGTAACGGTACTCGTTGATGACTCCGCCGAGGATCCGGGTTCGCAGGAGCCTGTGGGCCTTCAAACCGGCTGCGGCAGGAGGTTGCTCTTGGGCGTCGGGTGGTCGCTGGTTTCGGGATCGATGTGGTCGATGCCTGTTGTAGTGATCCTGATACGCGGCGAGGACCTGCCCGGCGTGGGCCTGGTTCATGACCAGAACGTGGTCGAGAACCTCGCGACGGATGGTGTCGATCACTCGCTCGCAGTGGGCATTCATGCGCGGCGCCTAAGGCACGCTGAGCAGCGCCTTCACCTCCTCGGCTGCGAAAACAGCGTCGAAGGAAACGGTGTACTTGCTGTCCCGGTAGCGGAGGAGGAAGCGCAAAGACTCGACACGGCTGCCCAGGTTGCAGACGAGGTTGCGAGCCTGCTGAATCGCCCACTGCGCGGTCGGGTGCGCGGTGACGCCGGTGATATGGAGCTTGCGGGTGTGATGCTCAAGGAACGCCAGTGCGTACAGCCGTCTGCCGGTGATCGTGTCCACGTGGAAGAAGTCCGCGGCGATGATCCCCTCGGCCTGAGCGGTGAGGAACTCGCGCCAGCTGGGGGCCGGTGCGGCGCGGGGCCGGGTCGATGCCGCCTGCCTGCGGGATCGCCCAGACTGTCGACGGTGCGATGCGGTGTAGTCCCACTTCCCGGCACCAGTCTGCGATGCCAGGTCAGCAGCGTTGCTGGGGTGACCGGGAAGACAGTGCGCCAGCGGTGGCGCGGTAGCAGCGACGACAGCGCGGCCAGCCAGAACCGATCCGCGGGCTCGTAGCGGATCGGACCGCTGAGCTGTCGTCGCAGCACTACGTTCTTGTGCCGCAGCACAAGCAGTTCGGCGTCCTTGGCGGTGTCCCGGCGCAGCAGTACCGTCGGCACGGACAGCAGCGCACGCGTCGCTCGATACAGCAGCGAGACGATCATCCGGGCAGCATCCCAGCCGCGGCCGAGGAGCTGTGCGCCAGCCGACCACCTGCAGCGATGACTTTACGAGTCCCACAGGGTCTGGACACCGTCGGTGATGGAGTCATCCAGCGGTATGATCCGGACTCCGCCGTTGGATTCGGCGGCGGTGCCGAAACCGAGCAACGCACTGGTAACCAGGGGTTACCGCAACCGCGACCAGCAATCTGAGCGCTGTTCGCATGGTCTGCCCCCTCGGTGGTCGCGAGATGACTTTCGCCGTCAGCTCACCGAGGTGCTGAAGGACTGCACGCCGAGGCCGGCGCCGCCCTGCCAGGGCTCGAAGCCGAACTGGATACTGGTGAGGTACCAGGACCTGCTGATCTTGCCGCGAGACACCGAGTCCGAGGTGAACGCGCCGATGTCGACGTTCAGCGAGGTCGTCGGCGAGGTGCGGACGTAGCTGATGACGTTCCAGCCCGTGTTGCCGAACCAGACGTCCCAGCTCGCGCCACTGATCCACACGGTGGCGATCTTGGAGCCGATCGGTTGCGGAGCGCCCTGGTGGTTGCCCCAGATCATCAGTTCGGCGCCGGTGTTCTGCCCCGACGGGTTCGGGTTCGGGTCGAACCAGATGTCGTACGACGCGTCCCACTGTCCACTAGCGACGGTGTAGGCGACGGAGGACTGCACCGAGTGGAAGTTGGCCACCTGTTTGGGAAGCCCGCTGCCGCTCGTGCAGTTGCCGTAGTGGCAGCCGGCGTAGATCGACGGGTAGGACGCGGGTGCGCCGTTGGTCGGCTTGTTGTGATTGGCCGTGGTGATCGTGAACCCGTCGTCGCGGACGGAAAGGCACTGCGTGGTATCGTCGCCCCACTCGTTGTTCTGCACGAGGTAGCGCCCGCCCGACACCCGCACCGATCCGTACTTGTCGCAGATCTGGGTGTCGGCACTGGCGGCCGACGTGGTCGTCAGGGTGGTCGCACCGGCAAGCAGGGCAGCCGCCCCGAGTATGACCGTCGTCCTGCGCAGCCTTGACAACATCAACACTCCCTTGTGATGGCGAGCAGGTCTGGAAGCGCTTCCATTCGTGAGCGTCCCCAACTTGGGACGGTTCGTCAACCATTGGTGCACGAGGCCGAGACAGGCGCGCTTTCCGCTTGTCGTCATGGCCTGTTTCGCGGTCGGCCGGCGTCACCTGTGAAAGTTTCACGGTCAGCCCGTCCGACCGGACGGAATCCGCAACGCGGAGAAACGAGCTTGCCGCCGTTCCCGGCACGTGCCGCTGGTGGCGTGGCCGGCTTTTCAGCGCACAGCGGCCAGGCGGTCCGCACCCGCAGGGCCCGGCCGAGTGGCGGCCACGACCGGGGAGAAGGACTACTCGGGCAGTGGCCGGAAGGTTCGCGGCACCGCGGCCGCCGCACAACCGGCCGCGTTCGCCCATCGTCCGCGGTCGCCGGAGCCGACGAGCTCTCGGAGTCCCGGCAGGCCCGGGGTGAGCGACCAGCGTTCCTCCTTGTCGATGTCGAACCAGGTGAGCAGGCGCAGGTTGGGGAACCGGCCGGCGTTCAGCGCGGCGATCATCGCGGCGACCCACTCGCTCTTGCTGCCGCCGTCCTCGCTGCTGGCGAACTCGGGCAGCATCACCGGTTTGCCGGGATCGATCGCGCGGGCCCGGGCGTAGGCCGCGGCAAAGGTGTCGACGAAGCTGGTCCAGTGGTCGACGGTGGGGTCCCAGGACGGGCCGAAACCCCAGTTGTAGCCGTCGATCCCGATCCAGTCCACGTACGCGCCGCCCGGATAGGCGAGTGCCTCGTCGTTCCAGTCGGCGGCGGGGCTCGCCCCGTTGTTGAAGGCCCAGCACCACTGGACGTTGTGAGCGCCCTGGGCGCGCACGATGTCGTGCACGTGCCGGTAGGCCCGTACGAAGGCCCGCGGGTCCTGGTTGTTGGTGGCGACCGCCCAGGGATACCAGTTGCCGTTGAACTCGTGGCCCCAGCGCACGATCAGCGGTTTGCCGTACCGCGCGAACTCGCGGCCGCGGGCGGCGATGTAGTCGTCCCACTGCCCACCCGTGATGGCGTCCAATCCGATCTGGTTGGGGTCGGTCAGCGCAAGCGTCGGATCCCATGGCTCCCACGTGAAGTGCGGCAGCACATTCCGCCGCCAGAGCGCCTCGGCCGTCGCCACGGGGAACGCCGCCCGGCGACCCCAGTTGTCGAACCACATCACGCTCGCCGGCACGGCGCCGTAGTCGGCGAACGCACTGGCCGGCACGGTCGACTGATCGGCCACTTCCCGAAACAGGCCGAAGTAGCGCTGCTGCTCGGGCAGCGGGCCGGTGACCGGACTGCGGCTCGGCCCGGCGGCGTTGGCCACCGCCTCGTTGCCGGCGACCGCCATGAGCGCGGTGATCGATGCCGTGCGAAGAAGCGCACGTCGAGACAGGGAAAAGCCTGGTGAGGACATCAGAACTCCGTTGCTCAGGGGCGGCTGTGGGAGCGCTTCCATATATACCCCGCCTGCTTCGTCCAGACAACAGACTGCGCGTCACCGTGAGCGCTGCCCCGCCGTGAAACTTCCATGCCCACGTACCCCAGAAGCGGCTGCCGACGGCCTATGCCGTACCCATGGGGTTGAACGGGTAGAGCCTGCGAACGCAGACGGCGAAACCGTTGGTTCCTTGGCCGCGGTGACTTGGGATATGGGTCCTTAGTCGAGCGGCGGCCATCGGTTGTTCTCAGCGGGTCGGAGCTCCGAGGGGGCACCAGCTGTGGACCTCGCGCTTGCCTGCGAGGTTCGCCTCGGGAAGAGTTTCATCTGGCGAGGGGGCTTGTCCCCCGGATGTTGGACACTTGCTGGTGGGCTGCTACGTCATCATGAGGACGAGGATGACGACCTCGTCGAAGGCTGAACGCGTCGCTAGTCGCTTCGATGCTGAGGATGGTGTGGCAAGGGATGTGCGGCTGGATCCCGGACCTTCACACCGAACGCAGTGGAGCAAAACTGGAGCGGGGATGCGTGTTGAACCTACAGCGAACCGCACTGTACGGCATTCAAGTGTAGTGACCGCAACAGGTTTGACGTGGCAGTTCTCTGTTTTCGCAGGTCGGAGGCACTGTCTGCAGTGGGCGCTAGCCACACTGGCAGTGTGAGGGTCAGGGGTTCGAGTCCCCTCAGCTCCACAATTTGGTCAGGCCTCTTCGGTTGTGCGATTTTCGCAGGTCGAAGGGGCTTTTGATCTTTTGAGAAGGATCTCTGGTTGATCGCGCCCACAGGTGACGTGGTGTCCCTACTGGCGCAATTTTGGAGCAGCGCGCTCCGTGTGGGTAGGGTGTTTGATGTCGCAATTCGCGCGGTGATCAGGGATTTCGTTATCTCGCCCCATCTGCCGGCGGTGTGGGGGTCAAAACCGACCGAACTGTGCAGAGTGTGACCGTGCAGTCTCGCTGAGTAACGATCGGTATCCAAGCCTTAGTTTGCGGGTGGCATCCCATCGCAGGGTCGCGGTTATCGCACTTGATGTCGCCGTTCGGCAACTCTGATGAGGAGGACCGGCGTGGCCAGAAGGTGTCGGGTGCTCACCGGGTCACGTATTACTGATCATCTCCAAGACGTTCTAGCGTCCTGACTGGTCGGGAGGTCTCGTGTCCGGTGTGACAGAACGCCAGTGTTGTTTCGTCGGCATTCGTGATGTCCTGTTGTGGTGATGTGTCCGAGAAATAAAGAACCGCAACAGCGCTATTGCGAGAACCGTCGTTCATGTTGCGCGTGAATGCGGAGACAAGGTCCTTTCTGGCATGTGTGTTGTTATGATTGGGTGCCATTTTGTTCGGGATGGACGACGGTCCGTTGGTGGTGGTGCCGTCGGCGTGATTGTTGTCCTGGAGTGCGCCAGAGTTCCCGGTGGTGTTGTGGTCGTCCGTGATCACGGCGGGGTGGGGATCGCGCACGGGGCGGGGTGAGGTTGCCGTGCCGCGAGGTGTCGGCGTCAGGCGCGGGAGGTCCGCGTGAGTGTCGGGGTGCGGGGCCGGTCCGGCGGCGGGGTGGCCGTGTTGGGCGGTGTGCCAGCGATGTTCGAGGTGCGCGAGGAGTCGCTGTTCGAGTTCGGGGGCGACGTGGCTGTAGGTCTCGACGATGCGGTTGTCCAGGTGGTGGCCGAGGCGGCGGGCTTGGGCTATTTCGGGGATGTTGTCGGCGATGAGCCATGTTTTGTGGCTGTGGCGTAGTCCGTGGAAGGTCAGGCCGGGCTTGATCGGATAGGTGCGTGTCGGTGGGCCTTCGATGGTGAGATTGCCGTCCGCGGCGGGGCGCAGGACGCGGCGGATGAAAGTGGAGCGCCATAGCCAGGTGCCGCTGGGGGTGGTGAACACGTACTCGTAGGGGTGGGTGTCCAGGTGTGTCCGCAGCAAGTCGACCAGGAACGGGGGGAGTTGGATGCGGCGGGCGGAGGCGGCGGTTTTGGGTGGGCCGATCCAGCGTGTGCTTGTCGACTCGTGCAGGGCGCCATGTTCGCGGTCGATGATCAGCAGGCCGTGGTGTAGGTCGATGTTGTGGCGGTGTAGGCCGGTGAGTTCGCCCCAGCGGCAGCCGGTCCAGGCGGCGGTGATGATCAGGAGGCGGGCGGTGGGTCCGCCGAGCGTGCCGGCTTGGTCGGCGATGCGCAGGACCTGCTCGGGGGTGGCCCAGATCTTCTCTGGGGTGATTCGGCGGGAGCGGCGGCCGCGGCGGCGGCGTTTGTGGATGGGGTTGGCGGGGATGAGGCGTTGGTCGACGGCGTCGGTGAGGATCATGGACTGCAGGTTGACCCAGCCGGTGATGGTGGCGCGGGCGTAGCCGTTTTCGGCGGCTTCTTTGGTCCAGAGTTTGATGTCGAGGGTGGTGATGGTGCCCATCGGGGTGGTGCCGAAGCGGGGCAGGATGTGGCAGCGCAGGTAGCTGTCGTAGTTTTCCAGGGTGCGTTGGTCGAGGTCGAGGGTGGGGAACCAGCGCTTGACCCAGTCGGCCAGGGTGGTTTGGAATCCGGTGGGGTCGAGCCAGGTGCCGCGGCGTTGGTCGGTTTCCAGGTCGTCGGCGTAGTTGGTGGCGGCTTTTTTGGTGGGGAACCCGGGTATTGATCCGGTGGTGCCGTCGGCGCGTCGGAAGCGGACGCGCCAGGTCTGTGTTCCGGTCTTCTCGATCCAGGCCATGACGACCTCCCAGAGTTGTGGGTTGGGAGGTGTCATTGTGGACAAAATTGTGGTGGGGCGTCGGGGAAGTTCGGTTCGTCTGTTGGGAACCGCCCAAGCTATCTCGCGAGGCGGCGGCGAACAGGCGGTGTCCTGGTGCGCTCCTTGGTGGAGCTGGTTGGTCCGGGTAGGACGGTGCCCGCCGGCCGCGCGGAGCCCGGTCCGGTGATCGGGATCTTCGGGCTCGCTCTCGGTGTCGTGATCCAGCACACGTCAGGAGGACAACGGTCGATCCGGACCGAGGGGCCGGGCAGTCGTCCGACCGCCCAATGGGTTGGTGACGTAGTCGTCGGTGGCGGCCTTCAGACCGGCGATCACGTCGACGGTGTCGGTGCGTGCGGTCACGATGATGGTCGGCAGATCACCACGGCCGCGCGGGCGTGTTGGGTAAAGCAATCACCGGTTCGAGGCCTTCAAAAGCGCCAAACACGAGCGCTCCTAGCGCCAGCATCGATCTGGGAACGGCCCCGCCGAACCAGATCGGCGAGCAACCGCTTCGCGGCATGTCGAGGACCGGAAGGGACGCGCTGCCACCGAGGGCTGGCTGGGCGAGATCGAAGACCTGGACAGCACCTTGCGCTGTCTGCGCGACATCCGCGCCGACGTGCTGCGGTTGACCCGGCACGCGCGCCAGGTCAGCTTGGGTATGCCCATCCTCGTCTCGGCGCGCTGACACGCGGCGGCCGCGAGCTGCTGTGCACAGCCACGCTGCGGCGCACAGCAGGATCGCGGCCACTGGAGGCCGACGGTCACCGTGGCCCCCTCATGGCCGGCCGTCGGGTATCGAGACCCGCAGCCTGGTCGGCGCCAGCCGCGCCGCCGAGCTGATGCGGCACCACCGCGCGCTGACGTGGCTGCTGCTGCGACACGGTGCCACCGCCATCGACCCCTGGCCACGCCGACTGCCCACGCGGACGGACCCTGGCACCACTTTCCCATTCACCGACAAGGGCGAGGAGAGCATCCAGCCACCCCGTGACAGCGCGGTCGGCCTCGAGTCAGGCCCGAACCCCGACCCAGCCGTCGAGCGTAGGGGGCCGACTACTCTGGTAGCGGGCGGTGACCGATCACCTGCTCGCCCACCGCCGCGGACAGTCGCACTGCCGCGAAGCCGTAGTCGCGCATCCGCTCCTCGTACGCGCCGACGCCCTCCACCACCGCCCTGTACCCGTCGGTCACGGCGAGCAGTTCCTCACCGAGGACGTGCGCGTCGCGGAGCGCTGTGTTGGCGCCGATGCCCAGTGCCGAACTCATGGCGTGGATCGCATCGCCCATCATCGTCACGTTCGACGGCTCCCACGCGCCCACGGGCACGCAGCTGCGCAGGGTCAACGCCTGCACAGTGGTGACATCCCACAGTTGCACCGTGTCCACTAGCGCGGGATGCCACGAGGTCAGCCGCGCCATCACGTAGTCCCGCAGCCGCTGCGGGCTGGCCGTGAACAGTTCCGCGTCGGGCATCATCTTCTCGTTCACCGAGTTGAAGATGGTCAGCGCGAAATTCTCCCGGGCTTCGGCCTGGAACTCGTCGTCCTGCTCCTTGATCAGCGGCGAGTCCGGGTTGCTGCGCTCCAGCGGGCCGAACGTCAGACCGGTGTGATCGGAGTCGTAGGCCAACGAGAACGTGGTGAGCAGTTGCGCGGGAATCATGGCCCGCGTCTGGTCAGTCAGCGGGATCTTCGCGACAATGTGCCGTGCGCCGAGGTCGATGACCCGAGCGTGCGGCAGCCGCTGTGCCCGCACGGCCGAGTTGATGCCGTCCGCCGCGATCAGCACGTCGGCTTCGACGGTCTGGCCGTCGTCCAGCAGCACGGTCACCGTCGAGTCCGGATTGGACCGGTAGCCGACGACCTTGACACCAAACCGCACGACCTGTTCCAGGCCGAGGTGCAGAATCCGCCGCAGCGTCGAACGCGACACCACCAGGTGCTCGGGAATGTCGGAGACGGGAGCGCCCACGCCTTCGGTGGCCTTGGTGTCGCGGGCCGGGCGCAGGGTGAGGTGCTCGTCGTACAGGGGCATGCCCTCGTCGGGCATGCCTGAGGTCGCCAGGAACAGCTCCCACAACGCGGGTTCCAGCGCGGCGTGCAACGCGGTGGTGCCGGTGGAGTTGATGTGCAGCCGGTAGCCCGGGTCACGGGTGGCCACCCCGCAGTCGCGTTCATAGACGGTCACGTCCAGGCCGTGCCGGTGTAGCCGGTGAGCCAGCGTCATCCCGGCCGGCCCGCCGCCGGCGATCACGATACGCAGTACAGACACAAGTACTCCCGATTCCGTTGGCGCTGATCAGGGAGCACACCGGGTCCCCTCGGTAGGGAGAGGATGTTGACGCGGCCTGGGTTCTCCATGCCACGGGTCCGGGCTACCAACCGGAACGCGCAGTTTTGTGTGCAGCCGCAGCATAGCAATTATTGATGATCATTTGCCAATACCGGGTTGTGATTGTCGCCCGCGAATAGGTTCTTGACGGGACGCTGAGGATCTGGTCGGCCGTCGACTCGGCATTGACGCCAATGCCGGAATCTGCTCGGCCAGCAGGCTGGAAGCACCCGGACGAGTGGAACGCGACTTGACCCCGGATGTTGGACACCTGACACACTCGGATCATGACGGTCTGGGTGGACTGGAGTCCTGCATGGATGGTGATGAAGCACCACTCGCCGGAGTTCCGGGCCGAGGCGGTCGGGCTGTACCGGTCCCGTCCGGGCACGACGGTCGCCGCGGTGGCCAGGGATCTCGGGGGCAACCCGGAGACGCTGCGGGCCTGGATCCGGATCGATGACGGACGAAGCTGCCGCCCCAGCGTTCCATGATCGCGCTCGCGCGCGGGGCCTGAATCGGAGTCTTGATGATCTTTATGTCCTCGCTGAGGAACTCCGTGTCGAACATGGTCGTGAATTTCGCGTCCCGATCGCGGATCAGGAATTTGGACTGTGACACACGGTCGCCGAGGTCCATGACAAGATCACGTGCTTGTTGGGCGACCCAGTCCGCGGTGGGATGTGCGATGACGCCGAGGACGTGGACCCGACGCGTCGCGTGTGCGACCACCGCGAAGCAGTACAGTCGTGTGAGCATGACGGCGTCGCAATGGAAGAATTCGCAGGCCAGGATGCCGTGTGCTTGGGTACGCAGGAGTTCGGCCCAGGTTGGGCCTGCGTGTTGGGGGAGTCGGCAGAAGATCAGGTACCCAGCCACGATCGTCGGTCATGCCGAACGCGATCCGCCTGCCGTTACCCCTGGTCAGCGCCCATGGCCGAGTAGCGCACCCACAGGGCGGCCAGCATGATGACCAGCAGCGCGATGACGGGCGTGACGCCGGCGATCTGCTCGGCGGTCGAACTCGGCGCGGGTTGGCTGCCGGGCTGTCCCGGGAAGCCGGTGCCGTTGGCCATCCCGAACGCGGTCGCGGCCGGCACCGTGAGGATCAGCGCGGTGCCGGTGGAGGTGAGCCAGCCGAAGAACGCCGAGCCCCACTTGATGCCGCCGAAGCGCCTCTCCTGCCGGTCGAGGGACCTCGCCACGCTCCGACCCGGCCTCGTGGACCGGAATCGGTCGTGACCGCTCGACGGTGTCCGACGAGTCCGGCGGCACGGCCGTGTCGGTACTGCTTTCCTTGCGGCTGCGGTGAATGCCGTCGGAGGTGGTGTTCACGGCGATCTCCTGCCGTGTGGCGGCCGAACGGGTGCCGGGCGATCAGGCCGAGGGCGGGACCGGCGAGGCCATCACGAGGTCGGCTCGTTCCCACGCCCGGTGCAGGCCCACCGCGGCCACCAGGACCTCGGCGAAGTTCTTGTCGACCTCGTCGCCGGGGAGCACGCCCGGGCTGTCCACGTCGATGCCCGCCGCGACGAGGACCTTGACCCCGTCGCCCCAGGCGGCCAGGGCCTTGCAGTGCCGGAAGGCCTCCTGGAGCAGCACGGTCAGCCTGATGTCGCCGGTCGGGGTGGTCGCGCCGGCCACGACCAGCGCGTCGAACTCGACGGACCGGGCGGTCAGCAGGGTGCGGTCCACGGTCTGCCGCGACCGGCCCTTCCGCAGGACGCCGCCGACCGGGGCGATGACGAGCAGCGTGGCCCCGACCCGCTCGACCGCCTTGCGTAGCTTGGTGATCCCGGCGAGGTCGGACCCGGCGTCGGCGATGACGCCGATCTTGCGCCCGGCGACCGGCCCGGGCTCGGCGACCACCTGGGACAGCGCGGGGGAGAGGACGACGTCCTCGGCCGGCGTGCCCTTCGGCGCCGCCAGGCCCAGCCCGGCCGCGACCTGCTCGCACAGCTCGGCGTCCACTTCGGACAGTACGGCGAGTTCGCGTTCCCTGACGTCCGGCGCAAGGCATTTGCCGAGCTCGAAGGTGAACGCGGCCACGATGTGCCCGCGCTCCACCGGGGTCAGGCTTCGGTAGAACATCGTGGCCTGGGAGAAGTGGTCGCCGAAGGAGACGGGGTTCTCCCGGGTCTTCGCGCCGCTGACCTCCCGCGGCGCCGGCACGTAGCCGCCGTCGTCGGCCGAGGCCGTCGCGGGCCGGTTCTCGTCGATTCCGTTGGGGCGGTACGGGGTGATGCCGGTGTGGATTGCGGTCTGGTGCATACCGTCGCGCAGGTTGTCGTTGACCGCGGCGTGCGGGCAGTTGATCGGCAGCTGGGTGAAGTTCGGGCCGCCGAGGCGGGTGAGCTGGGTGTCCAGGTAGGAGAACAGGCGGGCCTGCATGAGCGGGTCGTCGGTGACCTCGATGCCGGGCACCAGGTTGCCGGTGTGGAAGGCCACCTGCTCGGTCTCGGCGAAGTAGTTGGTGGGATTGCGGTCCAGGGTGAGCTTGCCGACCAGCCGCACCGGCGCCAGTTCCTCGGGCACGATCTTGGTGGGGTCGAGCAGGTCGATGCCCTCGAAGGTCTGGTCCTCGGTGTCGGGCAGCAGTTGCAGGCCCAGCTCGAACTCCAGCGGCACGCCCGCCGTGATGGCGTCGGCCATGTCACGGCGGTGGAAGTCCGGGTCGACCCCGGCGGCGAGCTGTGCCTCCTCCCAGACCAGCGAGTGCACGCCGGCCACCGGCTTCCAGTGGAACTTCACCAGCGTGGTGGCGCCTTCGGCGTTCACCAGCCGGAAGGTGTGCACGCCGAAACCCTCCATCGTGCGGTAGGAGCGCGGAATGCCCCGATCGGACATGGCCCACAGGACGTGGTGGGTGGCCTCGGTGTGCCGGGACACGAAGTCCCAGAAGGTGTCGTGCGCGGTCTGCGCCTGCGGGATCTCCCGGTCCGGGTGCGGCTTGGCGGCGTGGATGACGTCGGGGAACTTGATGCCGTCCTGGATGAAGAACACCGGCATGTTGTTGCCGACCAGGTCGAAGTTGCCCTCGGCGGTGTAGAACTTCACCGCGAATCCGCGCACGTCGCGCACCGTGTCGGCGGAGCCGCGCGAGCCGAGCACGGTGGAGAACCGGACGAACACCGGCGTGGTGCGGCCCGCGGCCAGGAAACCGGCCCTGGTCACCGCCGCCGCCGTCCCGTAGGACTGGAACGTCCCGTGGGCCGCCGCGCCGCGGGCGTGCACCACCCGCTCGGGGATGCGCTCGTGGTCGAAGTGGGTGATCTTCTCGCGGAGGTGGAAGTCCTCCATCAGCGTCGGACCGCGGGCGCCGGCCTTGAGCGAGTGGTCGGTGTCGGGCAGTCGCACGCCCTGGGCGGTGGTGAGGAACTCGCCGCTCTGGGCTCGGGTGCCCGCCAAGCCCATGGGTTCCACGGGCGCCGGTGAACTCTGGTCCGGTTTCGCGGACGACGGCATGGTGGCTCCAGACGTGTCGGTGGTCGTGTCGTGACTGTGTCGAGTGCGCCTGCGACCGAGGGCCGGACGCGTCCCAGCTCGCCGCGAAGGCGGCCGAACGAGCGGTGCGCGAAGCCGACATCCGACGCCGAGTGGTGACAGGGCCGCCGGGTCCGGGGCGATCGCTATGCCGGGCTACCCCGGCCGTATGCCGTCAAACCAGGCCGACTCGGTCGGTCCCGGAGGTCGCGGGGGTGTTCGACGCACAGGAGCTTTGCTCGGATTACCGCTCCGAACATCTTGCCGGAAAGACAAAAGTGGAACCGCGCACCGCCGACGCCGCGGGCGTACAGTCGTACTCGACGGCACCGCGTCGGCCGCGGCCGAACGGAGGTCGGCCGACGGCCATCCGGGTTCGGCATGCCATCGCGTGCGGTCGGCGCGCAGGACTCGAGTCTCGCCGGGTGCCGCCTCCAGGCGCCGGTCACCGAGGGCCCGGCAGCCGGGAGCCGGTCTTCGCCCATCGCGCCGAGACCGCCGCCCGCACCACCCGCACCGCCGAACGCCCCGATTTCTTCCTATGCCACCACGAGGTGCGCCATGAACATCGCCATCGTCGTCATCGTCGTCATCGTCGCCCTGATCCTGCTGGCGACCGCGCTGAAGATCATCAAACAGTACGAGCGGGGCGTGCTGTTCCGGTTCGGCCGGGTGCGCGGCACCCGCGAGCCCGGCCTGCGGGCCATCATCCCGTTCGTCGACGTGCTGCGCCGGGTGACCCTGCGGATCGTCACGATGCCGATCCAGTCCCAGGGCATCATCACCCGCGACAACGTCAGCGTCGACGTCTCGGCGGTCGCCTACTTCCGCGTCGTCGACGCGGTGAAGTCGGTCGTGGCGATCGAGGACGTCTACGCCGCGATCGACCAGATCGCGCAGACCACCCTGCGCAAGGTCGTCGGCCAGCACACCCTCGACCAGACGCTGTCGGAGACCGACAAGATCAACCTGGATATCCGCACGATCCTCGACGCCGTCACGCTGGACTGGGGGGTCGAGGTGACGTTGGTGGAGCTCAAGGACATCCAGCTGCCCGACACCATGAAGCGCGCGATGGCCCGCCAGGCGGAGGCCGAGCGGGAGAAGCGCGCCAAGATCATCAACGCCGAGGGCGAGCTGCTCGCCGCCGCGGCGCTCGGCGAGGCCAGCGACGTCATGGTCGCCCACCCGCTGGCGCTGCAGCTGCGCAACCTGCAGAGCCTGGTCGAGATCGGCGTGGACAAGAACACCACCGTCGTGTTCCCGGCCCCGCTGATGAGCATGATCGGCGAGCTCGGCTCGTTCCTCGCCGGCGAGACCGCGGCCGCGAGCCGGATGGGGTCGCCGCCGGTTCCCGCGCCGCGGATCGTCGCCAACGCCGGGGAGTACGACCGGTCGGTGCCAACCCCGGGCTCGGTCCAATAGCCGCTGTCGACGAAGGGGATTCGCCCGGCCGGCCGGGACCGGGCCGCGCCGGCCACCCGATTGTCCGGGGCGTCCGGCACTGTCGCACCCCCCTGAACTGTGCGACGGTGAGGTGTCCGACCATCCAAGACCCTGATGGCCCGTTTTCCGGTGTGATCAGGAGGTGTGGGATGTGCGTGACTCGTGACATGGGCGTCCGGAGCCCCGATGGAACAGCTGCCGGCGAACGGGACGAGCGAACGCCGGCATGGCCGCGACGGGGTCGTCCCCGTACCAGACGGTCACTCGACCCGGGAACCAGGACGACGCCCGCGACGGCGGGGCTGTGAGGGAAAGAGCATGAGAGCACAGGACGTGATGAGCAGCCCCGCGGTGACGCTGCACCCGGATCGGTCGGTGTGGGACGCGGCGAAAGTGCTGTCGGCCAACGGGTTCACCGCCGCTCCCGTGGTCGACGGCAACGGACGGCTGCTCGGCATGGTCACGGCGGCCGATCTGCTGGGCGACCGCGCCCGGCGGGGGTCGCAGCCCTCGGCCGACCTCCCGGCGAGCACGCCCGCCGCCACCGTCGGCCAGGCGATGACCAGGCCCGACACCGGCGTCACGCCGGACACCGACGTCCGCGACGTCGCCCGGATGATGCTCGCCGAGCACGTCCACAGCATCCCGGTCGTGGACGCCATGGGTGTCATCGGCGTGCTCACCCGGCGCGACCTGCTGAAACCGGTCGCCAGGGACGACATGTCGATCGCGGCGGCCGTGCGGTCCCATCTCGCCGCCTATCGTGGCCGCGACCACTGGACCGTGTCGGTGCACGACGGTGCCGTCGCCATCGTCGACGACCTGGACAACGCGACCGACCGCCACGTCGCCAGGGTCATCGCCGAGGCGGTCACCGGCGTCAGCTCGGTCGAGGTCAGCGTCCGGCCCGAGCCCACCCGATGAGCCCCGTCCCGGTGATTCGCCAACTGCGCACGGCGGACGGGCCGGCTGTGCGCGAACTGCACGACGGTCTGTCCGAACGCGACACCTATCTGCGGTTCTTCACCCTTCGGCCCGCACGGCTGCCGCAGTTCGTCGACAGACTGGTCAGTGACGTCGCGCGCCGGGCGGCCATCGGCGCGTTCGTCGACGGCGGTCTCGTCGGCGTGGCCAGCTACGAGGTGGCCGCGGACGCGGTCACGGCGGACATCGCCGTGGTCGTGGCGCACCACATGCAGACGCACGGCATCGGCACGACTCTGTTGCGGAACCTGGTGTCCTTGGCGCAATCGGCGGGCCTGCGGCGGTTCACGGCCGAGGTGCTCCTCGAGAACACCGCGATGCTGCGGGTGCTGCGCGACTGCGGCCTGCCCAGCACCGTCAGCCGGGCCGGCTCGGTGAACCACGTCGTGGTGGAACTGGACGCCGCGTGGGCCGCCGACGCGTGAACGGGTCCGCCCGGCGGCGACCGTCGCTGACCAGTCAGGTTCCCGCCGACACGGCGCCGGAACGCATCACCGTCGGTACCGACGGCTCGTACTGGGGTGACCGCGCGTTGTCCTGGGGAGCGGAGCACGCTCGGCTGCGCGGCGCCCAGTTGCGGGTGCTGCACTCGGCGACCGAGGACCCGGTGTCGACGCTGGCCGACGCGAGTGCGACCAGCGACCTGGTGGTGCTGGGCTGCCGGGGGCGCCGGCACCGGCTACTGGGCCTCGGCGAGGCAGTGCTGCCCACGGTGGCGGCGGCGCACTGCGACGTGCTGGTCGTCCGTGGCACAGCCGCGGCCCAACGCGGCGAGAACAAGCGCGTCATCGCCATGGTCAGCGGCGGCCAGAACGACGTCACCGTTGTGGAACACGCGGCCGCCATGGCGAACTCCCACCACGCACGGATGGAAGTCCTGCACGCCGAGCCGCCTACCGTCATGGACGACGGCGTCTTCGCCGAGAAGCTGCGAATTGAGGCCCTGCGGCGGCGGATCACGGTGACCATGGTGCGGACGCTGCCCCATGACGTGATCGCCAACAGTGACGGCGCCGACCTGATCGTGCTCGGCCGGGGCCGATCCGCCGGACGGCCGTCGAACCCGGGCGTCGTCACGAAGTCGGCGCTGCACCACGCGCCGTGCCCGGTCCTCGTGGTGCATCCCCGTGCGCCGGCCACACAGCGAACACGCGTCGCCGGTCGGCCCGAGATGCCCTAGTGTTGAGCACGTTGGTTTGATGCTGCTCCAGCCCTTGGCGGCGCC
Source organism: Kutzneria kofuensis (assembly GCF_014203355.1). NCBI lineage: Bacteria > Bacillati > Actinomycetota > Actinomycetes > Pseudonocardiales > Pseudonocardiaceae > Kutzneria > Kutzneria kofuensis. The sequence continues at coordinate 8,613,194 of NZ_JACHIR010000001.1, forward strand.
GGCGTACGTCCGAGGAGCGGTCATGGTCATCAGTCAACTGCCGTCGCAGCGGTCTCCCATCCCTGAACCCGAGGTCGTCGGAATCGACGACCTGCCGGTGCTGTTCTCCTACCCGCCGCTGCACGGATGGACGCTGCACAGCCTGCTGTCCCCGGCAGCCGTCCGGTGCGCGACATGCGACCAATCGAGCCTCAGCGTGCTGGTCGCGACCCACACCGCGAGCGGTGAGATCCTCTGCGCCGCGTGCTACGGCGTTTCAGCCGTGGCGGCGGCTGCGGTCCAGGGCGGCTGGGGCCGGCCACCTGGTGCCGTCACCGTTCCCCAGCTGGGTCACGGCGATGACGATTGAGTGGCGTTCGGCCCGGCTCGTTCCCACCCAGCCGCCACTGTGGGAGTGTGATGAGGCATCAGACCACCCCAGACCACTGGTGGCCCACATCAGTGCGATCAGGAGGTGCGCGATGAACGCGACGGCGTTGCTGTCGCCGACGGCCGCCCGGCGATCACCGGTCACGGATGGGGCCTCCACCTGCGGAGATCTGGGCACTTCGAGCTGGCTCGGGATGCTCGACCTTCCGACGTGCACCCTTTGCGGCCGGTGACGACAAGGTCACGGGGACCCGGTGAGCGCCGACAACTCGTCACCGCGACGGGACGGACGGTGTCGTGACCGAGAACCACCGGCTGCGGCTGCGTGCACTGCTCGCGGCCGACGACGATCACGGCGTCGGCCCGCTGACTCGAATCTGCGCGTTGGCGGTGGTGGAACTCCAGGTCACCGGCGTCGGCGTGACTCTGGTCAGCCGCGCCGGCAGCGTCGACGCGCAACAGCGCCTGGTGCACGCCAGCGACGCCGTGGCCGCCCGGTTGGAGGACCTCCAGCTCACCGTCGGCGAGGGCCCGGGGCTGACCGCGATCACCTCCGGGGCCCCGGTGCTGGCACCCGACCTGGGCGCGGCCCGCTCCCGCTGGCCGGCCTTCTGCCCCGACGCCCAGCGCATCGGCGTTGCCGCGGCGTTTGCGTTCCCACTGACCCTGGGAGCGATCGCCCTCGGTTCGCTGGACTGCTATCGCGCCACGACCGGCCCGCTGAGCCGCGACCACGTCGCCTGCGGGCTGCTGCTGGCCGAGATGGCGTTCGAGGCGCTGCTGACCGAGGTCGCGGGACACGCTCCGGACGACGTCGGCTGGCTCTCCGACATCCATGCCGAGGTCCATCAGGCCACCGGCATGGTCAGCTACCAACTGGGTGTCGGCGTGCAGGCGGCACTGCTGCGGATCCGCGCCTACGCCTTCGCTCACGGTCTGGCCGTCGCGACGGTGGCCAGGCGGATCGTCGACCGCAGCCTGCTGCTGGACGACGGAAACGGAACGACACCATGACGGGAAGGGAGCACGGGTGAACGACCACCACGAACAGCGGCTGGCACGGGTGTTCGTCGAACTGGCGGACACCCTGGTCGATGACTTCGACATGCTGGAATTCCTGAGCATGCTCGTCGAGCGGTGTGTGGAGCTGTTGGACGTCGCGGCGGCCGGCGTCGTGCTGTCCGACCAAAAGGGCGGCCTGCGAATGGCCGCGGCCTCCTCGGAACAGGCCCGGCTGGTCGAGCTGTTCGCGGTGCAGACCGACGACGGACCGTGCCTGGACTGCGTGCGGACCGGCCAGCCGGTCTACAGCACCGACCTGGTCACCGACGCACGGCGTTGGCCCCGGTTCGCCCCCGCCGCCCGCGCCGCCGGCTTCGTCGCCACCCACGCCGTGCCGATGCGGCTGCGCGGCACCGTGATCGGGGCGTTGAACCTGTTCAAGGCCGAGCCGAACGGCGTCGACCAGCTCAGCGTGCAGCTGGGCCAGGCCCTCGCCGACGTGGCCACCATCGGCATGCTGCAACAGCGCGCCATCGACGACAACACGGTGCTGGTCGAGCAACTCCAGACCGCGCTCAACTCCCGCGTGGTCATCGAACAGGCCAAGGGCGTGCTGTCCGCCCACTCCGGTGTGGACATGGACCACGCCTTCGCGGCGCTGCGCGGCTACGCCCGCTCCCACAACCTGCGGCTGTCCGAACTCGCCTTCACCGTGGCCAACGGCGCCGCCGACCTCCGGGCGATCATGGTCGGCAGCAGGCCACCCGTCCGGCGCACGAGACAGTGACCGGGCACGACATCGACCCGACGGTCGTCCGGTCTGGTGCTGGAGGCCTGTCACCGATAGGGGGTCCACTGGGCGGTGGTGCGGGCGGCCCGCAGAGAGTGCAGGCGCCGCCGTAGCTCGATGCCGACCGAGGGAGTCAGGTGGGCGTTGGGCAGCCCGACCGCGACGAGCTTGAGTTCCCGAAGCTCACGCAGTACCGAGAACCCGGGCCACGCGGTGATGTCGATCCCGTAGGCGTCGGCGAGCTGGCGGTGGCCGTCCGCCGTACGGGCGAAGCGCAGCTGGCCGACCGCGAGCGGGACCAGGTCCCATTCCCGGGGGCCGACGCAGACGGTGTCCAGGTCGCACAGCACCGGCCCGGCCGGTGTCGTGATCAGGTTGCCCAGGTGCGCGTCACCGTGGATCACGCTGGCCGGCAGCGGATAGTCCAACGCGGCCAGCGCGGACTCGACCACGCGGCAGCGCCGCGACAGGAACTCGACGTCACCTCGGTCCCACCCGCGCATGCCGGTGATCCTGCTGCGCAGATCGGCGATCGGGTTCCAGCGCGGGAGGCGGACATCGGGGATCGGCAGCCGGTGCGGGCGGGTGAGCACGTCACTGAGCTGAACGGCGGTCGGCGTCGAGCCGGTGTCGGTGACCTCCTTCCAGAAACTCACCGCGTGTGTGTCGACCTCCACCGGATTCGGTATGCCGAGCAACGGTCTCACCGCCGGAATTCCGTTGGCGGCCAGCATCCGCCCGGCGGCCACGGCCGAGTGGGCCCGATGCGCCAGCCCCTCGGTGAGGGTGACTCGGACCACCACCCGATGCCGCACCAGCCGGAACACCGCGTTGTTGACCAGGCGGACCAGTGCGGCGCCGGCGGGGTCCAAGCCGACCTGCGCGCACGCCCGGGCCAGGACCGCCCAAGGCGCGTGCGGAGTGAGTCCTGAGACCACGGGGACAGTGCCCACCCTGGTTCCCCTTCGCTCAGGCACGATCGCAAGACGGGCTCTCGCAGCCGTGCCGCGGGGAGGCATTCGATCAGCCTTGTGCTCGTGATCGGGGACGCCTCCGGGATCGCGCAGGGTCCTGGCGCGGGGACGAAGTACGCTGGAAGCGGCGTGCATCACGCAGAGTAGGGCGAAGCCGGACCCTGACCTACCGCCATCCAGGCACGGAGTCATCACCGACGGGCGAACTGGACGGTGTCCTCGGTGCGACGGTCCTGGAGCCAATGGGGCACAAGCGATTCCGCACGACACCGGCTAACGTGGGATGTGATCAGCAGTACCGTCGACAGCGCGCTGTGGGGCGGCGGATGTGAGCAGCGACCGGGCCGACAGGGTAATAGCGGCGATCAACGATCTCGCCCGTGCCGAGGGAGCGCCGGTCGCGATCCGGCACGTGTGCCTGGCCTGTGCCAATGCGCTGCACGCCAGCGGAGTCGCGCTGTACGTGATCGGTGACCTCGGACTGGGCGAACCGGTCCACGCCATCCACCCGGTCGGGGGCCAGGTCGCCGAGTTGCAGGTCACCCTCGGCGACGGACCCGCCATGCAGGCGCTGGCCGACCCCTATCCGGTCGCGGCGCCTGATCTGTCCAGCAGCCAGGCGCAGACCGACTGGCCGGTGTTCGCGGCACAGGCGTGGGCCCTTGGCGTTCGGGCAGTGTTCGCGTATCCGCTGGCAATGGGAGCGATCACGGTGGGCGCCCTGGAGATCCACCGGGCCGTCGCGGGCGGATTGTCGGCCGCCGAGCGCGTCGACGCGCTGTTGTTCGCCGACGTGGCGATGCGCCTGATACTCGACCGGGTGCAGGACATCCCCACCGTCGGGGAGCACGAACTGTTCGCCAGCGAGTTCGCGGTGCCGTGGGGCGGAATCCACCGCGCCACCGGCATGGTTTCGGTGCAACTGCACAGCGACCTCGTCACGGCGTTCCTGCGGCTGCGCGCGCATGCGTTCAGCACGGATCGTCCACTGTCGACGGTCGCGGACGACGTGATCGAGGGCAGGCTGCGCTTCACCCCCGATCCCACCGACGAGACCGGTCCCGCGACCGATCCGTGACCACCTTCACCGTGCCGGAGACGGACCACCGTCGCAGGTCATGGTCACTTCGCTGGCGCAGGTGACAACGAGTGCGGGCAGTCGGAGGTCGTGGTCGGTGCGAGGAGAAGGTCGTGTGTTCCGGTCACGGTGAGCAGCCGGCGCACGATCCGGGCCGGCGCCACCAGGCACAGCGAGCCACCCGCGGCGGCCGCCCGGGAGCGCCAGCGCACGAACAGTGTCAGCCCGGCGCAGCCGCAGAACCGGAGCTCGGCAAGGTCGACGACCAGATCGCGGCCGGCCTCGGCCAGCGGTCGCACGTCCGAGTCGAGCCCGGGCGCGGTGGCCATGTCCAACTCGCCCTCCAGCCTGATCCGGACCAGGTTCCGGTCACTGTGGACGGTCCAGCCGAGTGGCGCGCGGGTCCGACTGCTCACGGTCCCGTTCACGGCTGGGAAGCGATGACCGGCCGCGACGAGAGCAGCGCCGTCAGATTCATCTCGTACCTCCTGGTCGCTCTGATGTGAGCCACCAGTGGTCTGGGGTGGTCGGATGACACGGCGGGCCGGGCTCAGTGGGGCAGGGTCACGGCGGGCGACGCGGGCAGGTCAGGCGCCAGACCCGGCCGCGAAAGGGTGTTCGTTCGATCCGGCGGCGGATCTGGCCAGATCGGCGTCCGGTGCGGCAGGTCAGTCGAGTCCGGGTACTCGACCGCCGTCGCCCTCCCAGCGGTCCTCGGCTCCGTCGGACGCCACACGAGGGCGTGGTATCGGTTCGCCGGACGAGACGCCGGCCATGGCCAGGATCGTCGCCGGGCTGTCGGCGTTGTCCCGCAACCCGGCGGCCATCATCGCGTCGTGCCCGGTCGCGTCCGCGGCCTCCGGAGGGACCACGAGTAGGGTGACACGCCGCCCGTCCAGCCCGATGACGTGCACGATGTCCTTGTCCTGGAAGCGGAATCCCTCCAACCGGACGCGCCAGCCGTCGATCTCGACCCGACGCGGAGTCGTGCCCCAGGCGGCCATCGCGAACACCACCCGATGCACCACTCCCAGCCGGACGGCCAGCACCCCGGCCAGTGCGGGCAGTTCCGCGGCCAGGTCCCGGGACCGCGGCCACCAGCCGCCGTCGACGTATCCGGTCGTCGGCCCCTGCGGCTTGAGTCTCAACCTGAGCTGTCGCTGCCCCACCGAGGCGGGACCGGCGTGAACATGTGGGCCCGACGTCATGCCGGTGCTCCTCAACCCGATCGCGTTGCGACCGTTCTGTGATCCGCCGAGGACGGCGCCGACGTGACTGCCGGCGCGCGATGTGCTCTCAGCACCCTCCATGCTACGCCGCCTGTCCACCCCAGGAGTGTCCTCGACCGGGCGTCGGCAGGCGTATCGTCACCACTGACGCCGTCTCGACATCGAACAGTCCGGCCGGCACGTGACCGAGGCCCGGATCCGAAGGCGTGAGCGCAGTCCAGAGGAAGTCTCATGAGTCAGACGTACGACCAGCGGCGAAGCACCGTGCAACACGTCCTGGAAACAGAGAAGATCCATGCGGGCAAGGGAAAGACGCTCGCCGACCTGGCCGCCAAGGTCCTTGACGCGCTCGACCACATCAAGGAGGACGTGCGCTAGCGCACGGCGGCGCGGGCATCGCCGCCGGATCCTCGACCGCCGGCGCGGACGTCGAGGTTTGGGACAGCCGTCGCTGAGCAACCCGGTAGCCGGGAGCGGCGCTCGACTGCGCCGCGTGCAGAGAACCGAGACCACGCGATGCCCGCATCATCCCCGGATTCCGCCGCCGGCCATCACGAACTCGTCGGCCAGCCGCATGACGACGAGCGCGAGGGTCCGGTGGCCGACGCCGAAGCCGAGGCGGCCCAGATCAGCGAGTCCGACCAGCCGCTGGGCACGATCGGTGCGCGATTCGACCGCAGGTCGCCGTTCCTGGTCGGGATGGCCGCCGCGGCTGGTGTCGCCGTCACCTACGGTCTCGTCCTGGTGGTGGCGGGCCTGCGGGAGGTGTTGATCCTCGTCGGGCTGGCGCTGTTCATCGCGATCGGACTCGAGCCGCTCGTGTCCTGGCTGGTGGCCCGCCGGCTGCCCCGCTGGCTGGCGGTCGCCGCCGTGTTCGTGGCGGCGGTCGGCGCGGTCGGCGGCTTCCTCACCGCGGCGATCCCGGTGGTCGTCGCGCAGGCGACCCAGGTGGTGGCGAAGGTCCCCGACTACCTACGCCAGGCCCAGGACCACAATTCCTGGCTCGGCCAGCTCAACGACCGGCTGCACCTCCAGCAGGCGGTCGAGAACTCGCTCAGCGGCGGCGCCAGCCTGCTCAACGCGGGCGCCGTGGTGTTCGGGGCGCTGGCCGATCTCGGCATCCTGGTGGTGCTGACCGTCTACTTCGTCGCCGACCTGCCCCGGATCCGGACCGCGCTCTACCGGTTGGTGCCCAACTCGCGACGGCCGCGGGCGATCCTGATCGGGGACGAGATCTGTGTGAAGGTCGGCGGCTACGTATTGGGGAACCTGCTGATCTCGGTCATCGCCGGGGTGCTCACCCTGGCCTGGTCGCTGGCCTTCGGCGTGCCGTACGCGGTGCTGCTCGCGATCGCCGTCGCCGTGCTGGACCTGATCCCCGTGGTCGGATCGGTCATCGGCGGGGTCCTGGTCAGCCTGGTCGCGCTGACCGTGTCCGTGCCGGTGTGCCTGGCCACGATCGGCTTCGTGCTGGTCTACCGGTTCGCCGAGGACTACCTGCTGGTCCCGAAGATAATCGGCGGCGCGGTGAAGGTGCCCGCGTTGGTCACCGTGGTGGCGGTGCTGCTGGGCGGGGCACTGCTCGGCGTGGTCGGCGCCCTGGTCGCGATCCCCATCGCCGCAGCGGCCTTGCTGCTGGCCAACGAGGTTCTTTATCCACGCCTGGACCGCGCGTGACCAGGAACCGGGCGACTTCACGCGTGACGGTGTACTGTCGGCGGAACCGGGAGCATCTCGCGTGTCGGCGTTCAGGCCGACGCCGTCCCCGGTGAACGTCCATGTCGGTCGTGCCGCGGCCGGGGACAGGGAGACCGACATGAGGTCGGGTCCGATCGTCCGCAAGATCCAGCACCGGCTCACCGTCGGACCGACGAAGTCCGATTCGGTCGACGGCGGCTGGTGGCCGAGGCCGCGCGAGCTGGCGGCGGAACCGCCGCCGTCGCCAACACCCCTGGGCGTCCGGTCGAACTGGATCCGAGCCACCCGGCCGCGTTCGCGGTGAGCGTCCCGGACGTCATGGCGACGGGCACTGTCCACTTCAGACTGTTGACGCGGACGGCCGGCGGCACGTGGAGGCAGGCCGTGATGGAGCCCGTGCGCGCATCCTCCGACAAGGCCGCCCTTTCGGCCGACTGCCCGGTGTGTCCGCATCCATCGGACGCGCATGACCAGATCGGTGCGAGGTACTGCGCCGCGACCGTGGCCGGGAAGTTCGAACGCGGATGTGTCTGTGTCACAGGCGAACCCGCCCGATAGGGCGGCCGTGGCGCCAAGGCCGGTCGACCCGTGGCGCACCCTCGGCGTCGAGGAGGAGTTCTTCCTGGTGGACGCCGAGACCGGAAACGCCGTGGCCGGCGCGCCGGAGATGGCTCGGCTGCTCGCGGACGAGCCGGCCGTCACCCCCGAGTTCATGCGGTACCAGATCGAGACGGCCACCCCGGTCTGTGCCGGGCTCGGCCAGGTCCGCGCGGAGTTGGATCGGCTCCGCCGCCTGCTCGTGGGCGCGGCCGACCGTGTCGGTTGCCTGCTGGTGGCCACCGGCGTGCTGCCGTTCGACACCCCGCCAACGCTCTCCGCGGTCACCGATCTGCCGCGCTACCGGGATCTCGTCGACCGGTTCCCTGGTCTGCTGTCGTCGGCCAGTACGTGTGGGTGCCATGTGCACGTCGGTGTCCCGTCACGGGAAGTCGGTGTCCAGGTGCTGTCGCGGATCCGATCGTGGCTGCCGCAACTGCTCGCGGTCGGCGCCAACTCGCCGTTCGCGATGGGACGGGACACCGGCTGGGACAGTTGGCGCCACCCGATGTGGTCGCGGTGGCCTACCGCGCGGCCGCCGGAGATCTGGGCTGACGCCGGCCACTACGACGCGGCGGTGCGCCACCTCGTGGACAGCGGCGCCGCGGTGGACCCACGCGGCGTCTACTGGCATGCGCGACTGTCGCCGCGGTACCCGACGGTGGAGGTGCGGATCGCGGACGTCGGACTGTCGGTGGACGATGCGGTGCTGCTCGCCGGACTGGTCCGGGCGTTGGTGGCGACCGCGGTCGAGGAGCTCCGTGCGGGCAGGCCGGCGCCGGCCGTGCCCACGGCGAGGATCGCGGCCGCGTTGTCCGCCGCCGCCCGACACGGCCTCGGTGGCCCCGGCATCGACGTCTTCTCCGGCGATGTCACGGCGCAGCGGCAGTTGTTCCAGGATCTGCTCGACCACCTCCGGCCCGGTCTGGAGGTCACCGGTGACGCGGACGAAGTCGAGCGGCTGGCCGGCGGGGTCGTGCTCGGCGGCAGCGGGGCGGACCGGCAGCGGGAGATGCGCGCCGCTTCGGCGACGACGGGGGAGTTCGTCATGGCGCTCGCCGCCGCGACCGCGGCGAGCCGGGCGCCGGAGCTCACGGTCGACGGCAACGACCGGTGATGCCGGGCTGTGCCGCCCGTCGCGGGCGCGGCGCAGCCCGGTGGCCTACGCCGTGGTCCTGCCGGGCATCCGAACGGGGCGCACGGCAGCCGTCGACGGCGCCGCGATCAGCTCTTCGAGCTGGCGGACGACCACAGCGGGCGGCATGGGCTGGGGCGTGGCGAACACGGTCAGCAGCGCGTCCACCGACTGTGCGACGGTGAATCTCGTGGCCGCCCGCTGTCGGGCCGGCAGCGAGAGCGGCCCGAGGTCGACCGCCTTGCGGATGCCCCACGCCAGTGCCTCGGCATCGTCCGGCGCGACGAGCACCAGGCCGCCGCAGTCGGTCTCGGGCAGGCCACCGTCACGTGACGCGATCACCCGGCAGCCCGAGTGCTGGGCCTCGATCGAGACGATGCCGAAGGTCTCGTGCCAGTACTGGCTGTTCGACGGCATCACCACGACGTCGTGCTCGGCCATCAAGGCCGCCATCGCCGCCGGTGTGGTGCGGGTGGGCACCACGGTGATGCCGGGATGGCCGCGGAGCAGCCGTTCGATGATCTTCCCCTGCGGCTTGTCCGCGCCCGCGGTCGTCGCGGTGAACGCGATACGCGAGTCCTGCTCGATGATGTCGATGTGCAGCGTCTCCAGCAGGGTGTAGACGCCCTTCTCCGGGCTCAGCCGGCCGGCGAACAGCACGCGGGTCGTGTCGGTCCGGGTGGCCGGCCGGGACTGGGCGGCGAAACAGGGTTCGGCGAACGGATGCACCACGTTGATCGTCGCGACGTCCACGTCCAGGTACCGCGACCACAGTGTGGCGGCGTAGCGGCTGGTGGCGATGAGCGCGCGCGTTCTGGTTCCCTCGACGGCGAATGCCCGGTGGTGGTCGCGAATGGGCGGCGGATTGTGCAGGATCAGGAACGCCGGACGTCTCGTGGGCACCGTGTGCGGTTCGTTGACGAACACGACCGTGCCGTCCAGATCGCCGACATCGGCCAGCCGTGACAGCGACCGGAACGGGACGCCGGCGAAGCCGTCCCGGCCGTCGCGGGCGCCGAGGCCGACCGTGACCACCTGCGCCGGGATGCCGCGCCTGGTGAGTTCCCGGACCTGTCCGACGGTGTAGTTCTCCGAGCCGCCGGTGCCGGCGGGCAACGGGTTTCCCGGTGACCAGACAAAGGAAATCAAGGTGCCACACCGTCTTTCGTCGTTGGGCGTCACAGATCGACTGGGCGAGCCGCGGCGCGGCCGAAACAATCCACAATGGACGAACGAGCGCGTGGCGGCCCAATCCGCTGAAGAGACGCTCAGAACCAGATGCCGGCGGGAATCCGCGGCGATGTGATGGCGAGCGAAGACACTCGTGGTCAACGTAGCACGGGAAGTCCGTGACCGCCGTGCCGGCGACGCACCGCCGCCAGCACGGAACTTTCCGGGATCGCCAGGCGTTGTGGTGTTGACGGCATGCGGCCGAAATCGGCCGTCCCCGTTCGAACATGGGAAACACATGACGTCAGTCGAGGCAGGACCGCCGGCCGCGCGACGTGGCACCGACTTCGCGGCGCTGTCGCGCGTGATCAGGCGGCAGGGCCTGCTCGACCGCCGGCCACGCAGGTATCTGGTGAAGTTCTCGGTCAACGCGGCGCTGCTGGCCGCGGGCTGGACGGCGTTCGCCGTGCTAGGATCGTCCTGGTGGCAAGTCGCCACGGCGGTTCTTCTGGCTCTGGCGCACACTCAGCTCGCGTTCATCGGCCATGATGCCGGTCACAAGCAGATCTTCACCGGAAAACGGGGCAACGACGTCGTCGGCTACCTGCACGCCGGTCTGGTCGGCATGAGCTATGGCTGGTGGCTGGGCAAGCACAACCGCCACCACGCCAATCCCAACCACGAGGACGAGGACCCGGACATCCGGATTTCCGTGCTGGCCTTCACCGGCGAGCAGGCCACCGCCAAGCGCGGTGTGGCCCGCTGGCTGGCCAGGAACCAGGCCGTGCTGTTCTTCCCGCTGTTGACGTTGGAGGGACTGGGCCTGCACGTGTCGGGCGTCAAGGCGGTCTGGCGGCGTGAGGTCAAGGCGGTGCCGCTGGAGGCGGCGCTGCTCGCGGCACATGCCGTCGGTTACCTCGCGGCAGTGTTCTTGGTGCTGTCGCCGGTGCACGCGCTGGTGTTCATCGCGGTGCACCAGGGGCTGTGGGGCGTCTACATGGGATGCTCCTTCGCCCCCAACCACAAGGGCATGCCCACCGTGTCGGCCGGGCAGCGGTTGGACTTCCTGCGCAAGCAGGTGCTGACCTCCCGCAACGTTCGCGGTGGCCGGGTTGTCGACTTCCTGCTGGGCGGACTGAACTACCAGATCGAGCACCACCTGTTTCCCAGCATGCCGAGGGCGAACCTGCGCCACGCCCAGCCACTGGTGCAGCGGTTCTGTGCGGACAACGGGATCGCCTACCACGAGACCGGCGCCCTGGACTCCTACCGACAGGTGCTCCGTCACCTGCACGCCGTCGGCGCGCCACTGCGCCGAACGAAAGGACAATGATCATCACTCAGACCATCACGGCTGTGCCGCCTCGCAATGCCGGCTCGCACGTCGACGAAGTCCGGTTCAGCCATCCCGTCCTGGACGCGCCCATGCGCCGCTGGGCGGACGGAACACCCGGATCCGGCCGCGCGCCGCGCTGCGCGCCGGTGCGATTCATCGCGCCCGCCGGCGGTGACCAGTCGACGGAGGACCATGTCGAACGGACGGTCTACACGGGACCGTCACCGCGGCAGTCGTTCCGCCGTGTCGGCGCTGAGTCGGCGGCACGCACCCGAGGCCGACGCACGGTGTAGTCCAGCTTGCGGGCCACCGCGCGGCCGAGTTCGTCCCAGCTCGCCTCGAACGCGGCCATGCCCTCGCGTTCCAGGGTTTCGGTGACGTCCGCGTAGTCGACACCGACGTGCCGCAACGAGTCGAGGTGCTCCCTGGCTGCCTCGTAGCGGGCGTGCACGGTGTCCCCGGCGACGACACCGTGGTCGGCGAAGGCGGCCAGTGTGTTGCCGGGCATGGTGTTCACGGTTCCGGACACGACGAGTTCGCTGACGTACACGGTGTCCGGACAGGACGGGTCCTTCACTGCGGTGGAAGCCCACAGCGGTCGTTGCGGATGCGCGCCGTCGGCGGCGAGGCGTTGCCAGCGTGAGGTCGCGAGGGATCCTTCGTGGATCTGGTGCGCCAGGCGGGCATGCTCGACAGGTCGCGGCCGGTGCGCCACGCCTGCTCGAGGCCGAGGGCGAAGGCGTCGACCACCTGGCGGTAACGGTCCAGTGAGAAGATCAGCGTGACGTTGACGCTGATGCCCCCGGCGATCGCCGCCGTGATGGCCGGCAATCCCGCCGTGGTGGCGGGAATCCTCACCATCAGGTTCGGCCGGCCGACCTCGTCCCACAGCGCGTGCGTCTGGTGGACGGTGGCGTCTGTGTCCCCGGCCAGCCGCGGGTCGACCTCGATCGACACCTTGCCGTCGACGCCGTCGGTGCGGTCGTTCACCGGCCGCAGCACGTCGCATCCCGCACGGACTTCCGTTCTGGTGATGGCGAAAACGGCGTCGTCGAGGTCGGAGCCGGCGAGTGCGTGCAGCTGCTCGTCGTATCTGTCTCCTGTGGACAGCGCGGACGCGAAGATGGTGGGGTTCGTGGTGACGCCCACGACGTGCCGGTCGGCGACAAGCGTCGCCAGTCCACCGCCCGCGAGCAACTCGCGGGACAGGTCGTCGAGCCACACCGAGACGCCGGCCGCGGACAGTTCGGCGAGCGGGGACCGCGGCCGTTCGGTGTTCACGAGGCCTCCGCGGTCGCCCGGCCGCTCATCGGGTGCGGGACAGGTTGCGGGCGACCCGCTGCGGCGCCGGCCAGCGGACCTTGGTCGCCCAGCCGAACTTCTCGAAGATCCAGATGACGCGGGCGGAGATGTCGATCTGCCCGCGGCGCACGCCGTGACGCGCGCAGGTCGGGTCCGCGTGGTGGGAGTTGTGCCATGACTCGCCCATGGAGGCGATGGCCAGCGGCCAGAAGTTCGCCGACCGGTCGCGCGCGGTGAACGGCCGGTCGCCGATCAGGTGGCAGATCGAGTTCACCGACCACGTGACATGGTGCAGCACCGCTACCCGCACCAGACCGGCCCAGAAGAACGCGGTCAGCGCGCCCCACCAGGTCATGGTGGCCAGACCGCCGACAAGGGCGGGGGCCAGCAGGGTGCCAGCGGTCAGCGCCGGGAACAGGCGATCGACGCGCCGAATGTCCTTGTCCGCCAACAGGTCCGGCGCGAAGCGGGCGGCGTTGGTCAGGTCCCGCTCGAACAGCCAGCCCATGTGCGCGTGCCAGAAGCCGCGCACCAGCGCGGTGGCGGAAGTGCCGTAACGCCATGGCGAATGCGGATCACCTTCCCGGTCGGCGAAGGCGTGATGGCGACGGTGATCGGCGACCCACGTGACGACGGGGCCCTGCATGGCCGCACTCCCGGCCGTGGCCAGCGCGATTCGCAGCGCGCGGTTGGCCCGGAACGCGCCATGGGTCAGGTAGCGGTGGAACCCGATGGTCACACCCAGACAGGTCAGGCAGTAGAAGAACACGGCGAGCCCGATGTCGAGCCAGCTCAGGCCCCAGCCCCACGCGGCGGGAACGGCGGCGGCCAGGGCCAGCATCGGCCCGGCCGTGAACACGACCACCAGTGCGATCCTGGCGGCGGACTGTTCGCCGGCCAACATCGGTTCCGGCTCGGCGACGCGAGGTGCACGAACAGAAGCGGTCACGAACAAACCTCCAGGGCCTGACGCTGTTACGGCCGCCGGGTCCGGGGCGATCGTGGCGAACTCTCACCATGAGGCTACCCCGGGACGCGCCGGCCAACCCGTCATGTTCCGACCGGCGGCAGCCGTCCGATCCCGTAGAGTGAGCCACGAACGACGTGGTGTGCTGACCATCTTGGCGAAGGCCCGGACCCGCCGCACCAGGAACCATCCTGAGTTGTCGATGTGGCGGAGGTGAAGGCATGCCGGTCGCATGGCTGGCGTACGGCCGAGGTCGCCACCGATGAGTGACCCTGACGGCGCGGTCTTTCGGGTGCGAGCCGTGATCGCCACCGCGATGCGGGAACACGCGGATGACCCGGACCTGCTGGTGCACGTGTGCCGGGCGTGCGCGGACCTGTTGCCGGTGGACGGCATGTCGATCTCGCTGATGAGCGACACGGACCGCCGGGAGGTGATGTTCGCCAGCGACGAGGTCAGCGCGCGAATCGAGGCACTTCAGTTCAGTCTCGGCGAGGGGCCGTGCTTCGAGGCGTTCACCACCGGCCGGCCGGTGCTCGTGCCGGACCTGGCCGGCGCCACCACCCCGGCGTGGCCGGCGTTCGCCGCCGAGATGGCAGGCGAGCCCGTGGGGGCCGTCTTCGCGTTTCCCTTGCAGAGCGGCACGGTCTGTGCCGGCGCGATGGATCTCTACCGGCGGCGGCCGGGCTGGCTGTCGCCGGCGGAGCTGGCCACGGCGCTGGCGGTGGTCGACGCGACGGTGCTGGTGATGCTGAGCCAGTTGGCCGAGGCCGACAACGGCATGTGGTGGCTCGCGCTGCCCGAGCAGCGCGAGCAGGTGCACCAGGCCGTCGGCATGGTCATCGCCGCGTTCGGAATTCCGGCCGATCAGGCGCTGGCGCGGCTGCGGGGATACGCGTTCGCCGCCGGCCGCCTCGTCGACGAGGTGGCCCACGACATCGTCACCCGCGCGCTCGCACCGAAGGATCTCGACAGGTGAACCGAAAGGGATTGAGCGGGTGAGCGACGGTGGAACTGACTATCCTCGACCTGGCCGACAGGAGCGGAGCGAACCCATGAGCAGCACAGCCCCCACCGGCGCGCAACGGGAATCGCAGCTGCTCCACGCCTTCGTCCAGATGGCCGACACCCTGGTCGACGACTACGACGTGGCCGACGTGCTGCACCAGTTGGTCGACCACTGCGTGCGGCTGCTGGACGCCGCCGCGGCCGGTCTGATGCTGTCCGACCAGCGCGGGAACCTACAGGTGCTCGCCTCCTCGTCCGAACGAACGCGGCTGCTGGAACTCTTCCAGATCCAGAACAACGAAGGCCCCTGCCTGGACTGCGTCCGCAGCGGCGAGCCGGTCCTGGTCGCCGACCTCACCGCCGTCACCGGGCGCTGGCCGATGTTCGCCCCGTTGGCGGTCGCGGGCGGCTTCGTCTCCGTGGCGGCCGTTCCGCTGCGGCTGCGACGGGAGACCATCGGAGCGCTGAACCTGTTCGGCCGCGAACCCGGGCCGCTCAACGACCAGGACGCTCAGGTCGCCCGGGCGCTGGCCGACACGGCCACCATCGGCATCCTCCAGGAACGGGCCATCCGTCGCGGCGAGGTGCTCACCGAGCAGCTGCAGACCGCGTTGAACAGCCGAATCATCATCGAGCAGGCCAAGGGTGTGCTCGCCTACGCCGGAGACCTGGAGATGGAGCAGGCGTTCGAGACCCTGCGCCGGTACGCCCGCAGCCACGGGGCCCGCCTCAGCGAGGTCGCGCACCGGCTGGTCACCGGCGGCATCCTGCCGCGGGAAATCCTGCCGGACAGTGTCGATTCCTGACACCCGGTTGCCCTATAGGGCGTCGGACCGTCCGACGCTAGGCTGCTCGGCACTTGCCTCTGCCAGCAGCCGCCCGGACCCGCGGTCAGCCCCCATCTTTGAGGAGCGCTCCGTGTGCCGGATGTCGACGGCCATCACGCTGGACGGCCCCGTGGGCCCAATTCCCTTTGTCACGCGCGACATGTAGCTGTCGGCCCGAGCGGCCGAGGCCGCGGCTCCGGCATGTTCCGACGATCGCCCGCCGAGTGCGGTGATCGTCCGGCCGGAGTTCGACAGGACGGCGTCGGGTCAGGGGTGACGCCGTCTGTTGGTCGTGGTGCTCCCCGCGCAGGGGGCGGGGAGCACCACGATGCCCCGATTGCGTTCGCCGTCGCCACGTCGAGGTTTCCCGATCTGCCCCCGGGGTAGCCAGTCGCAGCCCTTCCTGAGGGGAGGGATCGAGGACGTCACTCCTGGGCCGGGCCGACGCCGGCAGGCCATGGGTCTGTGCGTGAACCTGACGGAGGAAGGATTCCCAATGACGTTGTCAAGCGGTAGCGGTGATAGGCGGTGAGCCTGTCAGGCTGCTGCGCTGCCTGGTCGTGGCACGTGGGGCTGGAACGTTCGTTCGTCGCGGACGAGCGCCCACACGACGTTGAGGCGTCGACGCGCCAGGGCCAGTACGGCCTGCTTGTGGACCTTGCCCTCGTGCCGTTTGCGTTCGTAGAAGGCCTTCGACTCCGGACACCGGACGATGGCGTACTGCGCGGACAGGTAGAACGCCCGCAGCAGCCGCCGGTTGTAGCGGCGCGGACGGCGCAGGTTGCCCTGAACCCGGCCGGAGTCACGCGGGACCGGCGCCAGGCCGGCGACACCGGCCAGCCGGTCAACGCTGCCGAACGCGGCCGGATCCCCGCCGGTCAGAGCGATGATCTCGGCCCCGAGCAACGGCCCGATGCCGGGCATGCTCAGGATCACGGCGGCGTGCCGGTGCTGGCGAAACCGGCCCTCGATCAGGGCGTCGGTCTCCGCGATCTCCTCATCCAGGGCCATCACCCCCTTGGCCAGCCGCGCCGTCATGGCCGCGGCAGTGGACTGTCCGGGAACGGCGGTGAGCTGGGCCCGGGCTGCGGCGATCGCGGTCGCGGCGATTGCGGCGCCGTTGCGGACCTTGCGGGCCCGCAGCCAGGTGGCCAGCTCGGCCTGGCCGCACTCCCGCAGCGCGGCGGGAGTCTGAAAGCCGGTCAACAGCACCAGCGCGGCTTTGGAGGAGCTGTAGTCAAAGGCTCGTTCCAGGGCGGGGAAGTACTCCAGGATCTGGGCGCGCAGCCGGTTGATCGCCCTCGTGCGGTCGGCGGTCAGGTCGTAGCGGCGGGCGGTCAGGATCCGCAGGTCCACGGCGATCTCGTCGCCGGCGGTCATCGGGTGCAGGTCGCGGCGCATGCGGGCCTGGTCGGCGATGATGAACGCGTCCTTGGCGTCACTTTTGCCCGATCCTCGGTAGCCGGCCGAGGCGTGGTGGACGGTGCGGCCGGGGATGTAGAGCAGGGCCTGGTCGTGGTTGACCAACAGGGCGATCAGCAGCGCGCCGCCGCCGGCGTTGAGATCGATCGCCCACAGCACGTCGGGCGACAGCGCTCGGACATCGGCGATCAGCTCCAGCAGTTCGGCCTCGTTGTTGGGCACTCGCCGGGACAGGATCTTGTCGCCCTCGGCGTTGATCACCACGCAGTGGTGGTGGGCTTTGCCCGCGTCCACACCGGCCCACAGTTGCGGCACGGCCACCTCCCGTCGTCGTTCGTGCCAGACACCCAGCAGACGACCTCGCCGTCACGTCCTTATGCAGCGATTGTTTCGCTCATCCCAATCAGCGGCCGAGTCGTCGCAGGACCCCGGGCGGCCAATCCTTCCCAGCCACACCAACGGCTCCGTCATGACAGCCACACCCGAGGTCCCCGGGCCTTCCTGATCTTACGACTGACCAGAACCGACCCGACTCAGAAGATAAGGATCCTCATGAGCACCGAACGCAAGATCGACGCCAAGGCCGACGAGGTCAAGGGCAAGGTCAAGGAAGGCGTCGGCAGCGCCACCGACGACCACAGCCTGGAGGCCGAGGGCAAGGGCGACCAGGCCAAGGGCAAGGTCAAGGAGGCGGCCGAGAAGGTCAAGGACGTCTTCAAGAAGGACTGACCTGAGTAGACAGTGGTGGGCCGTCGCCAATCCGGCGACGGCCCACCACGTCGTTTCGCGGCCGTCTGCCGGATGGCCGCAGCCCGCGCCACCGGATCGGCATCGCCGGAGCCGCCGAGGTTTCGGCGGGCCGTGAACGGGCATCCCCTCGACGACGCCATGAGTTCCCGCGGTCCGCGGCCGGCGTCCCTGGTGAAGGAGCACAGCAAGCCATGATCATCTTAGGTGTCATCCTGTTGATCGCAGGTTTCCTGCTCAACATCTCCATCCTGTGGACCATCGGCATCGTGCTCGTGGTGATCGGCGCGGTGCTGGCGATCCTCGGCGGCACGGGACGCAAGGTCGGCGGCCGGGCGCACTGGTTCTGAGCCGACCCGTCACTCGGCGGTGACCGTCGCCCTCCTCAGCGCACCGGCACACTCACCGCCAGCGCGGCGGCGTCATCCTCCAGCCCCGTCCCGAAACTGGTCAACAGCCTCGCCACCGCGGCGATCAGGTCGGTCGCCGTGGTGGGCGAGAGGGCCGCGGCGAAGGCGTGCAGTCCTTCTTCCTCGTAGCGGCCCTGCCCATCACCGGTGCGCGCCTCGGTCAGCCCGTCGGTGTAGAGCAGCAAGGTGTCTCCTGGCCCCAGGTGCGCCGTGGTGGTGACGAAGCGGGCATCGGGCAGGACGCCGACCAGTTGGCCGCCGGGGGTCCGCAGAGGGTCGACTGCGCCGTCGGCGCGCAGCAGCAGGGCCGGCGGATGTCCGCCACTGGCCAGTCGCACCTGGTAGCCCCCGCCCTGCGGTGTGAGCAGTCCGAAGACCACGGTGGTGAACCGCGGATCGTCACCGGTGTATTCGTGATGGAGCACGGTGTTGAGGTTGCGCAGCACGGCGCTCGGGTCGTTGTCGTACACCGCCGCCGCGCGCAGGGTGTACCGGGTCAGGGAGGTCACCGCCGCCGCGTCGGCCCCCTTGCCGCACACGTCTCCCATGAACATGCCCCAGAGGCCACCGGCGAGTGGGAACAGGTCGTAGAAGTCGCCGCCGACCTCATCGGGGCTGGCGTGGTGGTAGTGGGCCGCGACCTCGGTGCCCGGCGGAGCGGACAGGATCGGTGGAAGCAGGGTGCGCTGCAAGGTGGTGGCCAGTTGCTGGACCCGATCGCGGTCCCGCTCGGCCTCGCGGCGGGCCCGCAGCAACTCCTGTTCGTAGGCTCGACGTTCGCGGGCATCGAAGATCGTCATGCGCAGCAGCAGAGGACGGCCGTCGTGGCCGGACTTGACCCGAGCGGTCAGCAACACCGGCAACCGGGCGCCGTCGGCGGTCACCAGCTCCAGTGCGATCCCGTTGACCTCGCCGTGCATGCGCAGCAGGGGAGCGAGATGGGTCTCGTGGTACAGCCGGCCACCGACCGTGAGCAGGTCGCTCAGCCGGCGCCGACCGACCAGGTCCGCGCGCCGGTGCCCGAGCCACTCCAGCAACGTAGAGTTGATCTTCACGATCCGGCCGTCCAGCATCGCCGACAGATACCCGCACGGCGCGTGTTCGTAGAGTTCCTCGGCGTCGTCCTCCAGCAGCGCGGAGAACTCCGCGTGGTCGCGGTCGGGCCCCGCCGCGGCCGTCACCGCAGGTCCCCGGTGAAGGACATGATCGCCTCGGCGGTGGCCTCGGGCGCGCTGAGCTGGGGACAGTGGCCGGTCGCATCCAGTGTGACCAGTCGACTGCCGGCGATGCGGGCGTGCACGAAAGCGCCGACCGCGCGCGGAGCGATGGCGTCCTGGGCGCACTCGACGACCAGCGTCGGCACGCCGACCGCGGCCAGATCGGCGCGGTTGTCGGACAGGAACGTCGTGCGGGCGAACACGGCGGCGATCGCCGGATCGGTGCGGCAGAAGCTGTCGGCCAGTTCCTGGCTCAGCTCGGGCCGGTCCGGGTTGCCCATGATCACCGGAGCCATCGCGGCCGACCAGCCGAGATAGTTGCTGTCCAGGGACTCCAGCAGCTCGTCGATGTCGGCGGCGGTGAATCCGCCCCGGTAGTCGCCGTCGTCGAGATAGCACGGCGACGGCGTCAGCAGGACGAGACCGGCGAACCGCTCGGGGTGGCGGTTGGCCGCCAGCACCCCGATCATCGCGCTGACCGAGTGCCCCACGAACACCACCTCCGGCAGGTCGAGGCCCGCGCAGAGGTTCAGCACGTCGTCGGCGTAACCATCCAGGCTCGCGTACACTTGCGGGTCCCAGGCCGCCAGGTCCGAACGGCCGGCGCCGACGTGGTCGAAGACCACCACCCGGTGATCGCGACCCAGCGCGGGAACGACCAGGCGCCACAGGTTCTGGTCGCAGCCGAACCCGTGGGCCAGCACGACCACCGGCCCGTCCTGATTGCCGGTGATCACCACGTTGTGCCTACCACGCACATCCATCGGTTGGTCTCCGTGCCCGCCCGGTCGTGTGCGGCAGCTGGCGTCAAGCCGCATACGGCCCCGGGGCTGTGGTCGGCCCGGTCACAGCAGGTGGACCGACGTGGCCTGCGGGCCCTTCTGGCCCTGGGTCACCTCGAACTCGACCGGCTGGTCGTCCGCGAGGCCGTTGTGGTCGTAGTCCTGGATCTTGCTGTGGTGCACGAACACGTCGCGCCCGCCGTCGCGGGAGCGATGAAACCGAAACCCTTCGTGTCACTGAACCACTTGACGGTTCCCTGAGTCATGCGCGTGCTCCTTCGGTCGAGTGGAACGCGTTCGACGTGTCCCGGTAGAAACCCGGGTACTGGTTCCCGACGCCGGGCGACGGTCGGGTGTGCGGCGCCGGCGCAGTCGTTGACGTCGAGCGAGTTGCCGGCCACCAACCGGGCGGCCCGGATATGCTGGTCCGCTTCCGCTCTCGCGGCCTTGGCTCGCGTGTCGGCGAACCCGACATCGCATCCTGGTGCTCGACCCAGGCCGGGTTGGCTCATCCGTGCTGCGGCCGTGATCGCGACGGGCGGGCGGCGTGGTGTCCCGGTGGGGTCGGCTGGCAGTTCGCGACCGACGACGGTGTGGGGTGGGGTGAGCGGATAGTGCGGGGGCAAGCGGTGCTCCCGTCTCCGTGCGGAGAAGCCGCCCGGTTGGATTGACAGGGGACCACGCTGGCTGAGTGTCGGCGGCTCGCGCCCGTCTGGCATCGACTGTACCCCATCGCAGCCGGACTCGACGGGGTTGGAATGCGGCGTGCTTGTCGACGCGCGCCGGATTTGTTGACGCCGGCGACCGGCACGGCGTTCGCGGCTTGGATTGACGAAATGGTTGTCCACCAAGGTGTTTCGGCAACGTAGGGGGGACGGCCTTCGCCGTCATCCAGAGCCGGGCTGGCGGCATGGTGGCCCCTGCCGTCAGCCCGGGACGCCAACGCCGGCGACGTGGAGCGCGGTCGCTCGGTGTCTTCTCAGATGGGCGCCGGGGCTTCGTCGTTGTGAAACGGTCAGCCGTGGCGCTCGATGCCCGCAAGGGACATGGTGGAGACTAGCCGGGCAGGCAACCCGACGTCGTGCCGACGCTCCCGTTCCTGGCCGGACAGGTCCGGCCAGCCTGGTTGCCGAGGACGCCACCAGTTCAAACACCGGCTCGCGAAAAGCTCTCGGCATGGTCCACCGTACCCCAGATCGGGCTGTCGCGCGGCACGTCAGGGAGTACGGTCGAGCCATGACGGAGGAGGCGGGGGCCCCGTGCTCGGTGCGACGCTGGCCGAGTGGGTCAAGGCCAGGGAGGAGACCCTACGACACCTGGTGGCCGGCGCCCGTCGATGAGAGGTGGGTACAGCATCTGGCCGACCTGTTGGCGACGGAGCGGTCGTGGCAGGACCAGTACACCGAGCTGATCGCCCTCGGTCGTGCCGGCGGCACGTTCCCTTCCTCCCAACGCTGATCGACCCGAAAATGAGGAACCATCGGCAGACGGGCGGCCCGATCCGCGCGGGCAAGTCACACATCCGACACTCCGGCCGCTGTGCTCAGCCTGTCGCTGTCCACACGAACACAGACCGGCGCGGCGAGCGGGCAGCTCCCGTCTACGCCGGCGAAGCCGCTGAGGTGAGTGCGAATCAGCTGGACACAGCGGCGATTATGTGACTGCCTCGCCTTTGCGATGGTGATGGTCGCGGCCGCACCACGGACGAAGGGACGCGAAATTCGCGCTTATGGCGGTCGAAACCGGGTATTCGACTGTCTTGCACAACTCGCGACCAGCAGCCGAACATGAACAGGTGATGCCCGTGGCCGCCTCGGACCCCGACCATCCTCCCGGCGAGCACGTGGTGTCCACCCTGCGGCTGACCGACGTGCCGGCCACCGCCGCCGCCCTGACCGGCGTCCGCGAGCAGTTGACGATATGGGCCGTCACTTCCGGGCTGGGCGACGACCAGGTCGACGACGTCGGGCTCGCCACCTACGAGGCGATGGCCAACATCGTCGACCATGCCTACGACCACCCCGGCGGCGTGTTCGACCTGCACGCCTGCCGACACGACGACCAGGTGACCGTCACGGTGACCGATCACGGTCGGTGGAAATCGCGGGAACGCGAAGCGGAGTCTCGGCGCGGTCGTGGGCTGCTGATCATCGAACGGACCACGCGCGAGTTCGAACTGAGCCCGCGCGCAGGCGGTACCACGGTGTGCATGGGCTGGTCGATCCCCGTCGACGAAACGAATTCGGGGCCGGCCACGCACTGAGGTCGCCGTCGCCGGTGCCACGCATGTTCGCGTTCGACAAACCTCGCGTGCGTCGGCGGCCCTGGCACCCGGTGGGAATGACGGGTAGCGTCAGTGACGCATAGTGAGGCCACCGAGGCTGTGCGGAATCGGTCGTGACAGGGGCGTCGGACGGGGCAGTAAGAATTCGAGGCGAGTAGGTCCCCATCAGCGGGCATGACATGGCCTCTCTACGGGGTCACCACATCTCTGCCTCACCTGGCACGTGTTTCGGCCTGTCGCCGCGGAGGCGGGACCCAATCGAACGGCGCTGACAATGCCTGCCACGGAACGGGAAGTCCGTGTTGCCGAGGCCGTGCTCGACCTCGCTCGCCGCGTCTCGGATTTCGATGTCCTGGACCTGCTCTACGATCTGACCGACCACGCGCTCACCCTGCTGACGGTGCAAGGCATCGGGATCACCATCGTTGACGCCCGTGGCAGGGTGCGGTATCTCACCGCGTCCGGCGAACGCTGCCGCAAACTGGAGGAAATCCAGATCGAGCTGGGCGAAGGCCCCTGCGTGGACAGCGCCCGCAGCGCCAGTCCCCTCGGCCCGGTCGCGTTCGGCGACGGCAGCCCAGGCGCGATGCGCCGGCCACGGTTCGCCGCCCACTTCCACATCGCGCGCGTAATCGCCATCGCGGCGGTCCCACTGCGCACCTCCGAGACCACCATCGGCGCCCTCAGCCTGATCAATACCAGGCCGCCGGTGCTCACCAGCCTGGACCTGGATGTCGCACAAGCTCTCGCCGACGCCGACGCCGACGCCGTCCGTTTCCTGAACCGGCGCCGACCACGCGAACAGGCCGAGATCACCGACCAACTCCGTGCAGCCCTCAACAGCCGCATCACGATCGAACAAGTCAAGGGAATCCTGGCCGAGCGCTTCCGCATCTCCATGGACGAAGCGTTCGCCCGCCTACGCGGACACGCCCCGCGCAGGCGCACCTCGATAGTTCCTGTTGAGCGACCTTCCGCACGCTGCGCAGCAACCGGCAGTGGCGGGGTGCGGCGATGATCGCCGCGCTCCGTCACGTCGTGGCGAACCGAGATGGTGGATGCGTGTCCCGATTGACGACCACCGCGCGCGGCCTGTCTCGGTCGGTGCATGCCGGCCTGGCCTGCCGGCGTAGCCGGGCGGTAGACGCGGCTGGTGACGGGTATCCGCCCGCGTCCTGCGCCCAACCATCACCCGTGCGGCGATGTCACTGTCATGGTGCACCGAAGCTTGCCGGGCTCGACCTGGGGCAGTGTCAGCCCGTTTGTTCGCGATGATCGCGGTCGCTGCCTGGAGGCTGGTCGCGACGGTGGCAGCCGTGGCTGCTCTGCTGCGTCTTCGTGATGTTGACACACCTTGGGTCGCGTTGCTGGCCTGGTCAGAGTATGCTGCGGGACAAGGGATCCATGCGTTTCACACCGGACGGGCTGGAGCAAATCTGGAGCAGGGATGCGTGCTGAACCGACGTTGAACCGCACTGTACGGCGCTCAAGTGCAGTGACCGCAACGGGTTTGCTGTGGCGATTCTCTGTTTTGGCAGGTCGGGGGCACTGTCCACAATGGCGTTGGGTCACACTGGCAGTGTGAGGGTCAGGCTCGGCATTGCCGCAGGCCAGAGTCCCACCCCTCAAGGCCGCCAACGCCGAGGTCCTCCTGCCCACTGCCGCTGCACAGCCTCACCTCGTTGGGATCCGCTCGGAGGGCTCGGCGTTCGAGCTGCACTACCCCACAGGTAGAGCGGCTGCGGCTGGAGGTGAGCACGGTGCAACGCCAAGCGTGACCGCGACGGAGCCGGTCGAGCCTATCCAGGCTTGCGGGCCAGGCCGCCGAAGAAGATGTAGTGCTCAGGGTGCGATGGAACATCGAGAGAAGTGTCAGGCCGCCACTCCGGCACATAGGCCGTGCCCGGTTCCACCAGCTCCAACCCATCGAACAGGCTGGTGATCCATTCCGTGGTTCGCGCGACCGCGGGATTGCTGCTGGTGGCGTACAGTTTCTCCAGCGCGCGCATCTCGGTGGGTCGGGAATCGGCGGTGGCATGCGTGATCGCGAGATAACTGCCCGGTACCAGCGCCTCTTGATAGTGGGCGACCAAGCTGGCGGGATCGTCGGAATCAGAGATGAAATGCAGCAGGGCCAACATCAGCACCGCGATCGGCTGGTCGAAGTCCAAAAGTCGCCGAATCTCGGGGGCGTCCAGGACAGCATCCGGAGTGCGGACATCGGCTCGAACGATCGTGGCGTTGGCGTTGTCATGCAGTATCAACTTGCTGTGCTCGACGGCCACCTCCTCGTTGTCCACGTACGCCACCCGGCAGGTGGGATCGGCCGCCTGGGCGATTTCATGAACATTGCCGACGGTCGGGATGCCGGAACCGATGTCGAGGAACTGCCGAATGCCTTTTCCGACCAAGAAGCGCACAGAACGGCGAAGGAACGCCCGGTTGGCCTGGCAGGAGGCGGCGACGCCGGGGAAGACCTGTTCCGCCTTGCGGGCGAACGCGCGATCCGCTTCGAAATTGTGCGCGCCGCCCAGGAGGGCGTCGTAGGCCCGTGCCGCACTCGGGGTGTTGAGATCGATGCCGGGCGGCACCCAGCCTGACAGATCCGCCATCGGTCGTCCTTCACGTCGTCGGGTCGGCTGCTTGATCATAATGGCTACCGCGGCGCGTAGCCGTCGATGTTCAACGGCGTGGCGCGCGGTGCTATCACCAGCCGGCTCACAGGCTGATTCCGGTGGCGCGCCACCCCCGCCAACGCTTGATCCGATGGTTACCGGTCGACGGCGGCGCGGTCAGACGCCAGAGGCGTGAAGCCGGTGCAGCGCCAGTTGGGTGCGGGACGTGCAGCCGGTCGCCTTCATTGCCGCCATGAGATGCTTCTTGACGGTGTTCACGGTGATGTGGAGTTCCTGGGCCACATCCTGGTTGGTCAGGCCTCGGGCCACCAGGTCGGACACCGCGGCCTGCCGCGGCGACAAGCAATCCGGGCCGACGATCCCACTCTCCGCCTGCAGGGCGAGCAACGGCCTGAGGTGACGGGTGAGCAGGCCGGCCACCGCTTGATCCCGCAGGGCGAAAACGTGGTCGGAGAGGATGCCGATCATCAGCACCTCTCCCGTCGCTCCTGACCGTATGGTGGCGGGCCGGGCGGGCGAAGGCACCGGCCGTCTGGAGGAACCTCCAACCCCTTCCACCTTCGGGCCATAGACGCGGTCAATTCCGGCTCCGACACTTGAATGTCCGTCGGACCGGCCGTGCTATCTGGGGGCAGTGGTGCGTTCACGATCAGACTTGGGAACGCCGGCGCCGACTCGCCGCGGGATCTGTGGTCCTGGCTGGCCGCTGAAGAGGATCTGCGGGGACGGGTCACCCTGACCGAACGGCCGCCCGACCCCGGAGCGATGGGACCGGTCGTGGCCACGCTCGCGCCGGGCGGGGCGGCGGTTGTGCTCGTCGGTGCGGTGATGCGGTGGCTGCGCTACCGCAGAGGCGACGTGACCGTCACCGTCGAGCGTGGCACCGAAAAGGTGCAAGTCAGTGCCACCCGGGTGCTCTCGTCAGCGGGCCTGCTGGTGAGCGTCTCCAACACCGGCGCGATCGTGCTTTGGGACGTGTCCCAACCGGGGCACCCCGCGCCGATTGGCCAGCCGGTGCCGGGCCACGACGGTGGGGCGACTGCGGTCGCGGTCGGCCCGGACGGCACGGTAGCCACCGGCGGGCGGGACAACGCCGTTCGACTGTGGCGGATCGACTCCTCGTCTCGCCGTCTGGTTCCCCTGGGAGCGCCGTTGGTCGGGCACACCGGAGAGGTGACCTCGGTGGCCTTCAGCCCGGACGGGAAGATGCTGGCCAGCGGCAGCCTGGACCGCACCGTGCGGCTGTGGAACCTCGGCGCCGACCCGGTCGCGCCGGCCGCCGCCCCGTTGCCGCACCGCAGCGGGGTCCGCACGGTTGCCTTCAGCCCGGACGGCCGCATCCTCGCCACCACCAGCGACGGTGTCGTCCAACTGTGGGACAGCACCGATCCGCAGCGGCTGACGCCGCGCACACCACCGATGACCCAACACGCCGGGCCGGTCACCGCCATTGCCTTCAGCCCCAACGGAAAGATCCTCGCCACCGGCGACGCGGACACCACCGTCCGGCTGTGGGGCATCGGCACACCGGGCCCGCCGCGACCGCTCGGGGAGCCACTGATCGGACACCGCGGGTCGGTCGCCGCGCTCAGCTTCAGCCCGGATGGCGCCCCGTTGGCCAGCGGCTCCGCCGACGGCACCGTGCGGCTGTGGGACGTGCGCAACCCGGTGGTCGCGGCGGCGGTGGGACAGCTGCCGGGCACCAGCGGACAGGTGATGTTCCGTCCGGGCAATGACATCCTGGCGGTGGCCGGCGCAGACCAGTCGCTGCAGCTGTGGGACGTGCACGAGCCCGGCGCACCGGTCCTGGCGGGCAAGGTCGCGACCGGGCACCGGGACGGCATCACCGGGTTGGCGTTCGATTCGGACGGCCGCATGCTGGCCACGTCGAGCGATGACAAGACGGTCCGCGTCTGGGACACGGCAACGCCAACGCGCGTCACTGAGATCGGTGGGCCGATAACCGGTCATTCCAGCGCCGTGGCCGCCGTGAGCTTCGGATCTGGCGACACGACCCTGCTCAGCGCCGGCCAGGACGGCAACCTCATGGTGTGGGACCTGCACGACCCGGCCCACGCACAGTTGTTCGCCGCCATGTTCAGCAGCAGCGCGCTCACCGGCCTGACCGCCCTGGCGCGTAGCCGTGACGGCCACACTGTCGCGGTCGGCACCGCCAACGCCACCGTGATCGGCGACGTCGACGCTGATCGGGTCGCCGCTTGGATCTGCGCGACTGCGGGGTCCCCGATCACGGCCAAGGAATGGGGGCAGTACTTCCCGGACCTGCCCTACCAATCATCCTGCGCGTGAGCTGACCGCCGTCGGCGCTCAGACACGCCCTCATCGCTGGGCTGGTGTGGGGATGGCGTTGTCGATGAGGACGGCGGCGATGGCGGCGGCGGTGGGGAAGGTTTCGGTGTTGAGGGCTCGGTTGCGGGCCGAGGCGCCATCCAGGAGCAGCGCCAGTTGTTCGCCGAGCTGTTCGGGGTTGGTGGCGCCGGCTTCGCGTGCGGTTTCGGCGAGCCGTGCGGCGACGGCTTTTTTGTAGTCGTGTGCGCGCTGGCGTGCGGGGTGGTGCGGGTCGGGGATTTCTACGGACGCCGCGATGAAGGGGCACAGGGGCGTGATGTCGTCCTGTGTCGCGGTCGTGGGCGCCTCGAAGGCTGCGAGGAGTCGTTCGCGGGGCGTGAGGTCGGTGCGGTCGAACACTCCCGGCATGACGTCGGGATCGAAGCGGCGCAGGTATTCGGCGACGAGTTCGTCCTTGCCGGTGAAGTGCTGGTAGGCCGTGCGCTTCGACACCTGGGCCACGGCGCAGAGTTGGTCCATGCCGGTCTGGTTGATGCCTTGCTCGCGGAACAGTCGTTGTGACGCGCTGAGGATGCGCTCGCGCGCGCCCCTGCCGCGGCGCCGGCCTTGGGGGCCCTTCTCCAACTCCGTCATACCCCGAGCATAGCCCAGGAGGGTAACGCCCGGTGTACATAGCTTGCGTTCCAACTGACCGTCCGATACGTTAAGGACACAGGTCGGTGTACATAGCTGGTGCTGTCGTGGTCGGCGCGGCCACGACGCGGACCGGCGTGCACAGCTGTGTTGGCCCATCTATTCATGGAGTGATCGTGGGAAAGCTCGATGGCAAGGTAGCGGTGATCACGGGCGGAACAAGTGGCATGGCGCTGGCCGGCGCCAAGCTGTTCGTCGACGAAGGAGCGCATGTTTTCATCTCGGGCCGGCGGCAGGAAGCGCTGGACGACGCCGTCAAGCTGATCGGCCGGAACGTGACCGGCGTGCAGGGCGATGCGGCCGACCTGGCGGACCTGGACCGTTTGTTCGACACGGTCAAGCGGGAAAAGGGCGCGATCGACGTGTTGTGGGCCAGCGCCGGGACGGGCGAGCAGCGCAGGCTCGGCGAGATCACCGAGGAGCACTTCGATGCCACCTTCGGGCTCAACGCGCGCGGCACGCTGTTCACGGTGCAGAAGGCGCTGCCGCTGTTCAACGACGGCGGCTCGATCTTCATGACCGGGTCGAACGCGTCGGTCAAGGGCTATCCCGAGTGGAGTGTGTATGCGGCGAGCAAGGCCGTGCTGCAGGCCTACGCCCGCGTGTGGCTGTCCGAGTTGAAGGACCGGCGGATCCGGGTGAATGTGCTGATGCCCGGCCAGGTCGCCACGCCGAAGCAGGAGGAGTTGTTCGACGAGGAGACGATGCGGCAGTTCGAGTCCCTGATCCCGCGGGGAGAGATGGGCCGCCCCGAGGAGATCGCGACGGTCGCGCTGTTCCTCGCCTCGGACGACTCGAGCTATGTGAACGGGACGGAACTGGCCGTTGACGGCGGCACCGCGGCGGTCTGAGCGGGAGAAAGCCAGAGCAGTCAACCCTTTCGATCGTCAGTCAAGACGGGACAACTCATGAGCAGCATCAGCATCATCGGCACCGGGAACATGGCCCGCACCCTCGGCGCGCTGGCGATAGCGGGCGGCAACACCGTCGAGATCATGGGCCGCGATCAGTCCAAAGCCGCCGACCTGGCCAAGGCTCTCGGCGGCGGCGCCACGACGGGAGAGTGGGGTGCCGTCCCGGCCGGGGACATCGTCATCGTGGCCCTGTTGTACGCCAGCGTCGTTCCGGTCGTCGCCCACTACGGAGACGCCCTCGCGGGCAAGGTCATCGTCGAAATCAGCAACCCGTTCAATTCCGCGGCCGACGGGCTGGCCCACGGCGAGGACACCTCGATCGCGCAGGAAGTCGCCAAGGCGGCCCCGGCCAGCGCCAGCGTGGTGAAGGCATTCAACACGATCTTCCGCCATGTCTTGGAGAAGGGCCGACCCGTCGTCTTCATCGCCGGCGACGATGCGCAGGCCAAGGCGGGCGTGGAGGCGTTCATCGAGAGCCTCGGGCTACGCCCGCTGGACGTCGGCGACCTGAAAATGGCGTACTGGCTGGAGGGTGCGGGCGTGGTGACGATGGGTCTCGCCCGCCACGGTGTGGGGAATTGGGACTTCGCCCTCGGCGTCACCGAACTTCCCGGCTGAGCCGCACCGCCCCGAGATCAACGTTGTCGCCGTCCGGTGGCATCCAGTGGAACAGCGACGGCAACCCGTACATCGACTCCGTGACCCCGGACAACGGCTCCATCGCGGCCACGGTCCCGTGCACCTCCGGCTGGTGCGCTCCGGCGCGAGCTACACCGGCTACTACTCCGAGGACGGCCAAACCTGGTCGACCGTCGGCACCGTGACCGCGCCCGGCCAGGCGGCCACCCAGAACGCCGGGCTGTTCGTGGTGTCCGCCTCGTCCGGCTCACCCGCGCTGATCGGCTACACGGCTTCACGATCTCCTGACCGGTGTTGCCGGGTCGGGGCGGTACGGTCTTGACCCGCGACACAAGCTGGGGTGCTCGGGTAGAAGTCCACCGGCGGTCAGAGCGTGGGATGCTGGTCGCGCACCGGGCTCAGGGTCTCCAGCAGCGAGGCGATATGCAGGATGGTCGACTCCGCGTGCCGAACTGGCCGCCGACTGCACGCCGGTCGGCAGGCCGGTGCTCGAGGTGCCGAACCGCATGGAGCCGCTCGATGCCCTGCTCGGCCATGGACGTCTCGGCCGCGTCGCGCATGACCTTCGTGGTCGTGTGCATCTGGTCCAGCGCCTCGTCCAGCCTGGTCAACCTCCTGAGTTCGGCGGCACCTACTTGGTCGGGGTGAACGTCCCACGGCGGCCGAAGGGCTCTGGCCTGAGGACCAACGGTTGATCATGTTGGGTTTCCCCACGATGCAGGTCGCTCGCGACTGAGACGCGTCACCGGGATACGCCCAGGCGCTCGCGATCAAGCCGGATGCTCTCGAACGCCGGCTCCCGGTGCCCTGGACGAGATCGCCCCGCCTGGTCGCGGCGGGCGGCCGCGGGTGCCCGTCGCGGCGAGCTTCAGGCCGGCCGGCACGTGCACGGCAAGGTCGTCATCGACATCTGGATCAAGGCCGCCGATTGCCCTGACGGGGCACGGCTTGATCGTCCGGGGGCGTGACGGGCAGGCCGGTCGTGACCAGCGGTCGAAGCGGGGCCCGTGCCACCAGGAACGCGAGCGCGGTAAGGAGTCTGCGGAGCTCGCGATCAGCTTTGTCGCTTTGCTCGGCCGTGGTCGAAACGGATCCGCGGGGCGAGCCTGATCCACCGGCCGGACCATGAAGCCGGCATCGCGCATGCCGAGACCGCCGTGATCATCTCCACGGCGGTTTCGTCGTCTGGCCGGCAGCTGTGCAAGCGCTAGGGATGGATCCCGAACGGGCCGAGCACGCCCGCGTCGATGCGCAGCGAGTTGACCATGCTGGCCGCGTTGTCCATGGTGAAGACGTCCGCCGCGGCGAGCTTGTCGATGTACTTCGCGACGACCGGGTCAGCGGCCTGGCGGGCGACCCCGTCGAGGTAGGTCTTGAAGATGGCCCAGGAGTTTCCGGTCGACCCGTACTTCTGGAAGTACGGCGTCGGGTCGAGCGTGGTGAGTGCGGTACGGGCGCTGTCCTGTAGGTCGGTCACGTAGTTCTGTTGCAGCACAACATCCTGCCGGCTGCCGAGCCGGCCGAGGTGACCGGAGACCAGGGTCGTCCAGGAGTAGTCCATCGCCGTCTGGTGAGCGGCCAGCCAACCCGGCACGTCCTGCGACTCGGCCAGGTTCTTGAACGGCGTCCACCCCGGGAAGATCACGTCCACCACCATGAGCGTGCGCTGGCGCGGAGCGTAGACGAAGATGTTGTCGGGGCTGTGGTTGGGCCCGTGATAGACCAGCTCCAGACGCTCACCGCCGACGGTGAGCACGTGTCGATCGTCGAACGTCACCGACGGCACGGGACGGTTCGGGTCGTTCGCGACCCGCAGCAGCCGCCGGGCCTCGGTGTGGGCGATCACCTCCACGTCGCGGCCGAACAGCCCCGCCGCGCCGATGTGATCGGCATGGTTGTGGGAGTAGACCACGTGCGTGACCCGCGAGGGGAGCCCCTGGGGCTTGGTCACGCTGTCGATCGCCCGCTGGATGTTCCGCCCGATCGTCGGCGGGGCGTCGACCAGCACCACGCCGTCGCGTGTTGCGAGGAACATCGCCTGATAGCTGGAATCGGTGACCCAGTAGAGGTTGCCGCTGATCTGTCCGACGTAGTAGCCGGCGGAGTTCAGCGCGGGTCCGAACGACGTCGGCGGCACCGGGGCGAAGTCGGGTAAGTCGGTCGACCCGGCGGCGTTGGCCGTCGCTGTCCCGCCAGCACCCACGAGCGCGACGACCGCCGGCGCGGCGGCCGCGATCGATGCCCGGCGCAGGAACGTGCGCCGGTCCGATGCGGCCGGTCCACGGTATTGCTCTTCGGTCATGGCTTCATTCCTTTTCAGATCTGCCAGCGTGTGCGGAACCGGCCATTGCGGCGGTGCGGGTCAGTCCAGGTGCTCAGCGGTCGACCGAGGCCGGTTCCGGCCGCGTCGACGCGCGCCTGGTCAGCACCATGGCCGCGGTGGAGAAGGCCAGACCGATGATCCAGGCGACGGGTCCCTGCACCCCCGGCCACAACGGCGCGTAACCGGGAACGAGGATGAGCACGATGAAGCCAACATCGGTGATGCCGGCCACGCCCAGGTTCAACCAGTAGCCCAGCCGCCAGCGTCGAAAGATCGTGATGACGGACACCACGGCGATGACGGCGGCCGCCGAGTACAGCGTCCACGCGTCCTGGAACAGCCGGCCCTGGATCATCGACGGTGGGACCGTGTCTCCCAGCTTGACAACACCGGCCGCGGCCTGAAAATGCAAAGCCGCCCAGAGAATATAGAAGAGAGCACCGATTATCGACAGTATTCGCGCCGCCATGACAAAACCTTCCATGCAGGAGGGAGAACGTGCTGACCGCGGTGAGTTTCGACGGTCACACCATGCGGCGTGGTCACGAGGTGTGGTGGGCCGCTTCCTCGATGACGTGCTGCACGGTGCCGGGGTGGGAGATCATCGACAGGTGGGAGGCGTTGATCTCGGTCACGGTCGAGCCGGCGCGCTTGGCCATGAATTCCTGCGCCGCGGCGGGCAGGGCGTGGTCGGCGGTTCCGATGACGTCCCAGCTGGGAATGCCGCTCCAGGCCGGCGCGCCGGACGGTTCGCCGAGCGCGGAGGCCGCGATCGGGCGCTGGATGGCGGCGAGCTCGGCGGCCTGCGCGGCCGACAGGTCGTTGGCCAGGATGCTCCGGAACTGCGCCGGCGTGATGTAGGCGTCGACGACGCCGTCGGCCGACGGCACGAAGGTGAGCGCGTCCGGGGTGACCTGGCTGCCCGGGAACTGGGTGGTCAGCCCGTTGAGGGTGTCGCCCTGGGCGGGGATGTAGGCGTCGACGTAGACCAGGGCCTTGACGTTGGTGTTGCCGGTGGCGGCGTTGGTGATGACGAAGCCGCCGTAGGAGTGTCCGACCAGGACGATCGGTCCGGGGACGGTCTTGAGGTAGCTGGCGAGGTAGGCGGAGTCGCCGGCCACGCCGCGCAGCGGGTTGGGCGGCACGTCGACGGTGTAGCCGTCGCGTTGGAGCCGGCTGACGACACCGTTCCAGCTCGAACCGTCGGCCCACGCGCCGTGGACGAGCACGACCGTCGGCTTGGGCCCGTGGCCGTATGCCTGGCTGGTGGCGGCGGACACGGCCGCGCCGGGGATGAGCCCGGCGGCGACGGCGATGGCCGCGCCGACCAGGGCGAATCGGACTCCGCGCGAGCGCGGTCGGTGTGCTGTACGCATGGGTTTTCCCTTCCTAGGTGATGGAGCGTGGTACGGCAGGGGGGTCAGAGGCCCAGATGCCGCAGCCAAGCGAGGGTGTGGTCGGCGACCTCACGCCAGCCGTGGTCGAAGACCAGGGAGTGGCCCCGGTCGGGAAACGACCGGTAGTCGGTGATCGCGCTCGATCCGGCGTAGAGCTTGTACGCGGCCTTGGCGACGACTTCGGGGACGGTGTGGTCCTGGCCGCCGCCGATGATCAGCAGTGGTCCACGGTCGTTGTTCCTGGTGTCCACCGCCGCCGGCGAGGACGTGCTGAAGTTGGCGGTGCTCGCCTCGAACAGCGGCTTGCCGGGGCCGGGAATGGCCCAGCGTTCGAACAGCTCGTCGGATTCGGCCTGCGGGATGGCGTTGCCGAAGCCGTAGCGGAACTGCTTGCTGGTGAGCGCGACCGCCTTCTTCTTGTTGCCCGGCTTGGACAGCACGGGCAGGCCCGAGCGGATCTGCGCGAACGGCACGGGCTTGACGCCCTTGATCTGGCCGGGGTCGATGGCGATCGCGGCGGCGGCGTGTCCGCCGGCCAGCAGTTTCTGGGCGATCAGGCCGCCGAAGGAGTGGCCGATGACGATCGGTTTGGCGCGCAGGCCGTTGATCACCTTCAGGTAGCTCGCGGTGATGTCGTCGATGCCGTGCCCGGCGAGGGCGGCGGCGTTGGCGCGGGTGGCGGCGACGGTGTCGGAGTCGCCGGGCCATCCCGGGGCGATCGGGTCGTAGCCGGCTTGTCGGTAGAGATCCACCCAGTTCTGCCACGAGTCGGAGTGGATCCACAGGCCGTGGATGAACACGACCGGCGTCGATGCGGACATGTCCGAGTCCTCCCATTACTTAAACTGACTAATAACTCCACCTGGGCCGTAGCACCCTGCCGAGGACACGGGAATCCCGCGCCGCGGACCGCGCGGTCGAGCGAGGATGCAACACGGGACCACGGACTGCGCGCAGTTCACACCCGTGCTCTGCACGGCCAGACCGGGGTGGGACGGCCCGACCGGCCTCGGCGTGCCGGTCGGGCTCAGGACGTTTTCGCGGTCACACCGCCCGCACGCCGTCCTGCCACACCTCCCGCACGTTGCCGGCCAGGCCACCGAAGTCGTACGGGTCACCGGCGACGACCACGACGTCGGCGCGATGGCCGGGGGCGAGACGACCCAGCTCACCGTCGAAACCGAGCAGCCGCGCGGCCGACGACGTCGTCGCGACCAGCACGTCGGCAGGGCTCATGCCGCACGAGCGCATGAGACCAAGCTCCTCGAGGTTCGTCCCGTGTGGACCGACGCCGCTGTCGGTGCCCATCGCGATCCGCACGCCCGCGGCGACGGCGCGGCGCACCGAGTCGGTGTGGACCTCGGCGACCTCTTTCGCCTTCCGCACCACGGCGTCCGGCAGTGACGCCCCCGCCTCGGCAGCGCGGATCACGTTCACCGGCGCCACGAGCGTCGGCACGAGCCACGTGCCGCGCGCCAGCATGAGCTCGATGGCCTCGTCGTCGAGGTAGATACCGTGCTCGATGGAGCGGATGCCGGCGCGCACAGCGTTCTTGATGCCCTCGGTGCCCTGCGCGTGGGCCATCACCGCGCGGCCCTGCATCTGGGCTTCGGTGACGAGAACGTCGAGCTCCTCCACCGTGAACTGGGAATGCCGCGGATCGGAGCGTGGTGAGAGCACGCCACCGGTGGTGCAGACCTTGAGCACGTCGGCGCCCGCGCGCAGCAGCGTTCGCGCGACCCGGCGCATCTCGTCCGGGCCATCGGCCATCGCATCGGGCCGGCCCGGGTGCGGCAGCGACGCCGGAACGCAGTGGCCCGAGGGCAGCCAGCCGTCGCCGTGCCCGCCGGTGGGGCTGATCAGGCCGATGGCGATCTGCAGTCGAGGCCCGGAGATCAGCCCGTCGGCCACGGCCTGCTTGATGCCGAGGTCGGCGCCAGCCGCGTCGCGCACGGTCGTGATGCCGAGCTTGAGCGTGGTCCACAGGTTCCGGGCCGCCTCGTAGAACTGGTACGAGAACGGCTTCTGAACTTGCGGCAGCAGCCCGAGGCCCGACCCCACCACGTGCACGTGGCAGTCGAACAGGCCGGGCAGCAGCGTCGCGCCCGTGCAGTCGACGGAGAGGTCGCCGTCGAGGCCGGCGCCGACATCGACGATCACCCCGTCCTCGATCACCACGTCCGCCGGCGCGGGTTCGCTGCCGGTGCCGTCGAACACCGTGCCACCGGTGAATACCGTGCGGGTCATACTGGTTCTCCTGCCTTCACGGGAACACCGGGCCAGCAGGTTGGCCGGCGAGCACCGCGCCGGTGGCCCCGGTGATGCCCACGATCAGCCGCACGATCGACTCCTCAACATTTTCGGTCCATCGGATTCGAGACTATGGTGGTTCTGCTCCTCCTACTGGCACGTTTTGGACAGGTGATGGTCAGAAACGGACAGCATGCGATCGCGGCGCTGCCCTACCGCGCGCACGTCGTCGGGGTGCCGCGCGGCGTCAAGGTGAATGACTTCCCGGGCCTGCTGACTCGGGCCGCCGGGCACGGCGTCGACCCGTACGGTCTCAAACGACCCGAATTCCATGTGCTGGTCGCGGTGCGGACCGGGACCGTGCGCTGCTCGCTGGACTTCACCGACCACGAACTGGCTCCCGGCGACTGGTTGTGGGTGCGCCCAGGGCAGGTCTATCGGTACAACTCCGGACTGGACGGCGTCGAGGGGCGGATCGTGTTGTTCCTGCCTGGCTTCCTTGACGGCGCCACGGCCGAGGTCGCCGGCGTCGACCGAGGCGCGTGGCAGCCGACCTCGGTGCCGGCAGAGGGCGAGGGCGACACCCTGTGGCAGGTACTGGGCCTGCTGGAACGCGAGTACGCGCGATGGGGCGAACGGCCGTCGGAGACGCAGTTGGAGGTGCTGCGGCACCTGCTCGCGGTACTCGTGCTGCGGCTTGCGGCTTTGCGTGGCACGCATGGGGAACCGAACGTCGCCGGGGATGCGTTCCTGCGCTTTCAGACGGCCGTCGAGCAGGGCTTCGCGCGTACACATCGAGTGGAGGACTACGCGGCACAACTCGGGTACAGCGTGCGTACCCTGACCAGGGCCACCCAGACCGCGGTGGGGTGTGGCGCCAAACGGTTCATCGACGACCGGGTTCTGCTGGAAGCCAAACGCCTGCTCGTGCACACCGACCTGCCGGCGGCGTCGATCGGGCAGCGGCTGGGCTTCCCCGGGGCCACCGTGTTCACGAAGTTCTTCCGTCAGCGGACCGAGCAGACGCCGACGGAGTTCCGGGCCGGCGGGGTCTGAACGGTAACGACGGCTCACGACCACCTGCCCGCTCCGTCCAATGTGGTCCGCCACCGGACCGGGCCGGCCGTCCGGAGGAAGGGGACGGTCGGCGGCGGTTCACAGCTGGTAGATCGACTTCGTTCGTTGGAAGGCCGCGAGTCCGTCCGGGCCCAGCTCGCGGCCGATCCCGCTGTTCTTGACGCCTCCGAAGGGCGCCCCGAGGTCGGGCAGGTAGCCGTTCACGCCGACACTGCCGGTGCGCACAAGGGCCCGGGTAGAGCGGGTCGAGTGGTGCGAGCGTCACCTTGCAGTGGTGGCGGACACCGAGCGGTGCGGTACGCGGGTGGGCGTAGGCCGCGACCGGCCACTCAGTCCCCGCCGCCAGCCGATCCGCCGCAACCAGGAACCGGCCGACCGGCGCCGGGCAATGTCCGGAACCCTCCGACGAGAAAGCAGCGCGCGCATGGCTGGACGAGCGCCGGCCCAACGGCGACGTACGAGTGATCTGTGGCCAGCTCACTGTAGATGGGACTCGGTACGTCCTTGGCCACACGTTTGTAGGAAGACTCTCCTACGCGCCGTTCGTTGAGACTACGGAGCAGCTTGGTCGTGATGTAGCAGCCGGGTACCCGTACATCGTGGGTGATGTCTTGGCGAACACGGTGGACCGCACAGAGGACATTCCGCACGTGGTTCAGGGCGCGGTGCTCGAAAGCCGTGATGGCATCGCGACGTGGATGGCGCCTGTTCCGAGCGGTGGCTGGGATGAGGACTGGGTTGACGAGAGGACGGCGAGCACCTGGCGTGGACTGATGGAGATGGAGCGGGGAGAAGGCCTCCCCAGGAGTTTGTCGTACCTCATACGTCGGGCGCGACGCTTGAATGCCGTCGTGCCGTACTCGCCCTAGTCACCGCAGACTCGGTCCTACAGGGTCTGCTCGATGTGGCCTTCAGCCTGCCGTGCTCGGCGGTGGCCCGAGGATCTCGACGCGGTGGCGCGTTGAGGCGTGGCCGATGGCGGCCGGGTCCAGCCGTGCCTGGTCCCACTCGCCGATGCCGGGTAGGCGATGCTCACGGGCGGGTTCGCCCGCCTCGGCCAGGAAGTGTTCGAAGCCACCGGGCGTGGTGATCTGCAACGCGTGCAGCGGCTCGTCCAATCCGACCACGAAAGTGTGCGCCAGCCCGACCGGCAGCATCACGAAGTCACCGGGACCCGCGACGAACTCCTTGCCGTCGCAGCTGAAACGGGCGGTGCCCGACAGCAGGTAGAACATCTCGTCCTCGTCGTGGTGGCGATGCAACGGCGGCGCGAATCCAGCCGGATTGACGAACTCCGCGACGGTCAGCCGCCCTCTGGTGTCGACACCGCCCGCCTTGACCGTGGCGAGGCTGCCGAGGAACCACCAGGACTGCCCGTCGGCGGGGCCGAGCACGTATGGACGAGTCGGCGGTGTGCTCTGGGACATGGTCGCCTCAATTCGATAGACAACGTCTAGTGAACATGATGCTAGTATCGCCGAACCATGGACGATGTCAAGGACAGCCTCGGCGGGGCCGCCCGACGGCCCTACCGGTCTCCGTTGCGGCAGGAGAACGCCCGGCAGACTCGGCAGGCAGTCATCGCCGCGGCCCGCGAACTGTTCGTCACCCGCGGGTACGCGAGCACCTCGCTCAACGACATCGCGACCGCAGCGGGCGTCGCCCGGCCGACCGCGTTCGCCGCCTTCGGGTCCAAGCCCGCGCTCCTACGCCATGTACTCGACCAAACTCTCGCCGGAGACGACGAGCCCGTGCCGGTCGCCGAGCGGCCCTGGTTTCGCCCTGTATGGGACGCCGCGACCCCGGCGGACGTCCTGGACGCTTACGCGGGCGTGTGCGTGCTGATCAACGGACGCGCGGCACGGATCTTCGAGGTCGTGCGCCGCGCGGCGGACCAGACCGCCGAGATCGCCGAGCTGTGGGAGACGTTGCAGCGCAACCGCCGCGCGGGCGCACGCATGGTCGTCGACCACGCCTTCGCAACCGGTCCGCTGGCCGCCGGGCTGGACATCGACCGCGCGACCGACATTCTGTGGATCTACAACGACCCCGCCCACTACGACGCCCTGGTGACCCACCACGGCTGGTCCGAGCACGACTATCGCACCTGGCTGTCCAGCCAGGCCCGGCACGCCCTACTCGGGCCGTGACCAAGCCAGACGGCGCAGCATCTGCACTGTCCAGGTGGGCGCAACGCACGACCAATCCTCATAGCCCATGCGCTCGTCAAGGCGACAGGACCAGCGATCAATTACCGCAGAAAGAAGTGCCGCGGTGACGGTGCCGGCCGGATCACCAGCGTGGTCCCGTCAGGAGGCGATGTTATTGCGTGTGGTGAGGGTGTCGGGGTGGTCGGGGCCAAGTCGGTGAATCGCCGTGTCGTGCAGCCGCTGGAAGTAATCCGCGGCCTCGGCCACCAACCCACACTCTGAGGCTTCGTCCGCCGCGAAACAGCACTGCATGCCCGTCTGGCTCCCACAGACCGTCTCCACTGGCCGTCATCGCCGCCTCGGTGTTGGCGCGGAGTACCTGTCCCAGTGCGGTGTCCCGCTCAACCTCAGGCCACGCCTCGCACAGCGCGTCCGCCGCGACACGGGCCAGCACCGACAACCGCCCCTGCGACAGGCTGTCCCGTGCGGCGCGCTGAACCAATGCGTGGACCCGGACCGCCCGAGGCGCTGAGCCCGGATCCCAGGTGATCAAGCCCAATCGATGCAGACACGCCAGCCCCTCCCGCGCATCCGCGGCATCCACGATATGCGTGGTCTGGTCGGCCAGCATCTCCAGCACAGCTTTGGAGCCGAAGACCTCGGCGGGGATGCCGTTGGGGTCCAACACACTGGCCACTTCCAACAGCCCGCCCGCCACCCCGGCCGGGGACAGACGGTTGGCGTACTCGATCGACAGCGACCAGGTCGAGGCCACCGTCTGCCGATGCTGATCAGGAAGCCCCTCGGCATCGGGCAACACCGAGACCAACGACCGATGCCGATCGCCCAGCAGCACCCGGTACTCCGCGCAGGTCAGTCACCGGTCGAACCGGTAGGCGCCCGCCTGGGCCAACGCCACCGGCAAAAGTACCCAACTCCGCCGCCAACTCCTCGACGCCGGCCAGCAGGTCCGGCTGCTCGGCCAATACCGCCGATAAGCCAGCGCCTCCGCAGGGGTGAACACATCGACCTCGACCCGCCGACGCCGGTGACCATCCAGGGCGGCGTCCCGACGCCGGGTCGTCACCACCACCCGCCCCGTCGTCGAGTGCGGCGGCCACCACTCCCGCACATCACTGGGCGCCTGGACGTCAATCGAGCACCAGCAACCACCTCGCGGTACTGCTCGCTAGCCACTCCAGCAGCCGCCGCGCAGCCTGCTCGGGGGTCGGAGTCCTCGTGCCCGGTCAGATCCGCGGCCTGCCGGCAGCAAGGTGGCGTGCTGATGTGTCGGTCGCACGCGACGTGAAACGCCGCCGTAGCGACGACACAACTGCTTGCGTTCGTGGCCTTGGCGGCCGCCGTAGTCGCGCCTACCGCGGCTACGGCAGCCGCGGCCGTTGGAGAAACAGATGTCCGTGCAGAAACAGCCGTGCGTCGTCTCGCGGATTGGCGACTTCGCATCGGATGTCGTCACGATCAACGAGGCCTGCCGCGACTACGTGGCCGCGATCGCCGCGGGGACTGCGGTTCGCCAGCCTGACGCGCTTAGGAACGTACGAGACCGGCCGTGGCGACGGGGGTATCGCGCCAGGACCAGTCCACGGACCTGTTCGGCCGGCCGTGACCGGGCGCTGGAAGCCGGGCCGGATATCGGCACGGCTGCATGCTCCGATCGTGGACTCCCAGATTGGCCGCCACCCCAGCGGCTGCGCAATTGAGGACGCCGAGGCCGGCTACGACGACGATCATTAGCGTGAGGCATGGCAGCGAGTGCTTCCGCGGCGGTCATGGCGCCGCCACCCTCGACGTCCTGTTCGGCTTGGGTGCCGAGCGAGGCGAGCGGCGGATCATTCTTGCGCGCGGCGGTGCGCAGAGCCTCCGTCGACCGGTGGCGCAGTCCCCATCGCCGACAGCCGGACCGGGTCGTCATCGATCTGGTGCTGCGACCGGCCAGCGGGCCAGGTCGTGAAGTTGTCGTTGCCCCACCGCGGAATTACGTGGAAGTGCAGGTGCGGTACGGACTGCTCGGAACCCGGCCCGCTGGCGTTCAGGATGTTGACACCCTGGGCTCCCAGCGCCGACCGCATGCCGTCGGCCACTCGTCTGACCAGCACCATCGACGCGGCAAGTACGGAAGGCTCCGCGTCGAAGATGTCTGTGATGTGCGCGGTCGGGATGACCAGGGTGTGGCCGGGTGCGATCGGCATGCGCGGAGCGAATGCGCAGGTGGATTGGTCACGTGCGATCCACCTGGCGCTGTCGTCGCGTATGAGGTGACAGAAGACGCAGTCCATGCTGTGTGAGTTTTCCAGGTACGGCGCCGCACATCCCTTAGCTGGTGTCCCGGTGGTCCCGATGTCTTTACTTGGCGTTGTTGTCGACCAGCTTCTTGACATTGGCCTGGACGAGCCTGACCTTGGCCAGGATCTCGTCGGCGGTGGCGGTCCAGGCGAACGGCGGGGGGACGTCCGCCACCGACACGGGGTCGCTCGCGACCGTCCCGGCGAAGTCCAAGCCGGGGGACACCGTGCCGGCCCAGATCACCCGGGCCGGCACGGCATCGACTGTGAGGGAGACGATCAAGATTCTCCGGGGGCGGCGGAAGGTCGCGGGCGCGCTTCGTCGAGGTGTCACGCGGGGGCGGACAGGATCACCCGGACTTCGGTGTTGCGGTAGCCGGCGCGGTCGAACGCGGCAGCCATCGGGCGGTTGCCCAGGTCGGTGGTGGCGGTGATCCGGTCCGCGCCCTCGGCGGCGTGGAACCGGGTGATCTCCGCCAGGATCTCCGCGACGAGGCCCTGGCCGCGCAACTCAGGCACAACGCCGAGGTAGCCGACATTGCGGTTGTACGCGGTGGCCGAGGGGATGGCCAGCCCGGCCAGCGCGCCGTCGGGGGTGTGGGCAAGCCGCCACCACTCCCGTTTGCCGGGCCGGTCCAGGTAGAACTCCAACGCCTCGCGGGCGGCGGCCTCCGCGCCATGGGCCGCCTCGTTCTCGCGGGTGTGGGCGTCCAGGCTGCCCTCGGCCACCCGCAGCAGCGCCTGCAGGAACACCTCGTCGTCCGGCTCGGGGGAGAACACCAGCCGCCCGCCCGGCTCCGGGATACCCGCGTCGGGGACCCACTCGTATTGCAGCCGCTCGACCTCGGCGGTGAGCCCGGCACGGTGGGCCGCGTCCTGCCGCCAGGCCACGGCGGCGGCCATCGCAGGGTCGTCCCGCCAGCCGCCGGGCAGCTT
Organism: Kutzneria kofuensis; assembly: GCF_014203355.1. Lineage (NCBI taxonomy): Bacteria > Bacillati > Actinomycetota > Actinomycetes > Pseudonocardiales > Pseudonocardiaceae > Kutzneria > Kutzneria kofuensis. The sequence continues at coordinate 8,655,166 of NZ_JACHIR010000001.1, forward strand.
CATGATGTTGTACAACGGCGGCCGCTGCGCGCCGGCGTCCAGGAACGCCTTGTGCGCGGCGGTGAGCAACTCGGCGGCGACGCCGGCGCGATCGGTGACGCAGTCGTCGGTGACCAGGCAATCCAGTGCCAGCGGGTGCTCGCTGTCGGCTTGGCCCCACCACACGGCGCGGGCGAGGATCCGGCCGCCGTCCTCGGCGATCCAGGTCCACTCCGGACGGTACTGGCGCTGGGCCGCCTCGGCGCGCCAGGCGTCGGCGGCCAGCCACCAGACCGGCTCGGTGACCGGGATGGACAGGGCGCGGTCCTGATCGGACTCGGTTATGGGGTGGAACAACATCTCACGGGACATCTGTGGAGCCTTTCGGGTCAGTGTCTCAGGCGCGTCGGCCCTCGATGAACTCAAGCAGGTCGGTGTTGAGCTGGTCGGCGTGGGCGGCGTACAGGCCGTGGGCCGCGGTCTCGTGCACCTTGGGCACAGCCCTGGGGACGAGTTCGGCGGTCTGTGCCCCGGTGAGCTCGAACGGCGCGTTCACGTCCGCCCTCCCGTGCACCACGAGGGCGGGGATGGTGATCGCGCGCAGGTCCGCGCGGTAGTCGGTGGACAGCGCGGTGCGCTGCTCTGCGACGGCGGCCCAGGGTGAGCACGTCAGCGACCGGCGGAGCTCGACGTCCATCAGCTCCGCGGACAACCTGGGGTTCAGGTCCCATGATCCTCATAGGCGAGTTGGGTTCCTTCGTGGGACTCAAAGAATGGCACTGCCTTCTTCCTACCGGTTCGACGAATTCCGCAAGCCGGCGGCCATCCGCGCAGCGTCGTGGTCCAGACCGACTTGGTCAGGTCAGGACGGCCACCCCGCTGGGCAGGGTTGTGTGGTCGGTGAGTGCGGACCTGTGGGGTTCCAAAAGTCGGTCCACGCGTTGGCCTGCGGAAATGGGCCCGTGACGGACAGGGCATGATCGCCAGCCATGGCGCCGCGTCTGCTCTATCTGATCTTCGTCCGGCTGGTGGGTCTGCTGGTGTTGCTCGGCCGCTCGTCGGCGTACAAGGACGTCGAGTTGCTGGTGCTCCGCCACGAGGTCGCCGTGCTGCGCCGAGGCAAGCCGAAACCTCGCCTGGACTGGGTCGACCGCGCCGTGTTCGCCGCGCTGACCCGCCTGCTACCCACGGGGCTGCGGCTGCACCGGTTGGTCACGCCGGACACGATCCTGCGCTGGCACCGGCGCCTGGTAGCCGCGAAGTGGACCTAATGACTCGTGAACGACCGCCGGTGACGCCTCTGAGTTACCCAGGGCGGTAGACCTGCGTCCAGGCCGGCGCACTGGTTGGTCGTTCTGGATGGTCGAGTGCGAGCAGGACGCCTTAAGTGGACCATGGCAGCAGCCTTCTTGGTGTAGACCGGCGCCTCTCGCCTCGACATCCTCCTCACTCGTTCCGTTGACGCCTGGCGATACCTCGGGCCACGAGCCCTCCAGCTAAGACCGCGCCGACAACGGAACCGGAGGTGGTGGTGGCCAGCACGGTCGCCACCGCCTCGTTGATCAAGATGGTCGTCGTGATTCGAGCCCGTCCGCACGGAGGACACCTCGTTGGCCGGGAGCCGCATGAGCTCTTCGTCGAGACCGGTGCCCGCGCGGATCGCTGGGATCGTGAACGGCTCAATCGGAGGTCAGGCCATAGAGCCTCGTCATTAGGGCGCCGCGCGTTCTCACCAGGGTCTCGTTGACCAGCACAAACAGCCAGTTCGAGGAGAAACACAGAGTGAAGGTGTTCTGCGGGATCGACTGGGCCGAGGACCACCACGACGTCGCCCTGATCGACGCCGACGGCGGTCTGGTGGCCAAGCGTCGCATCGGCGACTCCGCCATGGGGTTCGCCGAGCTGATGACGATGCTCGCCGACGCCGGCGACATCGCCGAGGCCCCGATCCCGGTCGCGATTGAAACCCCGCGCGGCCTGCTGGTTTCGGCCCTGCGCCAGACCGGCCGCCGCGTCTACGCCATCAACCCGATGGCCGTCGCCCGCTATCGCGAGCGCCACACCGTCGCCCGCAAGAAGTCCGACCACGTCGACGCCATGACGCTGGCCAACATCCTGCGCACCGACGCTCACGCCCACCGGCCGCTGCCCGCTGACAGCGACCTCGCCCGCGCCGTCGCAGTGCTCTCCCGTGCCACCCAAGATGCCACCTGGCGTCGCACCCGCGCCACCCAGGAACTGCGGGCAGTGCTGCGCGAGTACTACCCAGGGTTCCTGGCCGCCTTCGCCAAGGGCACCGTCACCAACCTGGCCAGCCCAGAGGCCCGCGCCGTCCTGGCTCTCGCGCCAACCCCAGCGGCCGCAGCAAAGGTGACGAAGACACAGTTGGCCGCCGCACTACGCAGGGCCGGCCGCCAGCGCGGCATCGAGGATCTGGCCCTCCAGTTATGCCAAGCCCTGCGCGCCGAGCAGCTGCGACAGCCACCTGCCGTCGAGGACGCGTTCGGCAGTCAGGCCCTCGCTCTGCTCGGCACCCTGAACGCCGAGTGCGCCGCCGTCGATCAACTCAGCCAGACCACCGCGGAACTGTTCCAACAACACCCCGACTACGCCGTGATCACCAGCTTCCCTGGCCTGGCTGACCTATCTGGAGCCCGGGTGCTCGGCGAGATCGGCGATGACCGCAGCCGGTTCGCCGACGCCCGCGCGCTCAAGGCATACGCCGGCTCCGCACCGGTCACGAGGGCATCCGGACGCAGCATCTCGATCACCCGCCGCACCGTGAAGAACGACCGGCTCAACGCCGCCGGGTTCCTCTGGGCCTTCGCTGCGATGGCGAAGACCGGGGCGCCCCAAGAGCACTACCGGCGTCGCCGAGAACGCGGTGACCGACACGCTGCCGCCTTGCGGCACCTGTTCAACCGCTTCCTCGGCCAGCTCCACCATTGCCTACAGACTGGAGAGCACTACGACTCGATCAAGGCGTTCGGGCCGATCGACGACACACCCGCCCAGGCCGCCGCAGCTTGACACTTAGCGAGATCGGAGGTCTACCCGCACCGGATGGGGCGTCCACTGATCGCTGAGGAGACTCGCAGCCTGGTTGTGCTTCTGGCGCAGGAAAATCCGTGATGGGGACACCGCCGGATCCAGGGTGAACTCTCCCGACTCGGTCACCGGGTGGGGGCCGGCACGATCCGCCGGATCCTGGGCCAGGCCCCCTGGGGCCGGCTCCCCGCAGTGCGGACACCTCGTGGCGGGCCTTCCTACACAACCAGATCCAGGGCCTGTTCGCCGTGGACTTCTTTCACCTGGACACCATCGGCCTGCGCAGACTCTACGTGCTGTTCGTGCTGGAGGTCCGCGCCAGGCGAGTGCACATCCTCGGCGTCACCGCACACCGGACCGCCGCATGGACCGTCCAGCAGGCGCGCAATCTAAGGATGGACCTGCGAGAGCGGATCGCGTCGTTTCGGTTCCTCGTCCGGGACCGGGCGGGCCAGTTCGCGGCCTCGTTCGACGCTGTCCTGGCTGGCGTGGGCAACAAGACGGTCAAGATCCCACCACGTTGCCCACGGGCGAACTGCTACGCCGAACGGTTCGTACTCACCGTCGGATCCGAGCTCACCGACCGCATGCTGATCCTGGGCCAGCGGCATCTGCGCATCGTGCTCACCGAGTACGTCCAGCGCTACAACGGTCGACGGCCGCACCGTTCCCGCGAGCTTCGCCCGCCTAGGCCGACGCACCCTGTGGCGAACCTCAACTCCCGGCGGATCACAGCGACAGCGAATCCTCGGAGGCCTGATCAGCGAGCACGAACGCGCGCCGTGTAAAACTGCTGGTCAGCGCCGGTCCGCCTATTCTCAGGGTCGCCCGTCGGGGTAACTGTCATGGCGATCGGACCTGTGCGTGCGGTAGACAATGGGGACTGCGAGGGAAGGCGAGCATGTCGGACACGATGAAGTGGATACCGGCCGAGGTCGATGCGGATGTGCCCAGCGTGGCCCGAATCTACGACTACCTACTCGGCGGCAGCCACAACTTCGCCCCCGACCGGGCCATGGCGGACAAGTTGCTTGCCGTGCAGCCCAACGTCGCCGACATCGCCCGCCGCAACCGCGCGTTCCTGCGCCGCGTCGTGCAGTTCATGGTGGAGGCCGGTGTGCGGCAGTTCCTCGACCTGGGCTCCGGCATTCCGACCGCGGGAAACGTGCACGAGATCGCCCAGCAGGCTGCGCCCGGTTCGCGGGTGGTCTACGTGGACTATGAAGGCGTCGCCGTAGCGCACAGCAAACTCCTGCTCGCCGAGAACGAGAACGCCGCCGTCGTGCAGGCGGACGTCACCCGGCCCGACGACGTGCTGGGCGCTGAGGAGACCCGCCGCTTGATCGACTTCTCGCAGCCGGTCGGCCTGCTGGCCATCACCATCGGCCACTACCTGCCGCCGGCTTCTGACCCGGCTGGGGTGTTCGGTCGGTACCGCGATGCCGTCGCTCGCGGAAGTTACCTCGCGCTCACGCATCTGACCGACGACTTCACCAGCCTGCACGGTGACGAGATCGTCGAAACGATGAAGAGCACGCAGAACAACGTGTTCCCTCGGACGCGGGAGCAGGTGCTCGAGCTGTTCGGTGATTTCGATCTGGTCGAACCGGGGCTGGTCACGACCTCGCGGTGGCACCCGGACTACGGGGTGGCACCGGCGGTCGACCCGGAGGAAGACGGTCTGTACGCGGGCGTGGCCCTCAAGCCATGAGACTCGAGCGTGCAGCGACTCCCTGACGTCGTCGGCTGGACGCCCGGCGACCAGGAACCTGGCGGGCGGCTGTAGCTTCGCCGAGGAGTACCTTGCCGAAAGCCGGACCTGGTGGCGACGCGGCTGGCCGGCGGATCCTCGACGCCGGTTGAGGCTCGGGCGCTGGGATCGGCTATGTCCCCCGAGACGGTGATTCGCTCGACTGGACAGATTGCCGACACCTCGGGCGCGTCGCTCCACGGTTCCGGGTCCAAGGGGTGGTTGTCGTCTTAAGTCTCGGCGGTGACCGAGACAGTTCCGAGGTGTACGCCGCAGGTGACTGCCACGAACCCGGGGGCCGCGGCCAGCAGCCCGGTGGCGTCGGGGGTTGACAGGGTGCCGGCGTTGGACAGCGGGCTGTTCGGATGGTCGGGGTCTGCGAGCCAGAACAGGTTGTCGGTGACGAAGGCCGTTCCCGCGATTCAGTTGCGCAATGTGGCGGGCATCGACAACTCCCTAGCTGGGTGAATAGCGACGGGCTGGGGGCGGCTCCGCGCCGGCGCCGCCCCCCACGACAACGTTGCTCCTGGTCAACCTATCCCGGACACTGCGAGAAGGGCGGACCTGCTGGGCAATCTGCTGGTCGGTGACACCGGACCAGCCACCAGCCACCCGACTCCACGCCGTCACCAACGTCATGCCCTCAATCAATTAGTGGTCCGCCAGCCGGGCCAGGCCCTCGGTGGCCAGCGGGTCGCCGGGGGAGCGGTCCAGGACCGCCTCCCAGTTGACGCGGGCCGCCGCGTGGTCGTCGAGCTGGAAGCTGGCCAGGGCCAAGGCATTGCGCGCCACGACGTCCAGCGGGCACCAGTGCACCACGGCGGCGAACAGGTCCCTGGCCGTGCCCAGGTCGCCCGCCGTGGCAGCGGCCAGACCCCGATTGAACAAGTGGTCCGGATACGCCGACAGGCGGGCAAGGTGGCGCAGCGGCGTGCCGCAGCGGACGCACGTGTCGGCGTCCGCCGCGTTCTTCGTGTGGCAGTCGGTGAGCGGGCAGCGGACCGTCACGGCGTCGCCTCCACGGGCAGCGACTCGACGTCGTGGGCGCCGGACAGCAGCACGTCCCTGATCTGCTTCAGCCGGCGGTGGTGTTGGGCGATCCGGGTCTGCGTCCGGCCCGGATCCCGCCCGGCATCACGTTGGCACTCCGCCAGATCTCGCATGATCTCGGTGATCTCGCGCGCGAAGTCCGCGCGTCCCTTGGACTCGGCCAGGCGCATGACCTCGCCGCGAGCCAGGTGGGTGACGGCGGCCGCGGCGTCGGCCACGCGCTCCTCCTCGGAGCGGTTGTCCTTGCCCTCGGGGGTCTTCTGGTACTGCCCGTCGAGCCACCGCAGGATGCCGTACAGCTGCTCGATCGCCTCCCCGTAGGCCCGCTGGTCGCGGTTGCGGTAGGCCCGCTCGCCCTGGTCGACCTGGACGTCGATCGACTTGGCCAGCTCGTGCTCGTCGTGCGTGATGGCCGTGCCCACCACCGCCTGGCGGACCCGGTGGTTGAGTTCCCGGCACTCCGTGACGATCGCGTCGAACTCGGCCTTGGGCGGCACCAGCGTGATCTCGACGACCGCCAGCGAGTCGATGATGAACTCGAGCTCCTCCAGGTCGTGCTCCAACTGCACCAGGTCGTGGTTGCGCCACGCCGTCTCCAGGCTGGCCATCGTCATGTCCCACTTGGCCTCGGCCACCGCGCGGTCGCCCGCCTTGAGGTACAGCACCGAGTTGGCGAACCGGTTGGCCAGCTGATCGATCTCGGCCCGGGTCGGCTCCGGCCGCGGCGGCGCCTGCACCAGGCGGGCATCGAACTCGGTGCCGCCGACGGCACCGCGGACGGTGATCATGCTCTTGTCATCGATGTGCACGTCGAAGCTGATCTCGGCACCGCGCGGGGTGCTGGCCGGCACGGGCACCTCAATCACCTGCACCCGGCGCCGGTGCTGGTACAGCGGGAACAGCACCTGCTCGGTGCTGCCTGGGTGCTGGAAGCTGAACCGCGCACTGGTCGGCAGCAACGCCATCGCCGGCACCAGCTCCTTGACGTGGGGCCGGCCGGCGCGGTTGACCTGAAGCGAGAAGGCCTTGTTCAGGATGGGCGGCGAGGTCTCCCCGCCGTCCGTGCCGAGATCGTCGTCCTGGGTCACCATGCGGGCGGTGGACATCACCTTGTCGCCGTCACGGTCGTACAGGTCGAACGACAGCAGGCTCTCCGCCCCGGCCTGCACCGGCACCCGGGTGAAGCGGAAGACGCCGTCGGATCCCAGGTCGACCTCGTCGTCGTAGCCGCCGGTGCTCAGCCGGATGTGCCCGCCGTCCAAGTGGGTGTCGGCGGTGAGCGCCTCGGCCCGGCCCGCGACCACGGTGGTGGTCGACCCGGTCGCCCCGGTGCCACGGAAGGAGACCCGCACCGTGCGCTCGGGGTTGTGGCTGCGCAGGCCGCCCACCGCGGACGCGCGGATCGCCGCGCCCAGCGCCACGATGGTGTCGACCTTCTCGTAGACCGGTTCCGCGCAGCGGGCCCCGTCCGGGCCGCACAGCTCGCGGGTGACCATCTCGCGCACCAGCGGCATGTGGGTGGAGCCGCCGGCCAGGATCACCTGGTCCACATCGGACAGTGAGATGCCGGCGACCTTGCCGGCCAGCTCCATCACCTCGTGGCAGTAGCCGATGGTCCGGGCCACCACCGGCCGGGCGACCTCCTCGAACTCGGCCCGCTCCACCATCCGGTCGATGATCACCGGCGTGCCGTCCTTGTCCCGCACCGTGCCGCTGTCCCGGAACATGAACAGGTCCTGAGTGGACAGTGCCTGCTTGACGCCCTCGGCGAGGAACTTCAGCTGGGCGAACCGGATCTTGTCCTCGTCGTCACCGGCCAGGTCGAGGTCGAGCGCGTAGCCGTCCTCCACCAGATACTCCTGCAGCCAGCGGGCCATCTCCGTGTCGACGTTGTCGCCGCCGAGCATGTTGTTGCCGCTGATGCCCAGCACCTCGAAGGCGCCCGCGGTGCAGCGGACCACGCTCGCGTCGAACGTGCCGCCGCCCAGGTCGTACACCAGGAACGTGCCGTTCTCGGTCTTGCTGGACCAGCAGTGGTAGCAGGCCGCCGCGGTCGGCTCGTGCAGCAGGTCGAGCACCTCCAGCCCGGCCTTCTCGGCGGCGCGCCGGGTGGCCTCGATGGCCGGCTGGTCGAAGTACGCCGGCACGGTGACGATCGCCCGGTCCACCTCCCACGACGTGTCGGCCGTGTCCCAGGCGGCCACGTCCTGCTGGATCTGCCGCTTCATCTCGGCCAGCACAAGCGAGGACACTTGCTCGGGCGTCATGTCCTCGTCGGTGACGCGCACGGTCTCCTGCCGTCCCATCAGCCGCTTGACCGACCGGATCGGCGCGGGGTTGGCGCCGACCCGCCGGGCCGCCAGCCGCCCCACCACCAGCTCGCCGCTGCGGGGGTCCTTCCACACGCAGCTCGGCGTGGTCGCGGTGTGCCTGTCCCGGTGCAGCACGATGTCCGTGTCGGTGCGGTCCATCACCGCAACGGCGCTGTTGGTCGTGCCGAGGTCGATGCCGACGGCCTTGCTCAGGATCTGCTTCATCACGCGCCCTCTTCGTCGCTGCTGTGCCCCTGCGCGGGTTCGCCCATGACCACTCGGCCGAGGCGAACGACCTCGGCGCCATGCCGGATGATTGGTTCGACGGTCTCGGCCACGACCTCGTCGTGGAAGTCGGGTCCGTGCCGCCAGCCCACGACCTCGACCGCGGCGGCCACGTCGCGGAACGGCTGCCCGACCGGGTCCACCACGGTCAGGCCGGCGCGGTCGAGCGCGGACAGCATCTGGTCGCAGACCACACGCAGGGTGCGACTGGTCCGCTTCAGGCCGGCGTCCACCATCGCCTGGTCGTGCTCTTGGAGTACGGCCGAGAGCCGGAACACCAGCGCGGCCTGCTCCGCCGCCTCGGCCCGGGCCGAGGCGGCGGCCTCGGCCGACGCGGCGCGTTCGGCCGTCAGGTCCCGCCGGCAGCGTTGCAGCGCTGCACCCAGTTCCGAGGCGGGAGACTGTAGTTCGACCGGCTTGCCCACCGGCCGCGGGTGGAAGGCCGACCAGTCCAGGCCCACTGCGTCAGCCGAAGAGGACATGGCGCACCTCCACCGGCGGCGTGTCCCAAGCGGGTTGCACGGGTGGATCGGCCAGCGCGGCCGGCACGTCCGGCTCCGGCGTGGCCAGCACCTCGTCCACAGCGAGTCCCACCACGGCCAGCAGGTCGAAGTCCTCACGCCGCAGCGGCACCACGCCCTCGGCGATCGCGGCGAAGTCGACCGGGTTGCGCTTGTGCTGGTGCTCGAACGATTCCCACTCGCGGTCGCGGTAGTCGCTGCCGGGCGCCTCCAGCAGCTCGTGTCGCAGCCGGCCGGCGGGGTGGGTGATCAGGTCCCGCTGCGCCTCGACGACGGCCTGCCGTTCGGCGTCGCTCTCGGCCAGCTCGGCGGCCTCGCGGGCGCGCGCGACGATCGCCTCGGTGGTGGCGTCCGTCGGTAGCTGCAGCACGTGGAAGGGATTGCGGTTCACAGGCCGTCCTCCACCTGTCCGAGATTTCGTCGAATGGTCGTGTTCCCGGGTGCCAGCCGGACGGCTTCCTGGAGCAGTTCCCGGCTCCTGGCCAGGAGGTCCTTGCGTCCGGTCCACGCCTGCTTGCACGAGTCGCACAGCCAGGCGGTGTGGTCGTTCCAGAAGTCGGCGACGCGGACCCGGTACTCGCGCCGGTCACGGACCTGGAGCGTCACGAGCTGAACCACGACCTGCCGGCCGAGGTCCTTGTCTCCCTTGCAGACCGCGCATGTCGTGCCGAATGTGGGCCGCTTCGTCCGCAACAGCAGGTTCGTGATGTCGGTGAAGTCCGGATCCAGGGAATAGAGGCCGTTCTGGTTGCGGACCGCCCGCTCAACCGCCGCCATCACCTCGCGCAGCGCCGTCTCGAACTTCACCGGCACCTGTTGAGCCTCGTTGGCCAGATCGACGGCACGGCTGTTGAGCACCATGGCCATCTCCAGCGTGTGGTCCTTGTCCGCGGCCGCGGTTCGCTTGCGGACCAGATTCCTGGCCGCCGCCCACTGGTTGTCGCGCAGCGCCATTTCCAGCTCCACCACGGCCAGCTTGCCCTCGATGACGTCGCGCCAGGTGGCATCGGGCGAGAGGTCCAGTGCGCGTCGCAGGTCGGCGCGGGCGGTCTTCAGATCCTTCTTCTCCACGGCGCGCGCGGACCGCTGGAAGTACACCCGAGCCAGCAGGCCCCGGCGGACGTCATCGCCGGGCCCACCCGGGTCGATGGCCTTCAACACCTTCAGGGCCGCGTCGAGCTTGCCCGCCTCGATCGCGTCCACGGCCTCCTCGAAGCGCTGGTTGACGCGGGCGGCCTTCGCGTCTTCGAGCAGCTCCGCGGCGTTGTTGTTGCTCGGGTTCCAGATCAGTGCCTGGCTGAACAGCGGAATCGCCTTGGCCGGGTCGCGCGTGGCGAAGCCACGCAGCATCAGGTGCTGGGACAGCGTCTGGTTGCCGGGGTCCAGCACCTTCTTCTGGTCGCACAGCGGTTCCAGCTGCCTGGCCACCTTGGCCGCGGCCTGGCACACCTCGGCGAGCCGGTCCAGGTCGCCGTCGCCGTAGAGCGCCATGCACCACTGGTTGTACCAACGCAGCGCGGTCTGCAGCACCGGCCGGACCGGCACGCCCAGCCGCAGGAACGGGCCCAGGGTCTCGATGCCGCCCTCGTAGTTTCCGTTGAGGCCCTTCAGTTTCGCGATCGCCGCCGGATCCTCGACGACCTTGCGGGCGGCGTCGAGCAGGTCGCCGATCCAGCCGTCGAGCACCTCGCGCGCCACCGCGGCGATGTCGGCGAACCGCTTCGGATCGCCGGGCGCCGGGACGTTCAGGTGGAGCTTGTCGAGGGTCTCGTCCACGGCCGTGGCGTCGGCGCAGTCGATCAGGCAGCGCAGGTGCGGCGCGGCGACGTTCGCGGCCTTGGCGGTCAGTGCCCGCTGCCCGCGCGTGGCGTGTTCGGACAGCAGCTCCCGCATCACCTCGGTCCGCAGCCGGTCCTGGTCGGCCCGGACGTCCTCGCGTTGTCCGGCCCAGAACTTGGGGCTGCTCAACAGCCTGGCCCACAGCATGGTCGCCGCCACCAGGGGCTTGACCGCGTTCGGGTCGGCCAGCGCCCGCTCGCGGAACAGCACCGCCACGGCGTGCCGGAGCGGCACGGAGGCACCCCGCACCGGCAGGAACTTCTGCCATGCCTCCAGCGCGCCATCCCGGTCCTGGTCGAGCAGGGCGAACAGAAGGATGCCGTCGGTGTCCACGGCGCGTTCGAACACGCTGAACCGGCCCGCCGCCTCGCGTGTTTCGTCGGCCGGGAACAGATCGCCGATCAGCCGATCCACGCACCATCCGAACACCAGTCGCTCGGCCCACATCACGAGGGGCGACTCGGCCGGTGCGCCGGCGCGGAGGTACGCGCGCAGCCGTTCCATGCACAGCAGCACCCGCGTTTCGTCGCCGCGCTTCTGCGCGACGGAGAGGGCATGGTGGATGGCCCCCCGACTCCGCTTCGACTCCTGGGGCGCGTGCAAGGTGTCCTCGACAAGGTGGGCGATCTCGGCCTCGTCGATCACGGTGAACCGGGGCGTGGTGCTCGCCGCCACCCGGGCGGCCAGCAGCAGGTGGTCGGCGGCGCGCATGTCGTCGCCCTGCCGCTTGGCCAGCACCGCGCGGTGGCACAGCACCGCGACGTACTCCCCCCGCGTGGCCGGGTCGTCCGGCAGGTCGATTGCCTTGCGCCAGAAGGGATCGGCCGCCTCGTGGTCGCCGATGCCGGCCAGGTGGCGGGCGGTTGCCCGCGGATCGTCCATGTCGTCGGCGACTTGGCGGACCAGCCGGCTCAGGTAGTCGGGCACCCGTCGGCTGCTGACGCCGGCCTGGAGGTGGGGGAGTGCGTTGCGCAGGTTGACGATTCCGGTCAGATCCTGCTCACGTAGCAACGGCATCAGGGTCTTCACGGCCAGCGCCGGGGCCTCGTCCGCTTGCGCGGCCGCGACGAGCAGCCGCATGACCGGCGACCAGGGCTCGGGCGGCTGGGCCGGCGTGCCGGCGAGCGCGTCGGCCGCCTGGCGACAGAGCCGGGACTCGACGGTGTCGTCCTCGGGGACCGACCGCAGCGCTCGCAGCGCATGGGCGGTGTCCCCGGCCGCGAGGGCCCGCTCGGCGATGACCAGGGCGGTTGGTACGCCGGTGACCGCGATGTCGGTGTGGCCGCCGCGTGCGGTGCGGGCGGCGGCTAACTCACGCATGCGCAGCGCGTCGGGATTGCCGGTCGCTAGGGCGAGTTCGTCCAACAGGGCGGTCAGGGACGCGGCGCGGTCGGTGTCGGTCGTTTCGAGGGCCGCGTTGGCGATGACGGCCGCGGCGGCGCGGATGCCGGCGGCGGGCGGTGTCTGCGCCTGAGTCAGCACGCCGACGAGATGCTTCGCCGCCGGCACGCCGTCGGTGGGGTCGTTGGTCATGACCAGCGCCGCCGCCCAGGTGAGCCAGGTCGGGCGCCCGAATTGGTCCGGGTGCGAGGCGGGGTGTGGCCCCGCGGGTTCGGTGCCGGCGGCGACGGCGGTGGTCCACCACAGCAGGGCGGCGTCGCGCGGCGCGTCGTCGTCTTGTGTCGCGGCGGCACGGAACTCCTCGGCCGCGGCGGCGAAGTCCTTGCCAGCAAGGAGAAGTTGTCCGCGGGCGTAGTGGGCCCGGTCGCCCAGCGCGGTCAACCGGGCCGGCGCGGTGCCGGGATCGGCCCAGGCCCGAAGGAGTTCCATCGTCGGGTCCGTACGCTGACGCAGCCGATCCAGCCGGGATGGATCCCGAGTCAGCACCGACAACACCAGGGCTGCCCGCGCGTACCCCAGGCCGTCGGCCGCATGTTCGATCAACCCGTTCTTCGACCAGGCAAGGCCGGACCACAGCAACTGGTCGGCCAGCGGCAGCCGGGTGAACCATCGGTCGTCCACCCACTTCGCGGTGTCATCCGGGTTCGCCGCGGCGATGCCCGCGGCCACGCCGCCGCGCACCCGCTCCAGCCTCGCCGCGATGCTGCCGCGATTCTGCTGGTCCGGCACGGGTAACGCGGTTCCGGTGCGGATCAGGGTGGCCCGCGCCTGCACCAACGAGGCGGTGATCGGGTCGGGGCTGTCCGCGGTGATCTTCGACTGGACCGCTTCCGCCGTGCCGGGATCCGCCTCCATCAGTAGCAACCCGACCGGCCACCGCTCCGACGAGTGGGCCCCGTCGAAGCGCGCGGCGACGCCGTCGCGGTCGCCGAGCAGCAGCAGCGCCCACGCCGCGTGGTAGTTCCAATCGGAACGATTGGGGTGGCGGTCGGCCAGCGGCACCAGGATCCGCGCCGCACCTGGCGCGTCGCCCTCCAACAGGTGCGCGCGGCCGATCGCGTAGTCCAGCCAATCTCCGGCCTGGAGGCGGAGATTCAGCGCTGCCAGCCGGGAGGCGGTCGACGGGCAGAGGCCGGCGACCTCGGCGTCGTCCAGCCAGCGCAGCACGGCGCTCAGCTCGGCCAACTCGCCGACCACGCGGGGAACGGCCCGCTCGGCCACCACCGTCGCGATGCGGTCGTGGGCGCCCGCCCGCAGCCACGCTGACACCAGGCCGACCAGCGCGGTTTCGCTTTTGTCCTGTTGCCACGCCGATTCCAGTGGCGCGACCGCCACGTCCGGATCGTCGACGAAGAACAGGGCCGCGAAGCCTCGCGCGAGGTCGATCCCGGGCACCGCCACGCCACGGTCCCGCAGACCGTCGGCCAGCTCGCCGGCGACGGCGATCCGATCGGGGTGGTCGTCGAACCCGATCGTCATCGCCGCCGCCAGGATCGCGACCATCTCCGGCTCGTCGGCCGGCCTCGCACCGGCCAGATGCTCGACGTAGACCGACCAGAAGTTGCGGGTGGCGGCACCGCGGCGGGCCAGCTGCCGCGCCACCGACGCTCGTGCCGGCGCGGGCAGGCTGGCCCACCAGTAGAGCGCGGCGATCCGGAGGTTGGCGATGTCGTGCTCGCCGCGGGCGTCCCGGGTAGAGATCAGCGCCGACCAGGCGTCGGCCAGGCCGAGCCGGCCGCGCGACCGGTCGGCCACCACGGCGCCCCGCGCCTCGAGATCGCTGAGCTCGTCGGAGGTCGCGCCGCCGGTCGCGAGCACACTGGCGACGTACGGCGGCCAGAGCGTGGCCAGCGACCGGGAATGCGCGACGAAGTCCCGCTGCAGGTCGAGCAGCAGCTGCAGGCGGCGGATCCGGTCCGGCTCGGCCAGCGCCTCGGCCCACCGGTTGCGCAACCGGCCGCGGCGGGTGAATCGGCCGGCGAACGACCGTTGTGGTGTTGTCATCGGTTGCCGTTCTGGTCCCGGTCGCGCAACGACTCGAACCGCGCGGCCTGGAACTCGTTGCCGGCCCGGCGATAGGCCTTGGCCAGCTCGGTCAGCAGTCGCACGCGTTCCCGGGTGTCCCGCAGCAACGCCGAATGCTCCGTCATCCCCCACGCCTCCCGGAGCCGGCGCGCGGCCAGCGAGTGCTGGTCCAGCTGGCCGAGCAGCTCGGCCGACTCGCGCAGCAGGTCGAACCGGTCCCGGCCGGACGGCGTTGTCGCCAGCGCGGCCTCGACGTTGTGCAGGCGCTGCCGCAGGCGTCGGGCCGGCTTGCCGTCGGGTGGCGGTGCGGGTTCCTCATCGGGCACCGGAGTCTCCCGGGTGAGCGCCGCGAGCACGTCGGCCGCGTCGGCAAAACGCTCACTCGGGTGGTGTTTGAGGCACCGCAACACGATCCGGTCGAGCTTCCGGGTGACGGTGTTGTTCGACGTGGACGGGCGCGCCACCGGATGCCGCTCCTTGGCCTCGCGCAGCCACGCCTCCTGCCCGGCGTCGGGCAGGTCGATCGGCGGCACCAGGTCGCGGAACGGGTGGTCCCCGGTCAGCGCCTCGTACATCAGCACGCCCAGCGAGTAGACGTCCGAGGCCGGCGTGGCCCGCCCGGTCGCGGCCTCCGGGGCCATGTAGTCGACCGTGCCGGCCACGCCGCTGGCCTGCTCCGACTCCTCCGGCCGGACCGCCAGGCCGAAGTCGATCAGCCGCACCCGGTTGTCCCGACCGAGCATCACGTTGGCCGGCTTGAGGTCGCGGTGCACCAGCGGACGGTGCAGCCGGTGCAGCGCGCCGAGCGCGCCGGCGATCTCGGTCGCCCACGTGGTGAGCTGGCCGGCGTCGAGCCGACCCTGGCGGGCGATCCGCTCGGCCAGGCTGATGCCCTCCACGTACTCCATGGCCAGGAAGGCCCGGCCGTCCGGCTCGGTGCGGCCGGCGTCGAAGACGTGCACCAAATGCAGCTTGGCCGCCGCGTCCATGATCTGGTCCATGGCGTCGGCCAGCAGGAAGGCGTCGCCGAGCAAGTCCACGGCCTCACCGTCGCTCAGCCCCTCCCGGTGCGAGAGCTTGACCGCGACCCGGCGCAACGGCTCGCCCAGGGCGAGCTGGGTGCTGCGGAAGACCGCCCCGAACGCGCCCTCGCCGAGAAACTCCTCCAACAGATAGTTGCCGACGACCTGACCCTCGAGGTCGCGGGTACGCGTCACCGCTGGTCCTCCCGCGAGAAGACGACGTCGACGCGGTTAGTGTTCGGCTGGTGGATCAGCTCGATCCGCTGGCACGCCAGGTAGTCCTGGGATCGGCTGGTCGCCGCGCGCACGATCGGGTCCTCCACCAGTTCGGCGATGAGCTTGTCGACGATGCGCCCGCCCTCCTTGCCGCCCGAGTCCCGGTTGCGCGCGTGCGCCACGGTCGCGATGTGCTCGACCACGCTGTCCGGCACGACGAGCCGCTTCTCCCGGCTCTCCGACCAGAACCGCTCCCGCCGGCCCAGCATCTTGCGGGCGATGCCGGCCATCGCGGCCCGGTCCAGCGGGTTGAACACCACGACCCGCCGGATCCGGGCGAGGAACTCCGGCGGGAAGACCGGTTCCCGGGTGGCGGCGTGCTGCACCTTGGTCAGGTGGTTGCGGACGTTGCGCTCGATCTCGGACCGCTCCACCTGTCGGCCGAACTGGTCGGCGATCAGATCGGCGCCGGCGTTCGAGGTCATGATGAAGATGGCTCGGTCGGCGTGCGCGCGCACGCCCCGTTGGTCCTCGATCCAGCCCTCGTCGAACAGGTTCAGGAACGGCTTCCACACGTCCGGGTGCGCCTTCTCGGCCTCGTCCAGCAGGAACACGCAGTACGGGTCGGCGTTCAGCTCGTTGATCAGCCGGCCGCCGCGCTCGTGCCCGACGTAGCCGGCGGCCACGCCGATGATGCCGGTCACCGAGTGCCCCTCGAGGAAGTTGCCCATCGTGTAGACCTGCAGCCGCTTGGACGCCGAGTAGAACCGGGCCAGCGCCTTGGCCAGCTCCGACTTGCCCACGCCGGTCTGGCCGGCGAAGAACAGCACCGACCCGCTGCGCAGCCCGAACTTGATCAGGCGCAGCTCCTCGGCGACCGCCTGCACGGCGTGGTCCTGGCCGATGACGTCGGACCGGAGCGCGGCGGTGTAGTCCTCGCCGGCCGCGGGGTCGACGCCGGACAGCTGCCCTTCGGGCACACCGGACAGCTGCGACACCACGCGGGTCACGTCCTCGGCGGTGACGGCCTTGCGGTCGCTGCCCTGGACGGTGCGTTCGAAGTCGAGGTCCTCGCAGGCCCGCCGCAGCACGGAGACGGCCTTGCGGGGGAGCCGGTCATTGAGGATGTAGTCGGCGCACAGGCCGACCGCGCGCTCGACGGCCTTCGGCTCGATCGCCAGCCCGAACTCCGCGGCCAGGGTCTCCGCCGTGTGGGTGACCATGTCCAGCGCGGTCTCCCGGTCCGGCTCGCGCAGCTCCACCCGGGTCACCAGCGATCGCATGGCGTGGTCGCCGGCCAGCAGGTCCTCGTAGTCGGTGGCGTCCATGATCCCGATCAGCTGCACCCGGCCCTCCTTGAGCACGGCCCGCAGCAGCATCCGGTTGTCGGCGGCGGACTCGCTGCGCAGCAGCTGCCCGAGCCCGTCGAGGCAGAGCACCAGGTCGGTGCGGCCGGCCACGTGCGTGAAGACCGCGGCCAGCTTGCGCCCGCTATCCACGGGGGCGACGTCGCGACCGTCCGCCCATACGAAGCGCTTGTGCCGCAGGAACGCGATCTTGCCGCCGGCGGCGCGCCGGGCCAGCTCGCGGACCAGCGCGGTGCGGCCGACCCCGCCGTGGCCGGTGATCAGGACGTGGTTGCCCGACCGGCGGAACAGGGCCCGCGTGATGGCCTCGATCGGCTCGTCCAGGTGCGGCGCGGCCGGAATGCCGTCTGTACGGGCGGTGTGCGTGAGATCCTCGGCCGGCAGCAGATCGCCGGGGATCCGGAACGCCACCTCGGGCGGCGGGTTGCCGCGGACGTCGCGCAGGAACTCTTCCAGCTGACGGCGCGCGGTGGCCAGGTTGAGCCGCAGCGGCTCCCGCTCCAGGATCGACACCAGCCGCGCCGGCGGATCGGCCAGCAGCGCGCCGAGCAGATGCTGCGGCCCGATACGGTCCACCTGCCACAGCTCGGCCAGCCGGTGGGCGGCGTGCAGCAGCGCGACCGCGGTGTCGCCCAGGTCGGCGCGGCGCAGCTGGAGCGGATCCTGGGCGCGCTCGGAGATTCGCAGCGCGTTGGCCACTGCATCGGCCACCCGGGCCGGGCCCGCCTCGGCTGGCGCCTGCAACCGCACCAGCCGCTCGGCCAAACCCTCGGTCTCGCCGAGCAGAGCGAGGAAGACGTGCGGCGGCAGCACTCGGTCGAAGCCCAGCTCCGCAGCCCGCACGCACGCGTTCTGCAGCACCACCCAGGCCGGCTCGGTGAACAGTTCGGAGCGCAACCGCCCGGACGCCCCCTCGAACAGTTCGGCGCTCGGCGTGACCGCCAGCCGGATGTGGTCACGCAGCCCGCGGACGGCCAGCTCGGTGTCCAGGATCTTCAACTGGACGTCCAGCTGCCGAAGCACGTGCACCAGCAACAACTCCAGCTCGACGCCCGCGGCCGTGTCGCCGTGGCGGGCCGCGTCGAACTCGTCGAGCGCCCGCAGCGCGGCGGCGGAGAACCGCTCGCGCCGGCCGTCGAACTCATCGGGCGCGGAGCCCGGCGGATTATGCAGGTCGATGATCTGCCGCACGTGATCGACCTCGGCCTCACCGTCCAGCGCCATCGTGACGGCGGTCAGCACCTGCCGATCGCCGGATGACAACGCAGCGGCCAGGAAGTCGCTGGGGCGCACCGGCGCCGTCCGGCGGTCGATCGCGGCCAGCACCACCGACTCGGTTCTGGCGTCCAGGCCCGCGGTGCTCAGCAGGCCACCCTCGAACAGCACTCAAAACCCCAGTCCTCGACGACGTCGATCGACCGCAATGATGCGGCAACCGGCGGGCCTGCCGCCCAGCAAACGGCCGAAATAGGCCATCCGAGGGTAGTGGTTCGCGTACTATCCGCAGCTCATGGAGACTCGGATGCGCTTGGCCGTCCTGCTGGACGAGGCGGGCGACGCGGACCTGGCCGAGCTGACCAAGCTGCTGCGCGACGCGGGCGCCGCAGAGGTCGAGCGACCGCGTTTCGGTGAGCCCAGGGATGGCGTCCGGAGCGTGGACTCGGAGATCGCCGACGTGGTCGCGACCGTGACGCCCGCGATCGGGCTGGTGGAGCGGATCGTGAAGGCCGTTCGCGGCTGGCTCGGCCAGCGCCCGCGGCGCACCCTCAAGATCGTCATCGGCAAGGACAGCATCGAGCTCACCGGATACTCCACCGCCGCCGAGGACATGCTGGTGCGCGCGTTCGTCGAGCGCGTCTGCGAAAGGGGCTAGCGCGGTGGCCGAGCTGCGCGTGAGCGTGCAGGGCGCGCCCGCCGACCTGACCATGACCTGCAACTACGAACTCCGCTCGTCGACCGCCGATGGTGCCGGTTCGCTCCAGCAGGAGTACGTGGTGGAGCCCTCGCCAGACCTGGTCTCGCGGTCGTGCAAGGAACTCGACCGGATCGTTACCCAGGCGGTCGGTGCCAACCAGATCGGGGCCAGCTCGAAGGGCGCGAACCCGACAGCGCGGCTGGTTCAGATCGGGTCGCTCCTGTACAACGCTCTGTTCCCATCGGCCGACGGCAGCATTCCCGAGCTGGTCCGACGGTTGCGGGAGACCGAGGGGCCGCTGCTGCTGCGCACCAACGAGTCGGCGATTCCATGGGAGTTGCTGCACGACGGCGAAGATTTCTTGGCGATGGGGCGCGACATCGGTCGGCACCCGCACGTGACCAAGCGGGTGGTCGCGGGCCGCCGCCTGGACGCGATCGGCCGGGCGCTGGTCATCGGCGACCCGCTCGGCGACCTGCCGGCGGCCCGGGCCGAGGCGGAGCGGATCAGCTCGTGGCTACGGGATCGGGACGTCGAGTGCACGACGCTGATCGGCGAGCAGGCCGACACCCTCGGCGTGCACGGCGAGTTGGCCACCGGCACCTACGACCTGCTGCACTACTGCGGGCACGTGGTGATGGCGGAGGGCACTCCGTATGCCGGCATGTACCTGCACGGCAAGGACCTGTTCGACCAGCGCTCAATGAACAACCTGGACGCCCATGGCGCCCCGCCCGTGGTGTTCGTGAACGGGTGTGCTTCGGCTGACCGGCTGGCCAACCTGTGCGTGCCGTTCATGGTGAAGGGCGCGAAGATCGTCGTGGGCACCCGGCACCCCGTCGGGGACGTGCCCTCCCGCGAGTTCGCCGAGCGCTTCTACACCGAGCTGGTTGGCGGCGCGACCGCCGGCGGCGCGGTGCGGGCCGCCCGGCGGGCGCTGCGGGACGCCGGCAAGATCGAGTGGGCGTCGTTCGTGCTCTACGGCGATCCCGCCACCAGGGTCGCCGTCGGAGAGCCGCCGCGCCCGACGCCGCAGCGTCCACCGTCCGAAGTAGACGGATATCGGATGGACGGTGAGGCGCGGGCGGTGATCGATCGGATGGTGCGCAACGCAGGCCCGGCCGGCTTCGCCACGTCGCTCGAGTTGTTCCTGGAACTGATGGCAACGGATGTGGTGCGGGGCCGGATCACCGCCGCGGTCGGCGCAGAACAGCTCACCGTGGCCACCTTTGCCACCGACCTGTTGCGCACCTTCCAGGGCACCATGCCGGCGGGCGGGGCCGACTCCGACCGGACCGTGAAGGTGTCCGACACCGTCACCACCGTGCTGGTACGGGCCGAACGCGCCGCGCAGGCGGCCGGGCGCGACACCATCACCGTCACCGATCTCATCGACGAGTTCGTCGCGGTGGGTGGCGGCACGTCCGGCCCGCTGCTGGCGATGATGGGGATTCCGTTGCACAGCCTCGGCAAGGCGGGCGCTCAACCGTCCGTGCCCCTGCCGTCCGCACCACTACCTGGCCCAACGCGGCGCGACCCCGCCACCGCGGATGCCTTGTTCGACGAGGCCGGAGACATCCGCGCGGACCGTGTCGATCCCGATGTCGCCCGCGCGATCCGCACGGCCGGACTGTTGGGCTCACTCAGCGGCAATCCGATCTCCAGCGGCCTGCTGCTCTATGGCCTCGCCGCCGCCGGCGGCGGCACCCTGTACGACGCGCTCGAACGTCAGGGCGACGCCGGGAAGGCCGCGATCGAGTCGTTGACACCGGCCCGTCGGACCCGGCAGAACCGGTTCTCACCGCGGCTGCGGAAGACGCTGCTGGCCGCCCTAGAGGATGGGCAACGTCTCGACGAGGCCGCGGTGTTGCGGCAACTGCTGTCGGAACCGTCGTCGGCGCGGGAGATGCTGACCCGGGCCGGGGTCGACGTCACCCGTCTGCTGGCGGACCTGTAGTCAGGTGACAGGGGCCCTCCCATGTCGCTGCGACAAGGGCACGGCTGGTCCTCGCTGCGCCTGTTCTCGCCCGCGCAGTACAGCTTGCCGTCGAAGATAACGGCAGCAGGGCCTGTTCGTTGTCATGTGTACCAGCCGACGATCGGATCCCAGGCGGTCAGAAATGACGTCAGGGCGTGAAGGTAGGCCTGTTGGTCCTCCCACATGGCGACGTGCGCGCTGTGCGGGAACTCGACCCGCTCGGCGCGCGGAAGGAGCCGCTGCAGCGTGTCCGTGCAGGGCTCGGCGAACTCGTCGTAGCGCCCGCGCGTCAGCAGAACGGGATTCTGGATGCAGGACACCTGCGACGTGCGGTGCCAGGAGGCGAGGTTGCCGGTGACGGATAGCTCGTTCGGCCCGCCCATCGTGGCGTACACCTGGTTGCCGGCGAGGTTCGCGGCGCTGCGCAGCAGGGGCTCGGGATACGGGTCCAGGCGGCACAGGAAGTTCCGGTAGAAGACGTTCACCGCGTCGAGGTACTCGGGCGCGGTGAAGTCGCCCTTCGCCTCGTAGTGGTCCAGGACCTGTTGCACGTCGGCGGGAAGGAGCGTGCGCAGATACCGGGTGCCGGCAACGAACTGTGCGGCGCTGGCCGAGGTGCTGGACAGCACGACGGCGCCGACGCCGCGCGGTGACCGGCGCAGCAGGTACTCGATGGCGAGCCAGCCGCCCCACGAGTGCCCGTACAAGTGGTGTCGATTCAGCTTCAGGGCACGCCGGACCGCGTGGACCTCGGCGACGAACCGGTCGATCGTCCACAGTGACGGGTTGTCGGGCTTGTCCGAACGACCGCAGCCGAGCTGGTCGTAGAACACGACCGCCCGGCTGGTGGCGAACTCGCCCAGCGGTTCGAGGTAGTCGTGTCCGGCACCGGGTCCGCCGTGGAGGACCAGCAGCGGGGGACGCCATCCGCTGCCGACAACGTTGACCCAGACCCGGCCGCCGGGGACGTCGACGTATCGTTCTCCCGGCCGGAGATCTTGTGGGGCACCGAAGGCGGGCGTGGCAGAAGCGACCACGGACATGGCTCCGCCGACCGTCAAGCCGGTGGCCGCCTTGAGCACCTCGCGGCGGTTGATCATTGTAATTGGCCCTTTGCTCTCGTTTTGTTTGCTCGAGCCCGAGCCGTCGCATGTGGACCTGGATGACTCGGGTCGACCGTGGCTGGCAGAAGCTTGGCGACCTCGGCGGGGCGGTGGGAGACGCCAGGATCGCGGTCACCTCCGGTGGCCGCGACACCCACTTGCTACCTCTACACTCGTGGCGGTGGCCACGCCGTGCACGGCGGAAAGGCGTCACTGGCGCGAATCGCCACATACGCTGACAGCGTATGGCGCTCGACAATTCGATTCGGCGTCGTGATCAGCTTTGGCGATCAGCAACCGGTCCAACAGTTCGCGCCGCAGCGTGCCGATCATCCGTTCACAGAGCGCGTCCGCTCGCGGAGCTTGGGGCGGACTGCCCGGCATCCGGCTACCCTCGGCGGTGAACACTGCCTCACATGCCGAGGTGAACCGCGAGTCCCAGTCGCAGCAGGTCACCGAAGCTGACCGATCGCCGAGATGCATCAGTGCGTTACGAGCCGCCTGTCCGCGACGTGGTCGGCGCGCGCAAGGCAAGGCGTGTTCGTGATCTATGTCCGGCTGCGGGACAGGTGGATGGTGTTCGGCCCGTCCTCGGCGCCCACGGATGGCACGCGGCGTGTGCCGCATCGCGAGGTCCTCTGTCGCCGTCGCCCGCGTCGGTTGGGCGCAGCGGTTCGGCAGGTAGAGCGTGGCGTTGGTGGGTGCCAGGCCGATCACGGTGCCGGAGTCGTCCTCGCGCCACCGCTTGAGCGCCGCCCGCAAGATCCGGGTGCGCGGGTCGAGTTCGACGTGGACCTCCAGCGGCGACTCCACGGTCACCAGCGGGGTGCGCGCATCGTTCTCGTTGGTGCCGACGGCCGCGAACGCCCGCCCCATCACCAACGCGTCCACATGGGCCTGCTGGGCGTAGAGGTCAAGGCGGTTGGCCTGCCAGATCCGCCATAGTTCCTTGTCGGCTTCGTCCTTGCCGCCCATGCGGAACCCGGTCAGGTCCAGCCGTTCGTCGAGGCTGTCGACGACTAGCTCTGGCCAGTTGATCACGACCTGCCGCACCCGCTGATCCAGCCGCTGCAACAGCTCGGGGTGCATGTAGGACAGGGGTTGCTGGCCCTCATGGTAGGCGTCCAGCACATCGAGATCGGGAATCTGTGCACCGTGAGCTCGGATTAACCGCAGTAGCCAGCCTAGGTCGTCAAGTCCACTTTGGATGGTTGGGATCGTTATGGCTGATCACCTGCCAAGCTTCACCATGAGCGGCAACTTCTGTGTCAATCTCCAAGAGGACGCGAGGTCGACGTCTCGTGTTGCTAGCGTTGAAGAAAGTCTCGACGAGGGAGGAAGAATGCGAGGCATCTGGGGAAAGCTCGGTATTGTTGCGACCGCAATCACAGCCTGCGTCGCGGCCGCCGTGCCGGCGTCCGCGGCCACGACCCGCAACGTGCAGATCGTCTGCGGCAAACATCTGTTAAACGGCGACGCCTGGTACGGAAACTGCTCATCAAGCGCGCTCGGAGTCACGTATTCAATGTTCTGGGATGGCAATGTGCCGCGTTGCGCGCTGCTTGCGGGTTGGGAGGACCGTGACCTCGGTTTGGCCGGTCCGCCCTACGGCGTCGACTACGACAACATCCACGTCGGATGCTGAAGCTCGGTTAGCAGGGGGCCTACCGGAGGAGTCTGTTCCCCTCCGCAGGCTCCTCACCCCATGACGGCCATGCGTGATGACTTGCGCAGCTTCTGCCCGCGCAGCCGCCATCCGCCATGGCGGTGATCGGGACGGCGTCGATGCGCTTGCCGGTCTTCCCGCGCTCGGGCTTGTCCGGACGGATCAGATCCGGCTCACCCGCCGGGGAGGGCACTTCCACGTTGTCGAAACACCACGCGGCAACACAGTTTGCGTGATGGGACCAGGCGCGGGAGCGGGTCAGGGCCATCACCTCGGTCATGCCCGGCGTCAGTCCGCGGTAGGTCTGCGGCACCGGGCACATCGGCGCCTTCGTGCGTTTCTCCAGCCGCTGCCGGACCGGTTCGCCGGACCACTCGTCGTAGGACATGTCCGCGACCCGCAGCTCCGCGCAGTCAGCGGAGATGTCGGCCTCCACCGTGTCGTAGTCGATCACCTCGCCCGGCGTGACGGTGATCCAGCCGGCCTTGGCCCAGCGGCTGACGCGGTGGTCGGTGTGCTCGTCGAGGAACTTCACTGCGGCCTCGGGCAGCCAGAACCGCCACACCACCGATGGGTGCCCGTCGACGCCGTCCGGGACGAGCAGGCACCACGCCGTGAGGTCCAGTTTGGACGCCAGGTCCAGGCCGCCCCAGCTGGGGCGGCGGGGGAGCTGGGCGCGCAGCCGCGCCGGCTCGGTGGGTTCGGTGCCGGCGCACAGGGTGTAGAGGTGCATCGGCATCCACCGAGTGGACTGCTGTACCCACTGGTTCAGGCGGTACTGCCGGAACGAGTTCTCCCGGGCGGGGTTGGACAGGAACCAGTTGCGTTCGTCCCAGGGGACGGCGTCGTCGGGGACATTGCGTAGGTAGACGAAGCGGTACGGAGCGCGGGCGGGATCGTCCTGGATGCGGACGCATTCGTCGTGCTCGGACTTCGCGAACGACTAGGAGCCGTTGCCGGCGGTGGTGGCGGCGACCATCAGCGGCTGCATCCGGGTGCCCTGCCGGTCCGCATCGCTGACCACAGCTCGCCGTTGGGCTGGGGCAGGACCTCGTCGAAGATGATGACGGAGGGGTTGTGGCCGAGGTTGCCACCGGCATCAGCGGCGACGATTTCGTAGTAGGAGCCGGTCTTGTCATCGACGATACGGGCGGCGTGCCCAATCACCCGCAACCGGCGCGACAGCACCGGGGAGAGCCTGACCATGCGGGCGGCGACATCGAAGACCTTGCGGGCCTGCGGCTTGTCGAGTGCGCACCCGTAGATCTCCGCGCCCTCCACACCATCAGCCATGAGCAGGTACAGCGCGATGAACGCCAGCAGCTCGGACTTGCCATTCTTGCGGGCGAGCTCGATCCAGCCGATGCGGAACCGGCGGACGTAGCACTCCTACTCCTCATCCCAGCGGACCTCGCCAAACAGCGGAGCGACGATCTCCTCCCGCTGCCAGTCCGCCAAGACAAACGGCCGGCGGACCCAGCGGTCCTTGGTGTGCACACAGATCTCGTGTGCGAACGCCACCGCGTGCAGCGCACGTGGCAGGCAGCGATGGTCACCGCGCTTACGGCAGGTGTGCCCGTCGAAGGTGTGCCCGCAGACGGGCAACCGCGGCCGCCATCGACCACCTCGGTCTTGATCTCTTGACGGTCGGACGGGGTCAGCCCGAACCTCGCGGCGTACTGCAGGAAGGTCCGCTCGGCCTCGCCCTGCACAACGAGGGCGGGGTTCTTCATCAACCCGGACCGCCTTGGACCAGCAGCGCTGAGCCGTTCACCAGCTGCGTGGCGGCCCGGTAGCGGGCCAGCGCCTCGCACATGATCAGGAACGCTTCCGCGTCCCACGCGGTCAGCACTTTGCAGCTGATCAACCCCGGCGCCAAGCGCTCCCAGATCACCCGAGCCGCGTCGGAGGCCCAGTCCGGGCACAGGAGATCCGTCTCGGGCGGGACGGGCTCGGCGTCGTTGATCCGGTCCTATCCGGCGTGACTTGTGTCGATCACGGAGAAAGGTGCTCCGAGCTGGAAGGATACGACTCGCTGAGAGGCGTGTCCGAACCAGCGGCAGAAAGCCGGCCGGTCACCGACGCCCGACGCACTCGTGACTTACACACCAATGTCAACGAGCTTCGAACGTCCGCACATGCCGCTGGGCGTGGGCGCAGATGTCCGCTACTGCCGAGAGGCGGACATCATCCGATCGCGTCGCACTGGCCATGTGTGACGACCTCGGCGTTGCGTTACTCTCCGGAATGTTGTCGGAGATAGTTCCGTGCGGCTTGGGTGATCGGGTGGTCCCGTCCCAAGGCTGTTAAGGCGATGATGCCCGTCCGTCTGTAGAGCAGGTGCGCCTCGCGTCGCCGTCCCACGTCGTGGTAAGCGCAGGCGAGGTTGTGGCCGATGGTGAGCGTCTTGGGATCGCTGTTGCCGTGCAGGTTCTCGGACTCGACATAGGCCCGCTCGAGGTACGGGATAGCCACGTCCGCCCGTCCCGCGGCGTAGTAGGCGATGGCAAGGTTGCTGGCGGAGGCGACGGTATCGGGATGGGTGTCGCCCAGCATTCGCCGGGCGGCAGTGAATATCTGCGCGCGGAGCGGGATCTCCTGGTCTGGCCGCCCGTCGGAGTGGTAGGCGCACGCAAGCGCGGCGACCAGTCCACGCGTGACCTCGTGGTCCTCGCCGTGTACCCGCCGGCTCTCGCTCAGGGCGCGCTCGTAGAGCGAAATCGCGTCGTTCAACCGGCCTGCCTCGCTGTACATCAGCGCGAGGCAGCCAGCCGTCTCCACCGTGTCGGGATGGCCATCGCCCAGCACGCGACGCTGGTCAGCGAGGGTCTGCTCCGAGAGGCGGATCGCCTCGTCGAGCCGTCCGGCGTCGCGGCAGGCGTAGGCGAGTATGGCCGCCGAGTAGAGGGTGTCAGGGTGATGGTCGCCCAGCACCAGTCGCCGGTCGGCGAGGGTTTGCTCGGACAGCCGGATCGCCTCGTCCAGACGGCCGGCCACGCGGTAGGTGTGCGCCAGGCTGTTGGCTGTGAACAAGGCGTCGAGATTGTGTTCGCCGTACAGCCGCCGCTGGTCGCCGAGGGTCTGCTCAAAGAGCGGGATCGCCTCGCCCAGCCGCCCGGCCGACTCGTACAGGCCGGCGAGGTTGCTTGCGGCGCGCAGCGTGTAGGGGTGGTCGTCGCCGTGCTGCCGCCGGAGCGCGTCGAGAGCCGGCTCAAGCAGTTGGATCCCCTTATCCGGCTCGTGTGCGACCTGATAGGCGCAGGCAAGGCAGTCTGCAGCGCCGAGTGTGAAGAGTTCGTCGTCGCCGAGACGCCCTCGCGCGGAGATGAGTACCTGCTCGAAGAGTGGGATCGCGTCGGCGAGCCGTCCAGCTTGTTGATAGGCGGCCGCGAGATGACTCGCTGAGTTCCACGTGGTCGCGTGGTCATCACCGAACACGCGCCGCGCCGCGGACAGAGTCCGCTCAAGAAGCGTGATCGCCTCGTCCAACTGGCCCACGTCACGGTAGGCACTGGCGAGGTTGCCGGCCGCGGCCAGGGCGTCGGGATCCTCCTCACCGAGGGTCTGGTGCGCGGCCGTGAGAACCTGCTCGAAAAGCTCGATCGCGTCACCGAGCCGCCCCGTACGGTGGTAGGCGACGGCGAGGTCATGCAGCGCGCCGAGCCGCCCGGGCTCGTCATCGTCGCAGTGGAGGCTGTGATCGGCGTGAACCGCCTCGGCGAGACGCACCGCCCGGTCTGCAGCCGCCCCATGGGTCAGCTGCCGCACGGCCCATCGGCGCAGGGCCAGGACCCGCAGAACCACGGAAGCCGAACTACCGTGGGTTCGGGTGTGTTCCCAGAGCGTCTCGATGTGGCGGACGAGCTCGTCGCCCTGGTCCCGGCGCCGCCACGCTTCCTGCTGCACGAAAGTCGCCTCGTCCAGCAGGCAGGCCGCGCGGTTGATCACCGCGGAGAGGCCATGGTCCACGCGCTCGCGTAGCACACGTTGGGTGACCCGGTGCATCACCACCACCGTGTCGCCGGAGCCGCCGGCGAACTCGATCAGCGACGCGTCGAACAGTGTGTTCAAGAGATCATCGTCGGCGTTGAGCAGGGCGTGGGAGACACCATCCGGCGACAGCACACTGAGCAGATCCAGCACGGCCAGCTCAGCGGTCGTCTCCGCTGCCAGGAAGGGCATGACAGCCAGCAGGATGGCCTCGGCCGCACCGAGCGGGTACGGGTCACCGGAACGAGCCGTCAATGCCTGCTCGAGCGAGATGTTCTCAAGCCAGCGCAGGTACGTGCCGTAGTCACCGGTCCGCGGTGGTCTGGCGAGACGCGCGGCAGCCTGGGCAAGTGCGAGTGGGAGGTACCCCAGCTTGGCAGCAAGTGTCCGCGCGCCCGCTTCGTCCCGAATACCCGTCGAGCTGAACAGGAACCGCGCCGCGGTGTCTGGACTGAACAGGTCCACCGGCACACGTGCGCCAAGTCGTTCAACCGCGCGGATAGCGCTGGTCAGCACGATCTGTGTGCTGCCGGTAGCCGGCAGATACGGCGTCACGTGCTCGGGGTCGGTGACATTGTCAAACACCAGCAAAGCGGGGTCGCGGCGGGTGCTCAGCAGGCTTCGTAGGCGAGCGAGAACAGTGGCGTCGCGGTCGCTCTCCCGGCGGAGGTTGAGCATGTCGGCCAGTTCGACCAGCCCTGTCACGACTGCGTCGGCGGTCTCGCCAGGGATCCAGGCGACCAGCCACCCGTCAAGGATTCGTTGCCGCGCATAGGCTCCGACCAGCTGGGTCTTGCCCGTGCCCCGCTGCCCGGTGACCGCACACACCACGGCCAGCATTCCGCCCCCGGCGAGCCGGGCCAACTCGTCGACTTGCTCCCGAGGCTGAAAGTGCTGCGGTTCGCGCGGCACCGGCCCCACGACGATCTGGCCGGTATCCGCCGGCGCCCCAGGGGCCGCGAGGTACACGTTGTTGATCGACCCGGCCTGAACGACGTTGTGTGCCTGGCCGCAGACCTCGTTGCGCACCGGTACCGGATCTTCGCCGCCTTGCCTGGGTTCAGTCACAGCGCTGCCCTGTCGTAGTCCGGCAGTCGGAGTACGAATGTCGGATCGACGGCTACCGCATGACCGTTACACAGCAGTCCCATCCGCTGGCGCCGCGACGATGACTGGAAGGGTGAACGAGAGACGACGATCAGGTGGCGACACATCATCCTCTCGGGCCGGATCCACTCACGCGCTTGCGCCTTCGAACCCACCTAGCACATCCGCTACTGCCGCAGACCGCGCGTTGGCTCGACCTGCGACACGCGTCTCGGAACGCGTGGCCGACCAGAACGGGCGCGCCGTAGGCAGGCGGCGGCAGCGCTGGGGAGCAACCGTGTGCGCTGAACGGTCCCCACCTGCGCACAAGGGCTCTGAGGGGACCCGCGCTGACCTGCGGAGGGTGTGTTTTCGTAGGTCAGCGCATCGGGTCGTCGATAGTTGGCACGGTAGAGGTCAGGTATGCAGTTCGAGGCGCCGTTTTCGCTGGTCAAGCCCTGGTGGTGCCGACGCGGCAGGCCCTGGCTGGTGGTGCTCATACTTCGCTGTGTTTCGTCGTGCACGAGCTGCTCGGTCGCTGGCGTTGCTGGTGATGGTGTGCCGAGGCAGGGTTCGAGTGTGCGCGTCTTGGACATCGCCGGTGGAGTCGATCGCTTCGGTCGGTGATGGTCAGGTTCTCTGGCTGGCTCGGTGATCTTGCAATAGGTCCGGTTGGTTGTGGACCGGTGGTGACGGGCTGGTGGAGCGTCTATCGGGTACGTAGGGGTGGGAGCTGACGGCAACGGCGGTCAACGGTCACGAATGGTCGTCGGCCGCGTCCGGTGCGTGGTTGTTGTGGCTCGTTGATGTCGGTTGGCGGATCCACCCGGTCGGGTGGTGCGAACCGCGACCCTGGCAGGACCCCGTGAACTGATCCACCGTCTGTGAGAGTCGGTTATCGGTGGATGCAGGCCGCAGCGTAGCTGGCCGGGGTCTGGTAGCCCAGCGCGGAATGCCTGCGATGGTTGTTGTACTCGGTCTTCCAGTCGCTGATCACCACCCGCGCCTGGGGCAGCGACCAGAACACGGTGATGTTCAAGCACTCGTCGCGGAGCCGGCCGTTGAACGACTCGACATAGCCGTTGCGCCATGGCTGACGGGCGGGATGAACGCCAGCCCGACTCGCTCACCGGCCCACTCACGCATCGCCTGGCAGGCCAGCTCGGGGCCGTTGTCACTACGCAGCGCAGCCGGATACCCGCGACCACCAGCGATGCGGTCCAACTCGTCGATGAGATCGTCACTGGTGATCGAGCGTGCGACCAGCCCGCCCAGACACTCGCGGGTGTGTTCATCGACGATGGACACGATCTTGACCGGGCGGCCGTCGGTGGTGGCGTCGAACTGGAAATCCACCGCCCACACACGATTCGGCGCGTCCGCCACCGGCGGCGCCACGGTCGATGTGCCCAGCCGTTTGCGATGCCGTGGTCGCGGCACGCGTAAGCCTTCCTCGCGCCACAGCCGCTGGACCTTCTTGTGGTTGACGATCCAGCCCTCACCGCGGGCGTCGTGGTAGGCCCGCCGGAATCCCCACCGCGGATGCGCCTTGGCGTAGGCCCGCAGCCACGCCCGCAGCGCCGCGTCGGGATCGGCTGGGGTCTGCGCCACCGGTTCGCGGCGCTGGGTCGCACGGTGCTGCCCGGTCACCCGGCAGGCGAACCGCTCACTCACCCCGAACATCCGCATGAGGTGGTGCACGGCCGCCCGGCGGCGTTGCGGGCTCAGAAGTTTCCCTTCGCGATCTCCTTGAGCGCGGCTTTTTCCAGCTCGGCGTCCGCGAGCAGTCGTTTGAGGGTGGCGTTCTCCCGTTCCAGGTCCTTGAGCCGCTTGGCGTCGTCGGCTTTCAGCCCGCCGAACTGGTTACGCCATCGGTAGTAGGTCGGCTCGCTGACCTGCAACTCCCGGCAGACATCGGCGATGTCCTTGCCTTCGCCCAGCAGCCGATCGGCCTGGGCCAGCTTGCGCACGACCTGCTCAGGGGTGTGCCGCTTCCTGCTACTCATCGTCCTCGAGCCTTCCCGCCCACATGGTGGGCCACAAGACTCTCACTCGACCTGGATCAGCCCAGCGGGGTCATGCCAACCCCGTAACGGTGTTACGTAAAAACGTGGGGGCACCCGCTCCTGTTTCGGTCCTATTTTCGGGCTCTAGCAGGGTTTTGGTCCACTGTGGATGATCGACTGAAGATCGTCGGTGGGTATGAGAAAGGCCCGCAGACCTGGGCATCTGCCCCGGCTCGGCGGGCCTTCTTCGACCGTCGGGACGACAGGATTTGAACCTGCGACCCCTTGACCCCCAGTTGAATCCAGGGTCAACGACGTGCTCATGCCCGTTCTCCAAGCTCGCGTCCAAGTCTACTTGCCACAGTAAAGGGGTCCTCGATTTGTTGGGTTGATCATGAGCGGCAACCGGGACTGGGATGGTGGTCTCGGTATGTGGACGCCGAGTCTGCAGAGCTTGCTCTCGTGTCGAGTTGTCGAGGTGGCGTTCTGGTAGCGTTTCCAGGGCTTCTGCTGCGTTGGTTCGGCATCGGCTTCGCGGTGACCGTGCTGGCGGGTTGGGCTTTTGGGCGTGCGGGAAGCGTTGTGACCCTCGCCGGTGCCGGCTCGGACCGTGACCGGTGACACGGCGCCAGTAACCGCCAGGGGCGAGTTTTCGTCTACTTGAGGGTTACCCGGCGCGTCTCAAATTCACTCGGTTGTGTCGCAAGCGGTCTCCGTTGGCTTTCTTGTTGGTAACGAACTGGTCGAGCTTCTAACGCCGCCGAGTCGTATCGCGACTACGGGGTAGCAGTTCGACCCGGACGGTGGTGCTAATGCGTATCGGCAGGGTGTGGGCCGTGAAGCGGAAAATTTCCGAGGGTGCGTCAGGTCGTCATTGCGTCTTCCCTGGCAACTATGGTGACACATGGGCTCCGTCAACTGATGACGAGGACGAGTGCACTCAGGTGCCCACATGTCGGTAACCACCGGGGCTTTCGTGTAACGGCTGTCCCGAACGTGGCTGCCGCACGGTCGACCGTGATGGTGCGTCAAAAATGGACACACCACGGTCGAAAGTGGGCACCGCTGACGAGCTGAATCCCTCATTTGCGGTACTTGCTGGTGGGTGGGCGGGCAAGCTTGCTAGGCGGAAGGTCAGTCTTACCCGAATGGCTGACAGCTATACCCCGAATGGAAGCAGACTGTTCGCCTCGGTTTCGGCGAGACTGTCTGGCTCGCCATCGGACTGGTGGGCGCCGGGCACTGTCCCGGCCAGATGGTGGGACCTTGGAGAAGGGGACATCGGGCGTGACCACGAGCTTTGCCAGTCGCTTGGACGTGGTGCGGGTCAAAGCCGATCAATGGGCCGACGAGTTGATCGACCTCGGGCACCAGAACACACTCTTGCACTATCAGGACACTAAGACGATCACTCTCGATCTGACCTCGGCGTCGGCGGACTCGCTCGGGCAACTGCTCGGCGGCCGCAAGACGAAACTGTCGGCGCTGCTACCGGCGAAGGATGCCCACGCGGCAGCCTGCATCAGGGCACGTAACCTCCGGCGCAAGATGCTCCAGCTGGAAGAGGAACAGGGCGTCGAGGTCGGACGAGTAGCCCGGGGGCTGCTCCGCCTGCCGCCGCCGACCACCAGGGGAACGTCGCCGGTTCCTCCGTTGCGGGCACCGCTGGTGTTGCAGGCGATCGCCATCGACAGCAGGACCGCCGCGGAGAACGATTTCACAATCGACCTGGTCGGCGACGCCGAGGTCAATCCGGTGCTGCTGTACGCGCTGAACCGGCAGTACGGCGTGGACCTCGATCTTGACCGCACGCAGGAGCATCTCAACGGCCTGCTTGACGAGGCCGACGACCCAGCCGAGCAAGTGCGGCGCCTGTTCGGTGCGATCGAGGACCTACTGGGCCAGCAGAGCCTCACCGCCGAGCTCGAGGAGCGGGTGCTGGCAGGCATCTTCAGCTTCGAGAATCTGCCCATGGTCAAGGACCTCAAGGCCGCGACCGACCTGTTGGCCAGCCACGACGTGATCGCTGCGGCTGCCGGATTCGCACCAGCGATCGACGGATTGCAGGCGGTAGCTGCGGCGCACCGTACGGGCTCGCCGGACAGCGTGCAGCCCAAGGACGAGTTCTTGGTCCTGGACGCCGATTCCTCGCAGCAGCAAGCACTGTTCGCCGTCCTGTCCGGTCAGCATGTGGTGATCCAGGGGCCGCCGGGCACGGGCAAGAGCCAGACGATTGCCAACATCATCGCCTCGGCAGTGGCGGCAGGGAAGCGCATCCTGTTCGTCACCGAGAAGCGAGCCGCGATCGAGGCTGTTACCGAGCGCCTGCAGCAGGTCGACTTGCATCACCTGGTGCTGGACCTGCATCAGCAGACGCTCGGCCGGCGCCAGGTGGCCGAGCAGGTCGCCGAGTCCTTGGAACGGGCCAGCAAGGAGTTGCCGCCGCAGGTAAACGGGCTGCACGATCGCCTGGCCGAACGGCGGCGGCAGGTCATTCAGCACGACCACGAGTTGCACAGCCCACGTGCGCCGTGGGGGATCAGCGCGTACCAGGCCTACAGCGCGATGCTCGACCTGCCGGCTGCAAGCCGCATCGGCCACGTGCTGCGCGGTTCTCAACTCAACGCGCTCAGCGGGGACACGCTGAACCGCGTGGAGAACGACCTGGTCAATTTCGTCAGCATGGGCGGCCTCGCGGTCCGGCGCGGCGACTTGCCCTGGTCGCGTTGCGAGATCAGGAACATGCGCGACGTCGAGGAGGTCCACGCGAAGCTCACCGAGCTACACGCGCGGTCGTGGCGCAATGCGCAGTCCGAGCTGCGCGCGCTGGTCGGGCGGGCCGGCCTGCGCAAAGCGTCCGACCTGGCGGGCTGGCAGGACATCTTGGGGCTTCTCGGTGCCGTGGAGAAGACGGTGTCGTACTACGGCGAGGAGATCTTTTCCGCGCCGCTGGAGGATTTCTGCTTCGCCACTGGAGATCGGGCCTGGCGTGCCCGGCATCCGCGCCAACTCGGGTGGTGGGCACGCCGGGGCGTGCGAAAGCAGATCCGCATGATGCGCAAGGTCGGCAAGTGCGACCGTGGCCGGATGCACGAAGAGCTGCTGGCCGCGTCTTGGCAGCTCAACCGCTGGCGGCAGCTCGCGCTGGAAGGCGCCGTGCCGGCGGCCGTCCTCGGGCTGGGTGAAGTCCTCGGGCGGTTCACGGAGGTCCGTGACCAGCTGGCGGCCGTCGCCATGTGCGCTCGCATCGAGGAACCCGAGCAGCTACCGGAGGAGAAGATTTCCTCGACCCTCGACGAGCTGACCGGCGACGTGAACACCCTGTACCGGATGCCCAGGCTTAACACGATCACCGATCAGTTGGAGGCTCTGGGGTTGGGTCAACTGCTGGACGAGCTGGTCGAGCGCGACGCCGACGCCGACGAGGCGCTGCGCATGCTCCGCTCCTGCTGGTACAGCTCGCTGTTGCACGAATTCAAGCTGCGAGTGCCCTACCTCGCCCAGTTCACCGGCACACAGCACGACCGGATCGTCGCGGAGTTTCGGCAGGCCGACACCGATCACTTCCGGTTGAACGCCCAACGAATCCGCCGTGGCGTTGCCGAGCGGCTGGCCGCGGCGCGCGACAGTAATCGGCAGCAGAGCGCGCTGGTTCTCGGTGAGGCCAAGCGTAAACGCGGCCACATGCCCATCCGCAAGCTGGTGGCCAAGGCTCCGGACGTCCTACTGGCGGCGAGGCCGTGTTGGGCAATGTCGCCGATCGTCGTCAGCCGGCTGCTGCCGGCACAGCGGCTGTTCGACCTGGTCGTCTTCGATGAGGCCAGCCAGATCGAGCCGTACGACGCGATGGCCGCCATCATGCGCGGCGAGCAGCTCGTGGTGGCCGGCGACGACAAGCAGCTGCCGCCGACCATGTTCTTCCGGCAGACTCTGCGCGGCGGGGCGGGCGAGGACGACGAGGACGACGAGCAGCAGGCGGTGACGCCGCAGGTGGGCGACTTCGAGTCGATCCTGAAGTGCCTGGCCGCGCTGATCCCACGGACGTACACGCTGAAATGGCACTACCGCAGCGCGGACGAGCGACTGATCGCATTCTCCAACCATGAGATCTACGGCGACCAACTCGTCACCTTCCCTGGCCGCGACGAGAAGAGTCCACTGCGGCACGAAGTGGTGGACGGCATTGCCGCGCCCGGCACTGGCGGCGCGGCTGACGAGGAGATCAGCCGTGTCGTCGACCTGGTGCTCGAGCACGTGCGGCAGCACCCGGAGGACACGCTTGGCGTGATCACGATGAACATTAAGAACGCCGATCGGATCGAGGGCGCGTTGCGGCAGGCGGGCCAGCGCCATCCAGAGCTGGCTGAGTTCACCGCGCGGATGCAGGGACCTGGAAAGCGGTTGTTCGTCAAGAGCCTGGAGCGCGTGCAGGGCGACGAACGGGACGCGATCATCCTCAGCATTGGCTTCTCCAAGGGGGCGGACGGCCGGCTGCCGATGGGTTTCGGTCCGCTCAACCACGACGGCGGCGAGCGGCGGCTGAACGTCGCCGTGACCCGGGCCCGCCATCGGATGTGCGTGGTCAGCGCGTTCACTCACCACGACATGGCTCCCAACTGGCACAAGGAGGGGCCGAGGCTGCTCAGGAAGTTCTTGGAGTTCGCGGCCGGCGGTGGTGGGCCGGCCGACATCGGTCGTGCAGATGCCCAGCCGCTCAATGGGTTCGAGCGCAGCATTCACGAGGCGCTGCTGGCGGCGAACGTCCCGGTCGTGCCGCAGTGGGGGGTGTCCGGCTACCGCATCGACTTCGCGCTGATCCACCCCGAGCGCCCCGGGCTGATGGTGCTGGCCGTCGAGGCGGACGGCGAGCGCTATCACCTGTCGGAGTCCGCGCGCGATCGGGACCGACTGCGGCAGGACCATCTCGAACGGCTCGGCTGGCGGTTCCATCGGGTGTGGGCGAGCGAGTGGTTCAGTGATCCAGAGCAACAGACCGCGCGGATCGTCGAGCGCTGGCGTGAGGCTGTCGCCGACGCTGATCGGCAGCCGGATCCTGTGCCACCGACGGTTGAACGCGTCGAGGTGCCCGTGCCGAAGGTGGAACGCGGGCCTCGGCCGCGGGTGCCGCGCCGGGCAAAGATCGACGAGTACGGGCCGGCCGAGCTCATTGCGATAGCTCGGTGGGTCCTGTCCGACGGTCTGGCTCTCGATCGGGAGACGCGCATCGAGCAGGTCCGGGAGGCGCTCGGGTTTCAGCGACGGGGCAAGCGGATCGTCGAGCGGGTGTCCATCGCGCTCGACGAGGTCGAGAAGTCGGCAGCGGGGGAGGGGAACTGATGTTTCCATTGGATGGCAACACGTTGGAACGGGTCGCCCAGCGCGTCGTCGATATCGGCGGTGCGGGGGAGCGCCGCGGGTTCGAGTTGGAACGGCTGCTGCGCAACGCAGGCTGGAGTGATGTGCCGGAGTACGACGGCTCACCGCGGATTCCGTGGCTGACCGACGCCCTCGCGGACCGGGTCGACAATCGACCAGACATCGAGCGATTCCTTTGCCGCGTCTGCGATCCGCTCGAATACGACGGCGGCATGGCAGTGGCCGACGCGTTCCGGAATGAGCTCAATTCCATCCTCGAGTTCGAGCGGGTGGTGATCACCTATAGCGGCGGGCGGCCCGTGCTCGGCGAGCTCACCGGCGGGTCGGAGCAGCCGGTGTACGGTGCCCCGCCCGACGTTGAGCAGCGGCTTCGCGCCCTGCTGTCCGATCAACAGGTGATCGACCTGTTGATCGACCGGATCGCGCAGTGTCGAGCCGCTCAGGCCGCTGGGGCGTATCTGCTCGCGGTCTTCGGCATCGGCAGTTTCATCGAGGGGCTGCTGTTCTCCGCGCTGAAGGAGCGGTTCCCCGAGCTGGTCACCGCCGGATTCCGCGGCCAGGACGGCCGCAAGGTGCCGGCGAGCCGGGCCGGGCTCGCGCTGCTGATCGACACCGCCCACGAGAAGCGGCTCATTGAGCTGGACGCGCGGAACTTCATCCACCCCGTACGCGACTTCCGCAACTACATCCATCCCCGCCAGCAACTGGAGCACGACTTCACGCCCAATGCCGACACCGTGAACATGTGCTGGGTCCCGGTGAACGCTGTGCTCAACGACTTGGAGGAGAGCATTGCCGGGCAGGGCCAGAGGGCGGCCCTGTAGTCGATTCGGCGGTGCCGGGACTGCCCTGCACCGCCGAGACATGTCCTACCGCGCGCCTACTGACTGGAAGGCGTTGAATGGGTCTTTGTGTGTTGCCCTGACGCGGCGCTGGACATCGGCCTCCGGACCCCGCCGGGATCTGCTCCGTGTTTCCGAAGGGCGTGTCGGCGATGGCCAGAGCCACGAAGGCTGGCTCAGAACGTACAGGATCGCGTCGGCGACGGCCGGGCGAGTTCGCCGAGAGCTCGGCTGGGAGGGCGTTGCGGACGGCACGCTGGACCACGGCGTGCACGCGGACCGCAACCGCAACCTCGCCAGGGACCTGGGCGGCCGCGTCGAGTCCCTGCGCTTCCTCCTCCGCGACCGAGACAGCAAGTACACCGCATCTTTCGACGGTGTCTTCGCAGCCGAGGAGATGAAGGTGCTGCTCAGCGCGCCGCAAGCGCCGCGCATGAATGGCCACTGCGAGCGGGTGATCGGCACCCTCCGCCTGGAGGTCCTCGACCACGTTTTGACCATGAACGAGGCACACACCGGACGGGTTCTCGCCGCATACCGAGATCACTACAACAGGCATCGGCCGCACCGATCTCGATACCAACAACCACCCGACGCACAGGAGCAGACCCCTGCCGTACCCGGTTCGAAGGCCTCAAGACTCCTGCGAACCGGGTCCTTGGGGAGTCATCAACGAGTACCGTTACGCGTGCTGAGCTGCAGCGGAGAGTTTTCGAGCCCCACAGGTGGTCGCGACGGTCGACGCGGGTGGAGAGGCTGCTTGGAGGACTGCCTCCGGTCAACTCCGGTTACGGTCTCGGTGATCCGGACCGAGCCTCTCCTCGGGTGTGACTGGACAAAGTCGCTTGGGCTGGCTTGGTGAGAGTCGGCCAACGCGTTGGTAGACCTGATTTCCTGGGATGCCCTCGTGTAGGCGGTCGCGGGCGATTGGCGTCAACCCAGAGCTGCCTCGATCTCGTCGGCCTTGGGATCGCCCAGATCGTGGAAGATGGCCAACGCCCTGCGCAGGGCCTCCAACCGACCCTCAGCCTGGCCGGTCCTTTCGTAGTCCGCCGCTAGATCCTGCAAGGTCAAGGCCTGTCCGTATCGGTCACCCAGCTCGACGCGGATGTCGAGCGCCAGTCGACGAAGCTCGATGGCTGCGGTGAGGTTGCCGAGCTCGCGCTGCGTGGTGGCGGTACTGTGCTGGGCCCAGGCCTCCGAGTACCGGTCGCCGAGGTCGCGGAAGACGGCGGCGGCCCTACTGGAGTAAGCCAGTGCGCGGGGAAGGTCGTCGAGTTGTCGGTAAATGCCGCTGAGGCTGTTGTACGTGATCCCTTCGCCGTGGCGGTCGCCAACCGCTTGCCAGCCGGCCAAGGCGCGCTGCGAGTGTACGAGTGCCTCGTCGAGCCGTCCCCACTCCCGGCACGCGTTGCCGTAACCGTTGCACACCAACGCTTCCCCATATCGATCACCCAAACGCATCCAGATCTCCAGCGCACGGCGGAAGCAGTCCTCCGCCTCGACCTGCTGCCGAAGTTCCCGGTAGGCGATCGCCAGGTTGCCGAGCATCGTCGCGGTACCGAACTCGTCGCCCGTGCGTTCGGCCGCGGCGAGGCCGATGTTGTGAGTGGCGATCCAGTCCTCCCACGGCTTGCGACGGTAGAAGAAGCCCCACAGCGCGGCGGCGAGCTGCCACGCTGTCGCGTCTTCACCGACCTTGGCCGCGAGGCAGACCGCGGCCGTGAGGTTCGTCTGCTCCAGCGAACACCATTCCATGGCGGTCTGCGCGTCGTCGAACGACAGCCCGAAGGCTGTTGGCTGGGGATCGCTGCGCCGATACGGATTCAGGACACGGCCGGTCGCGTGAGCTGAGCTCAGGTACCAGGCGAGGAGATCGTGGACGGCCTGCTGGCGGCGGTCCGCCGATTCGACGACCTCGGCGCACTCGGCGGCGTAGGCGCGGAGCAGATCGTGCAGGCGATACCGTTGCGGGGCAGGCACCTCCAGCATGCTCGTTGACCTGAGCGCTTCGAGCGCCACCCGAAGCTGACCGGCACGCAGGCCGGTCAGCGCGGCCACGGCGTCCCGCCCGAACTCCGAGCCGGGGAGGAGGCCGAGCAGGCGGAAGAGTTCGGCGGCCTTCGGTTCGAGTGCCTTGTAGGACAACGAAAACACGGCCCGAACTGCGTTGGACGTGTCGTCCGTCGCCAACACGTCCAGGCGATCACGCTCGTCGGTCAGCTCGTCCACCAATTCGGCTACGCTGTGGTAGCCGCCGGAGCCGAGCCGCTCGCCCACGATTCGCAACACCAGCGGCAGGTTGGCGCACATCCGAACAAGGTCGGTCGAGACCGCGAGATCGTGATCGACCAGGTCGGCGCCGCCGATCTCCCGCAGCAGGCTGAGCGACTCGGTGTCGTCGAGCGGTTCGAGGTTCATGCCGGTGGCCCCCTCCATGGCCTTCAACCCGGACAAAGAGCTTCTGCTGGTCACCACGACGGTGACGGTCGCGCTGCCGGGTAAGAGCGGCCTGATCTGAGTCCCGCTCGCGGCATCGTCGAGCAGCACCAGGATCCGGCGGCCGTGCACCGTGGAGCGGAACAGCGCGGACCTGGCGTCCACGCTGGTCGTGGCCGGGATGTCCTTGACACCCATGGCGTGTCGGAAGCCGTCGAGCACCTCGCCGGGTTCGGCCGGCGGGTTGACGGGGTCAAAGCCGCGAAGGTCCGCGTACAGGACCCGTCCGGGAAGAGCGACGCCGAACGATGAGCCCAGTGCATCGCCGCCGCGGTCTTGCCGACTCCGGGGGTGCCAACGAGCAGAGCGACGCCGCCCTTGCCGACCTGGCGATCCAACTGCGTAAGCGTGGCGAGGCGATTGACAAAATGCTGGACGGCCCAGGGAAGTTGTTGAGGTGTGGGGAGGGCGTTGTCCGATCCGACGATCACAACCGAGTCGATGGAGCCGGCCTGCACAACCGTGTGCACGGCTGCCCCGGAGACGCTGTTGTGCACTTCACCTGGTCCGTCGGCCATCACACGTCCAGCTCCGACAGCGTGCGGGTGATCGCGTCAGCTCTGGGGTCACCGAGCTGGCGGAAGTACGCCTCGGCCAACTGGAGTTCCTCTCGCGCGCGGCTGACCTCGCCGACGGCCTTAAGGGCGTGGCCGAGGTCGGCCCGGGTGATGGCCGCGCCATAGTGCTCCTCGCTCTCGATCCGCGCCGTCAACGCCGTCTCATAGCACCGGACGGCCTCGGCGTGACGGCCGGCGTCGCGGTAGGCGTTGCCCTTGTTGGACAGCGCCCAGATGACGCCCCGCCGATAGCCGGCCCGGTCGAAGGCCTGCATCGCCTCGTCGGCGAGCACGAGCGCCCGGTCGAGTTCGCCCTGCCGGCAGTGGATGCCGCTGGAGTTGTTGAGCACCTTGCCGCGGAGCCGGTCGTCCTCGTCGGGGCCGATCAGGTCCAGCGCCCGCTGCGCGTAGTCGAGGCCGGCCGCGGAGTCGCCGACCTCATCGTAGGCGTAGGCGAGGTGGTTGAGCAGCTCAGCACGGCCGAGCCGGTCGCCGCAGGCACGCCACGCGTCGTCGGCGGCGGCCCACAGCGCGAAGGCGAGCTCGTGGTTGCGCAGCTCGCGCTGCGCGACGCCGAGGCTGGTCAGCAGCGACGCTTCCGCGCGCTTGTCGCCGAGCCCGCGGGCCGCGAACAGCGCGAGCATGAGCACGTCGATCCACTCCGACCAGGGCTTTCGACGGTAGAAGTACTCCATCATGGCCAAGGAGCGGCGGAGCGCGAGCTCGTTGTCGCCGTTCGCGGCGGCCCGCCGGATCGAGCCGAGCAGCTGCGCGGCGGTCTGCTCGCACCACTGCACCGCTTCCCGGTCGTTGTCGAAGGCTACCCGGGGAAACGCGCGGTCGTGCTGCCGGAGGACCTGCCCCGGCCGCTCGGCCAGGATGCGATCGGCTGCCTGCAGGGCTTGCTCGTGCCAGGTGTCGAGTTCCTCGGCCACGGCGTGCAGGAGCGGAACGCGCCGGGGCACGCGGTATGGGTCCAGGGGGAGCCGGTCGACTCCGACCTCGGCGCACAGCCCGTCCAGCACCTGCTCGACGTAGTCGCCCTTGGAACCCAGCTCCAGCAGGTACGCCTCGACCTCAAGCACGGCGTGGCGAACGCGTTCGGCCAGCTCCGCGGTCTCGGTGATGTCCTGGGGCTCGTCGGTCAGCGTCCTGACCCACGAGTGCAGCGCCAACAGCACGACGGCGGCCTTGCTGAGCAGGACCGTCTGTGAGCTGAGGACGTGGGCGTGCTCACCGACGAACAGCGTGACCTGGCCGGTCTCCTCGCTGACCGCGACCACCGGGAAGGAGATGTCTCGAGCGGTCCGGGCGGCGGTGACGTGGCGCGCGCCGACTCCCTGCGCCAGCACCGTCGAGCGCGGCGACAGCACTGTGTTGAAGCGCCGGATCTCGGCGGCGTCGGCCGACAGCACGAGGGCCAGGTCCATCTTGGAGAACTGGGCGATGTTCTCCGCCGACGCCGTGACGTTGTCGATGGGGAAGCCCTGCTCGCAGATCGCCGCTACCGAGTCGTCGTCCCCCAACACGAAGAGGCCACCGATCCGGGCTTTGCTGACCTGCCCAATGCCTTGGCGCAGCGGCGTGTCGAGGGCCAGCTTGACCGAGGCATCCCGAACCGCTGTCGGAACCTCCACCATCCGTCTCCCGGCCACGTTTAAATCGTCGATCATTCTGCCAGCCCTCCGTCTCCCAGGCGACTCACGGCCCCTCGCATGTCGGACAGCCCGCGATCGGCGCGGTCCCTGGCAGCCATTTCGCCTCGCCGAGCCGGCGGACGTCGAACGGCGGCGACCAGCTCGGCTGCGGGCGTAGCGCCAGCACGGCGTGCTCGCCGCCGAGCACCTGGTCCGGGTGCCCGAGGCGCTCCAGCATCGTGGCCACGGCGACCTTCGCCGCGAACTGCCCGACCAGGTGGAGGTCCGCGCCGACCGCGGTCATCGGGCGATGGATCGTGCCGGTGCCGTACTCCCCGTCGAGCGTCGGCTCCGGCCGCAGGCCATCGGACTCGAACAACGCGTCGCGCCGGCAGGCCAAGCAACCGGCGTCGGGCTGCGGGCGGAGGCGAATGACCTCGCCGATGCCGCCGTTCTCCAGCACGCATGCGAGGACCGCGGTCTTGCCGGCGCGCCGGGCGAGGTGGCTGACCACCTGGCGCGGCGGCACGCCGTCCGCGGCGCACAGCAAGACGTCCACCTCGGCCAACAGGTCGCGGACCCGATCGGCGTCGGTAATCACGTTGAGCGTGTGCGGCTTCACCGTGGTGTCCGGGCGGAGTCGTTCGAGGTCGTCACGCAGCGCGTCCACCTTGAACCGGCCGACGTGCTTCTCGCCGCAGACGTGGCGGGGCAGGTTGTGCCATTCGAGCCGGTCCGGGTCGAGCAGATGGAGCCGCCCGACGCCGTAAGCGGCCAGGGCGTGGGCCGCGGCGCCGCCGATGCTTCCCGCGCCGACCAACAGCACCCGGCGGTCGGCGAGCTCCGACACCGGCCAGTGCGGCTCCAATGCCGGCATGCCGGTGACCACGGGCTGGAGGATGATCGACAACGGGAAGGCGCCTTCGGGCGCGATCCGCCAGAGCACGAACTCCGGCACCGTGATCTCGGGGAACTCGGGGTCGCACTCGGGTGCGTGGGTGATCGCCAGGTAGCTCTCGCCGCCGGGACTACGCACGGCCGGGACCAGCTCCCGGAATCGACTGAACTCGATCATGCCGTGCTGCATGCGGGCGAACAGCCACTGCATGTTCACCAACGCCGGCACCCTGTACCAGCACCCGGTCGGCACGTTGTCGCCCGAGTGGATGAAGTGGCCGGGCGGCCCCGGGTCGGTGGCCATCTTGGGGCCGTTCCCGCGAGACACCGCGGACACGCCGGCGAGCAGATCCGGCATGGACACCTTGAGCGTGAGCCAGCCCCACCCGGACCCGGCTCGGATCGCGTCGGCCGCTGAGGCCGTGAGCATGATCGTGAGGTCAGCCACGGCCGGCCACCTGAGTGATCAACTCGTCGAGGTGCGGATCCGCCACGATGCCGTTGAGACTCATGGACTCGATCGCACCGCAGGTCATCAGCGCGTACTCAATCCGCCAGCCGGCCGCCTTGAGCAGCAGTTCGACCACGGACTCGCGGCCGGTCCACTGCGCCGGCTGCGCCAGCAGGCACAGGCTGCCGT
This sequence comes from Kutzneria kofuensis, assembly GCF_014203355.1. Taxonomy (NCBI): domain Bacteria; kingdom Bacillati; phylum Actinomycetota; class Actinomycetes; order Pseudonocardiales; family Pseudonocardiaceae; genus Kutzneria; species Kutzneria kofuensis. Next base: position 8,698,173 of record NZ_JACHIR010000001.1, read on the forward strand.
CGCCGAGCACGTGCCACCGGTGGTGGGTGCGGGCCTCGAAGTCCGGCTCCGGGTCGCGGGGCAGGATCGACGGCACGGCGGCGGGGTAGGCGTGGCCGTAGTGGAGCTCCATGTCCAGGCCCGTCCCGGAGGTGAGCACGTCGAGGCCCGGCGGCGCGGGCCGCTCGAACGGCCACACCGGCAGCCGTCCCACCCAGCCGCCAGCACCGTGCGACACCCAGGTCAGCTCAGAGAAGCACTCGCCGACCTCCCGCAGGTCACGGTCGAGTCTGCGCGGTTCGCACCGCCACCATGTCGTCGGCATCAGGTCACCCCTGCGGCCCGTCGTGCACCGTGTAGGTCGGGATGACCAGCGTCGACAGCTTCGGCGTCGAGGCCGCCGGCGCGGGGAACCCGGAGCCGAGGATCTTGCGCCACAGCGTCTTGGCGTACGCGTCCTCGCCCTTCTCCTCGGCCAGCACGGCCTCCGCCGCCAGGTCCCGCGCCTGCTCCAGCGCGGTGCGCAGGGTCGCGGTGTCGAGGTCGGGCTGGATGAGGCCGCAGTACCCGGCCGGATCGACGATCGGCTCGTTCACCAGCATCGCGGCGCTGGTGAAGAAGCGGCTCAGCGCGACGGCCCGCGAGGTGGGGCACTCGGGCATGCAGGTCAGCGCCAGCACCTCCATGACGAGGCTCTTGACCGCCGGCTTTGCGCCGATGCCGAGCCGCCACTGCTTGAGCACGCGGACCATCGGCCGGAAGTACGGCCAGGCCTGCTGCCGCCGCCTCACGAGGTCGATGAGGAACTCGGGGTGCGCGGTGATCCAGCGGTCCTCAGTCTTGCTGGGGATCAGCAGCGTGCCGTCGGGCTTGCGGAGTACAGGCATGGCGTCCACGGTGAACCCGGTCGGGTCGTCGGGGTCGTCGAGGAAGCACTTGACCGCGCGGTCGCGGGGATCGGCGCGGCGGACCCACTGCTCGACCGTCCCGTTCGGGTTGCCGAGCTTGTCCTTGACCCGCTGCTGGGTCAGCACCAGCGCCTGCTCGGAGGACCCGCCGGGCAGGCCCCAGGTCGGGTATGCCTGGCTGTCGTAGACGACGATCAGGTCGACGTCGTGCACCGGCTTGAGCTGCGTGGACCGGCGCAACGAGCCGGAGCTGATGACCTCGACGACATCGTCGGCGCGACCCAGCGTCAGCTGGAACACGTCCCGGCGGTAGCGGGCGAGGCGGACCTGCTCGGCGTCCGCGTCGACGGTGCGCTGGAACTCGTCGAAGGCTGAGTTGGTGCCCATGATCCACTCCATGAAATGGTGCTGGTGCTTCGTTGCCCGGGAGAGTAACCCCTACCCCTGACAATTCCGCCGGCGGCCGGATTGCCGACGCTGGCGTCGCTGGCTGAATCCCTAATTTTCGGGTAACGGGGTGCTGTCCGGGCGCCCTGCGGTGGTGCCGCCTGGTCCAGACCGGATTGTCCGGACGCTCGGGCCTGCATGTCGTCGATGTCAGTGGAGGGTGGCGTCGGTCGATCTTGCCGATGGGTTTCTTGTGGTCTCTCGATGGCGGTGTCCCGGGAAAGGCGAAGGATTTTCTGGAAACCAACTGTCCTTTTTCTGGCCAATCTGACCGGCTGGTGTTGGCCCCGACCGTCTTGGGGGTGAATTTACGCTCCGGGCTGGTGTGAATGACCTGAATAGGGGAGGAAGGTCATGTCTTTTGGTCTCGGTGCGCGGGCCCGTCGCGGGCGCGGCTGCGATGTGTGAGGCATGGGGTCGGCCACTAAGAGGGTGTCTTACGTGGCGGCCTTGGCGAGCCTCTTGAAGCAAGTCAAGGCCGCCGCCAACGTCAGGAACGCGCAGAAGTGGTTCGCCTTGCGCTCGTACCGCATCGCGAGTCGGCGGTACCCGAACAACCAGGCGATCGTGCGTTCGATGACCCACCGGTGCCGACCCAGCCGCGCGCTGGACTCAGTGTCTTTGCGGGCGATCCGCACCGCGATCCCCTGCTCGCGTACCCACGCCCGTAACTCCTTGATGTCGTAGGCCTTGTCCGCGTGCAACTTCGCCGGCTTGCGCCGACGGGGACCACGCCGCGACTTCACTGCGGGGATCGCCCGCACCAACGGTTTGAGCCCGTAGGCGTCGTTGGTGTTGGCCGCCGACACCGCCACCGACAACGGCAGACCGGCCCGGTCGGACAGCGCGTGGATCTTCGAGCCCGGCTTGCCTCGATCGACCGGGCTCGGACCGGTCAACGATCCCCCTTTTTCGCCCGCACCGCCGCCGCGTCCACCACCACCCGCGACCAATCGATCAAGCCCTGGCCGCCCAACTCGTCCAAGACCGCCCGATGCACCCGTGGCCACAGGCCCGCTTTGGTCCACTCGGTGAACCTGCGGTGCGCGGTCGGCACTGTGACCCCGAACGACGGCGGTAGATGCCGCCAGGCGCAGCCGCTGGTCAACACGAACACGATCGCGGTGAACACCGCCCGGTCGTCCACCGGCGTCGTCCCACCGCCCTGCCGACGCGGCGTGAACTGTGGGACCAACGGCGCGACCAGTGCCCACAACTCGTCGGGCACCAGCCGCTGCGACAACGCATCCGTCACAACGTCTGATCATGGCAGCGGCCGAGCAAGATCCACGTGAGACGAGCTCTAATACGACAACGACAGGTTGTAATCTAGGTCCGGACTCTGGTAGTTGATCTTGTTGTGTTGGCGGAGATGGTGGCGGACTGGTCGGCGAGCTTCGAGGCGTTTCTGGGCCGGTTCGCCGGCAGGTTCCCCCGAGTGGAGTCGCGGCGCCGGATGCGCTGGTATGTCAAGGGATTGCTCGCCGAGATCGAGCGGAAGAACGGGTGGACGCTGGCCGAGGCCGCCGGGGATGCGGGGCCGGAAGGCATGCAGCGGTTGCTGAACTTCTACGCGTGGGACACCGATGGCTTGCGTGACGACGTGCGTGCCGCGGTTGTGGAACGCATCGGTGACGGTGAGCAGGGGGTGCTCATCGTCGACGAGACCGGCTTTCTGAAGAAGGGTGCCCACTCCGCAGGAGTCGCACGGCAGTACTCGGGCACTGCCGGCCGGATCGAGAACTCGCAGATCGGGGTATTTCTGGCGTATGCCTCACCACGCGGTCGTGCGCTGATTGATCGGGAGTTGTATCTGCCCAAGGACTGGACCGATGATCGTGACCGGTGCCGGGCGGCTGGCATTGATGACGAGGTGGAGTTCGCGACCAAACAGGTGCTGGCCCGCCGGATGATCGAGCGTGCGCTCGCGACGGAGGTGCCGTTCGGATGGGTGACCGCCGACGAGTTGTACGGGCAGGACACGAAGTTCCGGCTGTGGTTGGAGACCGTGGACGTCCCGCATGTGGTGGCGGTGCCCAAGTCGGCGATGGTGGTGTCGATGCACTTGGCCAAGGTCCGGGTTGCGCGGATGATTGCGGACGTCGCGGACGCAGATTGGCAGCGGCTCAGCTGCGGGGACGGAGTTCGTGGCCCTCGGGTGTCGGACTGGACGGCGGTGGAGATCCGGCCGTTGCGCCGGCGGGGTTGGGGGCACTGGCTGCTGGCTCGGCGTTCGGTCAGCGATCCGACCGACATCGCCTACTACGTGTGTTTCGGGCCTGCCGATACCAGCTTGGCGGAGCTGGTTCGTGTCGCGGGCAGCCGCTGGGCGATCGAGGAGTGTTTCCAGACGGCGAAGAACGAGACCGGTCTGGATCACTACCAGGCGCGGGGTTACCAGGCGTGGTACCGGCACGTCACGCTGTCGATGACGGCGTTGGCGTTCCTGGTGATCACACGGCCAACCGTTGAAAAGGGGGCTCCGTTGCTGGCGATGGTCAGACCGTGATCCCGTTGTCGGTCAACGAGGTTCGCCGGTTATGGAACCGGGTCGTGGTCCGTTCCGCCCACACCGTCGATCACATCCTGCACTGGTCACGGTGGCGGTTGGTTAGCCAGGCCCGTGCCCGAGCTAGCCACCACCGGAGACAACATCACGACCTGTCGTTGTCGTACTAACGGCGGCATCACGGAGGGGAGGTGGGCCTGACCACGCGCGGGGCTCTAGCAACGACACCTTGCCGCTCGACCTCAGGATCAAGATCCCGTGAACCGACAGGATCGTTTGCGGACCGGGTCTCCCGCCGCATGGCCGGATCTTGTCGGTCGGTGAGCCGGCTCGGTGTGGTGGTATCGCCGTGTGTCCACCTGACCGGGGGCGGCGGTGAGAAGGTCCTGCCCGCGAAGGCCTCGCCGCACGCAGTTTCGTGCAGCAACAGGCCGTGCTCGGCGGACATGACGTGACCGTCCCCGGCCCCGTCAAGATCTACATCAGCTGTTCGACCTCAGAACTGCCCGCCTAGACGGGTTCACGGCCGCACCCCCGCCACCGGCCGGTCGGGGTCGTCTACCCTCAACGGCGGAGGTATGACAACTACCCGTTCGGGCCAGCGGTTGCCCGCTAGAGTGGCTGCTGTCCTGCATGCGCGGAGGGTGGATGTCTGAACGGCCAGAGCCTCCTCTGGAGCTGCGGGCAGCGCTGGCGTTCGGTTCGCCGCTGCGGGACGGTCTCGAGTTGGTGCGCGGCCGGCACCGTGGTGCCACCGTAGTTCTCGGCTGGGGCGATGACTGTGAACAGGTCGTCCGGAAGGGCGACACCGTCAACCAGCCGGTGACCGCGGACGCGATCAACCGCGCGGCCGGCGGCGACTTGGCCACCATCCTGGCCCCCTCGCTGGACCGCATCATCCGCAAGCACACGGAGCTTGCCGCCGACCCGTCCATCCCGACCGACCAATTCGGTTCGCGGCACAGTTCGGCTCAGCGGTACGCCAAGCAGACCGGCTGGCCGGTCGCCACGGTGAGCGAGGAGCGCAACGTCATCACGCTGTTCGTCCGTGACAGCGTCTACGAGCTGCGATCGCTGCCCGAGCTCCGAACCGCGATCGAGTACATCCGGAACTTACTGCACTCGACCTACGCACTGATGCAGTCCGACATCCTCGTCACGGAGGAGGTGCGACGGTCCCGCCTGATCGAGGTCGAGGCCAAGCTGGCGAAGCTCGACGGCCATCTGATCGAGTTCGGCGAGCACGGCGAGGACATCCGCGACGACTGCCGGAACATCGCGCGCCTACTGGGCATCGAGTGGGAGCCGACGGCCGCCCCGCCGCCGCCCGACCAGGGCCTGCGCGGACCGGCGATCCACGACATCGGACAGCGTACGGGGACCACGAACGACTTCTCCGGCACCGCCGGCACCGTCGTCCAGGCCGGCTCGATCGAGACGGTGAACATCTTCCCCGCGACGCCGGCGTTGCCGACTCCCCGTCAGCTCCCGCCGGCGACCACACCGTTCACCGACCGGGTGGCCGTGACGGAGGAGATCGTCGACCTGCTCACCGCCGAGAACGCCTCGACCTCGATCTGTGTGGTGGTCGGCGGCGTCGGCGTCGGCAAATCCGCGCTGCTGGCGCGCTGTGGCCATGATCTCCAGGACCGGTTCCCGGACGGTGTCCTGCACGCGGACCTGCGTGGCTTCCACCCCAGTGCACCGCCGGTGGAGCCGGTCGACGTGCTCGGGGGCTTCCTACGCGACCTGGGCCTGGCCGCCGACGCCATTCCGGCCGACCTCGACGGCATGGTGCGCCTCTACCGATCGCGGCTGCACGGCCGACGTGTGCTCGTCATCTTCGACAATGCTCGCGACGCCGACCAGGTCCGGCCGCTGTTGCCGGGCACGAATACCTGCCCCGTCCTGGCGGCCAGCCGCAACGCCATGACAAATCTCGTGGTGCGTGAAGGCGCGCACCGAGTCAGGCTGCCCGAGCTCGCGCCCGATGACGCGGTGCAGCTGCTGGCTGAGCTCACGGCGGCACCAGCCGGGTCGCAGCTGGCGGAGATGGCCGAGCTCTGCGCCGGCAACCCGCTCGCGCTGCGCATCGCAGGCAGCCAGGCGTACGGCTATTCCGCCGAGGAACTGAAGGACTTCGTCGACGAGCTGCGGGCCGAGCGGCTTGAGGTGCTCAGCCTGCCCGATGACGACAACGCGTCGCTGCGGGCCGCGTTCTCGTTGTCCTACAAGGCGTTGCCCGCGAGCACTCAGCGTGCGTTCCGCCTGCTCGGGCTGTACCCGGGCGTGACCATCTCGACGGGTGCGGCCGAGGCGCTGTTCGGCGATCGCTGGGCGATCCGGGCGTTGGGCGACGCCCACCTGATCGAGCAGATCGGCCCACGCCGCTACCGACTGCACAGCCTCGGCCAAGCCTACGCCACTGAACGAGCGCTTGACTCCGAGCGGCCCGATGACCGTCGAGCGGCGCTGGCCAGGGTGGTGGACTGGTTCCGCCGCAACGCGGAGGCACACGGCCCCACGCTCGACCCCTGGCATCCCCGCACCGCGGTCGCCACCGGTCGATCGGCCGACCGCGACCAGGCCCTCAAGTGGTTCGACGACGAACTGGTCAACTTCGCCACGGTGGCGCGGGTTGCCTCGGACGTCGGCGATCACGACGCGGCTTGGCGGTTCGCTCTGGCCTGCGCACCGTACTTCTTCAGCCGGAAACCGTGGGCGACCTGGATCCTCGTGCAGGAGGCGGGTCTGGCCGCCGCCCGGGCGGCGAGTGAGCGAGACGGCGAAGCCTGGTTGTGCGACAGCCTCGCTGTGGCCTACCGCGAACAGCGGCGACACGACGACGCGGTACGGCACCTCGTGCTCGCGCTGGAGCTGTTCGAGGAAGCGGGAAATCCCCTCGGCACCGCCCAGAGCAGTCTGCACCTCGCCCAGACCTACCGTGAGCTGGGCGATCTCCCGCTGGCGGCGGATGCGGCGAACGCGGCGCTGGCGGCGTTCCGCACGGCAGGTTCGGCGCACGGCGAGGCCAGAGCCGAGAACCTGCTCGGCGGGATCGCGTCGGCCCGAGGCGAGCACTCGTCGGCGCTGGCCCACACCGAGCGGGCCATGAAGATCTTCGACGAGCAGGCCGACGAGCACGGATACTCCTGGGCGGTCAACAACCTGGGCCTGGTGCTGGCGAAGCTCGGTCGGTACGAACAGGCGGTGGACGCGTTCACGGCCGCGCTACGGGTGCGGCAGCGCATAGACAGGTACGGCCTCGCCTTCACCTACGAGGGACTCGGCGACGTGCACCGGCAGCTGGGCTCATCGGCCGAAGCGCGCCGGAACTGGCAGCATGCGCTGGAAATCTTCGACGTGGTCGGGGATCCGCGGGCCGAACGCCTCCGCACGCGGATCGAGGCACTCACCGACGATCATGCTCCCGCCGACGCGACGGCAGCGTCTCGCAAGCTGCGCCACATGTCCGACGGGCTGGCCGCCGAGCTCGACCGGTCGAGCGGGGCTGGCCACGCCGGCGAGCATCACCTGAGCACTGGTCTGTACGTACGGCGGACCCGGCAGGCCGAGGTGATCGAACTCCTCCGGCCGGACAACTATCCCAAGCCGCTGCTGATCCACGGCAGTGCCGGCCAGGGCAAGAGCAGCCTGCTGTGGGCGCTCTACCAGGAGCTCGCGGCCGACACCACAACGCAGCCGTATCTGCTGAACTCGCCGTGGCTGGCCTTCGGCGAGGCGCACGCGCCGTCAATCTCCACCGCAGAGCTGAGGCAGGCGGCCGAGCAGGCGCTGGCCGACGGCCGCGTCGCGGTGTTCCTGATCGATACGGTCGACCTGTTGCTGCACGACGACCTGCACGGCCGGGAGCTTGCCGACCTCTGCGAGACACTGACCGACGCCGGTGCTGAGGTGGTCCTCACCTCCCGTCCGGAAGAGGCGGAGCGGCTGCCGAAGCCGTCGTTCCGGCGGATCGGCCTCGCGTCGTACGACGAGGTGGAGTTGCCGCTGGCGGTGGCGAGCCATGTCGCCGCGTTCTGCCCGCGTTCAATGCCGGAGTCACTCGACGAGAAGGTCGGACTCATCGTCGGGGCGGTCGCGCGTGGCCTCGCGGTCAGCGAAGTCGTGCGGAACCCACTCACCCTTCGGCTGTTGTTCGAGTTGTACGCCGACGAGTTCCCGTTGCTGGAACACGACGTGTCCAGCCTGTACCAGGAGTACTGGCGACGTCGCGTAGAGACCGACAAGCGCAGCGAGGTGGCGCCTGGCGCGGGTCGGGATCTGTCCGCGTCGGTTGGCCATCTCGCCATCGCCCTGCTCGGGGCCGGTCGCATCGAGCGGAACGAGCAGCTGCTCCTCCAGTCGGCGGCGACCGTGGCCGCGGCGGCCACGGGGACCACGCACAAGGACGCGCTGGTCACCCTCAAGATCGATGTGGACCTGTTGGTCAGCCGCGGCGTCCTCATCCGGACCGAGCGCGGCATCCGGTTCTTCCACCAGACGGGCTTCGAGTACGCGGCGGCGTTGGGGCTGCTGGTGCGGGACGGCGTTCGCGCGCTGGTCTTCCTGCGGGACCACGTGGACACCCAGCAGGACGATCTCTTCGTGGGCGCGATACTGGAGCAGCTGCTCATCGTCGCCCTTGACCGCGCCCCTCTCGCCGATGAGACCGCCGCGATCATCCGGGAGATGGCCGTGGCGGCTGGCCCGACGCTTCCTCGTGTCGCGCTGGCCGCGCTGGCCCACCGGCCACGGCTGATGGCGACCACCGAGCAGCTCCTCGACACCGTGAGCCTCACCGCGGTGCGGCGGTACGTGCAGACCATGCCGACGGTCGCCGACGCCGACCCGCGACTACAGGTGACACTGCTGGGCCGGGCCTGGAAGCGTGGCGACGAAGTGCACGAGTCGGTGCTGGAGTCGTTAGAGCGTCTCGGCGGTCGCGACGCGTCCGGCGTGCGGGCCATGGTGGCCGAGCTCGGCTGCGTGGACGTCGCGCTCGGTCGCCGCGGTGAACCGGCCAAGGTCATCCAGTTGACGGCACGAGTGATAGTGGCCGCCGCGTCGGCCGATCCGGCCTGGGCGCGCCAGCAACTGCTCACCCTGTTCGACGACATGATCCAGCGCAACACCCACCGTGCTGTCCCGCTGTACCTGATCGAGCTGATCGCCGACCGGTGGGCCGTGTTGGGCTCCGCGGAGGCTGCTCGTGACATCCGGACGAGGATCGTCGAGGCACAGGGAACACGGGACGCGAGCGCCGGCGAGATGCGCAAGGCGCTCGGCCACATCGAAGCGCTGGCCTGGCGTGACGACTTCGCGATGCGGGGCCGGTCGGACGAGTGGTGGTGGACGGCTGTCGAGGAGCTGTGCGAGCGGCTGGAGCACGACTTCTACGATGTGCTCGGCAACGCCCGCCTGCTCGCCGTCGCCGAACTGATCATCACCGACGTGCTTGGCCCGGAGCGGGCGGTCCGCACCGTCACCCGGCTCGCCGAGCTGACCGGTTCGGCTCCCTTCGCGCTCAACCGCAGCCTGTACGCGCCGTTGTTCGCCGCGTACGACGACGATGACGACAATCCGGTGGCACCGGTCGTCCCGATCCTGCTCAGCCACCTCGACGGGCTGCCCGCGCCGGGCAACAAGCCCGCGGAGGGTGCACCGCGCTGGGCCTACGTAGCCCGCCAGGCCCTGCACGACTCTGGTTCGGCCGCCGACCGGGTGGCGGCGCTGCTCGCCGACGTGCCGTCTGCGACGCACCTCGACAGCTGGCTGTTGGATGACCACCTGGCTGTGCTGCTCGTGCCAGCGGCGATTGGTGGCCATCCGGTCGCGGCGGCCGCGCTCGACCAGGTGTCGACCCGACCCGACCTGTTGTCGCCTATCGGGCAGAAGAACGTCAGCTACGACCTCGTCCGGCACCTGCCCAGCCGGCCCGATCTGGTGGCCTTGCTGATCGAGCTTTCCATCCTGCGAGTGTCGTCCACGCCGCTGTCCGAGGTGCTGGTCTCGCACGACAATGCCCTGCTGGCCGAACTGCGCCGCGCATCGGTGCGGCTGTCGACGCTGCTCGACCGGCTGTTCGACGGCGGCGCGTCCGGGACGAAAGAGGCGGTGAGCCTGTGGCGACGGCTCTACCGGGCCGGCGTGGTACAGGTGTCGGACCTGGCAGCGCTGCAGAAGCGGCTCATCATGTGCCCGGATCCGGCGGCGCGCGGCAACATCCTTCAACTCGCCGTGGATGCCGCGCTCGCCGGAGAGTTGGACGGCCGCACCGTAGACGCCATGCTGCGTGGTCTGTTCCGGAAGGACGGCGGGAAGCGGACCATCACGTCGCCGGACGGAAGCCCGGCCGGACATGTGGCGACGACCGCCCGTGCAGTGTGGCTGCGCTTGGTTTGTATGGGCGATCCTACCGACGCAGTCGACGTGGACGAGGTCCTTGACATCGCCGCCGCCGCGCCGGCGACAACGGACAACCTCACGGTGCTCGGGCATCTGATCACCCGGCTCGCCGAACAGGGCTCTCCAGCCATCGCGACCCGAGTGCTGTTGCGTGTGGCCGAGACCGTGACCGCACTGGGTTTCTCGCGGAAGCAGGAGAACGGCGTCGCCAACAAGCTGCGCACGCCGATTCGGGCGATCTTCCGGCACTCCGCGCTCGCCGACCAGCGTGCGCTGCTGGCGCTGGCGCCGACCCTGCCCCGGACCCACGCCCGGATCCTGGTGGCGGCGGCCGCGCAGGAACGCTTCTTCCTGCTCCGACCGGACCTGGCAGCGCTGCTGGCCCAGGACCTACCGGAGGGTGTGGCCCAGCAGATCCAGGACGACATGGCGGTGCGGTCGCGCACGGAGGGCACCGGCGCCATGCCACGGTTGCTGCGGCCACTCGCCGACGACCAGCAGGCGTGACCCTGGCGGGGAACACCCAAACGCCATGGCATCTCACCCTGAAAGCAGGTAGACGCCCGGGTCGTGCTCCGCAGAATCGGACCATGGCCGTGACCTACCGCAGACCACCGACGGACACTCCGCCGCCGCGGCCCGGTGTCAGGCTTCGGCGCACGTGCCGCCGCTGCCGATCCGTGCACGACCTCGAGATCGCCCGCCCTGATCTCGTGGTGATCCGGACTGGTGAGAAAACGTGCCCGGAGTGCGCCCCGACGAGCGTGGCACGGAGCGCGGAAGCGAAGTCCGCCTTCGTCAAGGCGTCGTGGGTCGTGACCGACGACAGGCAGCCGCAATGGCAGGTTTGGCGGGACAAGGGCGACGGTGACGTCGACTACGTGCCGGTCGGTCCGCCGGACGTAGACCCTGAACCGGGAGGAGTCGATCCGGCCGCTTGGCGTGACTTCGCCCGCGATCTCGGTGACACTGACTTCAAGTTGCTCAAGCAGCGCTGGCGGCCGGATCACTGCGCCGCGATCGACGAGCTGGCTGCGGCCCTCGACGTGATGTGGTCCCTTGTCGGCTCGTCCGGCCGGATCGTCGTCAGACTGGCCGGGCTGTCCAGCACCGTCGTCGCCGCAGTCACCCAGGCCGTGACCGCGGCATCGGCTTCCGACGCGTTGCTGCCCATCGCCACGCTCGGCCGCTCGCTCAGAGCGCTCGGCACCCTGGCCTGCGCGAGTACTGCCGATATCGCGTCGTGCTTGTCGGCCCGTCGGCTGTTCGGCACCCTCCCGGCCACGCCCGAACCGGGGATCGCCGAGGTCCTGGCCGGGCCATACATGGTCGACGCGCTCACCCGCATGATCGCCGCGCTGCCGGTCAGTGAGATGGCACCGCCGCCCGTATTGCCGGCCGGCAAGATGCCGACCGAGCCGTTGAGCCAACCCGCCGAGACCCTCCGAATGATCGAGGTTGGCACCAGCGGACCGCCAGCCGGCCCGGCGGTGTTCGGCACGCAGCCGTGAGCACGACCGAGCCGCTCACCGACGGGCAGCACCGAGCCCTGGACGAGCTCAGGTACCTGGAGCGTGTCGCCGGCGGCCGGGTGAAGGTCGAGGCCGCCACCGACGACGGCCGGATCGACATCACCATCTACTGCGGCAGCGACCGCTCAAAGGATGCCGACGCCCAACTCCAGGCCTGGGAACCGTTCTCGATTCTGGTGGGGCGACGGTATCCGCTGGAGGTTCCGGCGGTTCAGGTGCGGCACCGGCGGTTCGCCGGCCTGCCCCACGTGGTGTGGGGCGAATACCTCTGCCTGCACGTCGGCGACAACGACTGGGATCCGGGCCGTGGCATGCAGGGCCTGCTCGAGCGGCTGCTGGCGTGGCTGGACCACGTCGCCACCGGCACGCTCACCGGTCCCGACCTACCATGGGAACCGCCCATCGCCCGCGCGATCCCACAACTCGGCAGGCTGATCATCCGCCCCGAGTTGCCGGACGCACTGGTGACCACGGGTGAGCCGCACATCGCGCTGGCCGTCGTCACGGCGGTCGGTGATCGGAAGTACGAACTGCGGCAGTGGCTCACCGGCCCCGACGACCTGCAGTCCACGCTGGATCCCCCGAACTTTCTGGCAGTGGGGGTGATCCTGCAGCGCCCGGCGGACTACAGCTACCCAACCCGGCGCGCCGAACTGCTCGCCAGCCTCCGTGACCACGGCTTCTCACTGGGGATGATGCAAGAGCTGACTGACCTGGCACTGGTCGGCAACGTCAAGCTGTGGGAAGGAGTTCCCCTTTCACTGGAGACTTGGCCGCTACCGTTTCTTCTTGTGATCAGCCCGTCGCCCGGCCACGCCGGGCCACGCCACCCGGCGGCTCATGTGGCTGCGTGGTATACGGACCCACTGAAGCAGGGCGACGAGTTGCTGTGGCTGAAGGTCTATGACCGCCGGCCGAGCATCGTGACCCGCCGGGACCATTCCCGGCCAGCGCACTGGCTCACCGGCCAGCGCATCCTCGTCCTCGGCTGTGGTGCACTCGGCGCACCCGTGGCCGAATCCTGCGTCCGTGCCGGGGCGGAGTTCGTTGAGTGCGTCGACAACCGCGCCGTGCATCCCGGAATCCTGGTGCGCCAGCCGTACCGCTACGACGACATCGGCCACGCCAAGGCGACCGTGCTCGCGGAGCGGCTGCGAGGCATCACGCCCGAGGCGACCGTGGAGGGCACGATCTCGAACGCGATCGATCTCGTCGCCGACGACGGCTTCCTGGCCCAGTTTGACCTCGTCGTGGACGCCACGGCCAATCGGTCTGTCGCCGTCGGGCTCGAACGGACTCGGTGGACGATGTCCGACCGTCGACCACCGGTGCTGTCGGTCATGGTCGGCCACGACTGCGAGCGCGCCATCGGGACATTGGCACTGCCGTCGGCTACCGGTGGTGGCGTCGACGCGCTGCGGCGGTTGGCGCTCGCCGCCGGCGAGGACGACGGATGGCAGGACGTCCTCGACGACTTCTTCCCCGATCCGCCGCGGACCGAACTCTTCCAGCCCGAGCCAGGCTGCTCCGACCCCACGTTCGTCGGCTCCGCCATGGACATGTCGGCGTTCGCCGGACAACTGCTCAACGACGCGCTCGCCCAACTCGCCACCCCTGTGCCGGTGAACAAGCTGGTGCCCGCTCTGTCGGCGACCGTGCTGCGATCGACCGAGGCAGTCGGATCGGGTCCGGCCGTGCGGCGACGTCAGTGGCGTGGCGACATGCTGCTCACCGAGGCCGGACACAGGTTTCAGGTACGGGTCGACCCGGCCGCCTCGGCCGGCATCCGCGCCGAGATCGAGCGGGTCGCGGAGTTCAAGGACCTGGACTGCGAGACCGGTGGCTACCTGCTGGGGCAGATCGACCAGGCGAGCCGGGTGGTGTGGATCACCGAGGCCCCGCCACCGCCACCGGGCAGCGAGGCGACGGCCACCAGCGTGAAGCTCATCCCTGATTTCGTCCGCCAGGTGGTCGCCGAGCGACGGGCCAGGACCAGGGGACTCGTCGACTGGGTCGGCACCTGGCACACGCATCCCCACAGCGAACCCAACCCCAGCTCGCTCGACGTGTCGACCGCAGCAGGGCTCGCCGAGGAGCGCGGCGCCCTGCTGCTGTTGATTGTCGGTGGCGGCCCCGGCCGGCTCACCGCGTGGACCGAGCATCGTCAACAGCCGGACTTCCACACCCGACTGTTCCTTCCCAGCTGAGGCGGAACCGTGGACATCACACCCGAGATGGTGCAGCAGTGGTCGAGAAAGCACGACTCGCTACTGCTCACCTGGACCCGCTCCGTGTTGACCACTGCCCTGGCCGATTCGAAGCGCCTGGAGGGTCGGGACTACGAGATCTTCGGGCAGGGCTCGTTCGCCAACGAGACCAACATCGCGAAGAGCAGTGACGTGGATCTCGTCGTGGCGTTGAAGCTACCGTTCCAGGAGGACATCTCCGTTCTCAGCCCGGCCGGCAAGCAGGTGTTCAAGCAGGTGTATGAGGAAAGTCTCTACGACTGGCATGACTTTCGGTCCGACGTGATCGCCACCCTGCGCCGGTCCTACCACGTGGTGCCGGCCAAGAAGTGCCTCGACATCTCGGATTTCGACTCCCTGCTGCGACTGCCCGCCGACGTGGTGCCGGCCCTGGAGTACCGGGAGTACTCGCAGATGCGGTCCGCCGAGCACGAGGAGTACCGCCTGGCCGTGTACTTCCACGACGCCGACGGCAAGCGGATCGTCAGCTACCCCCGGCAGCACCACCGAAACGGACAGGAGAAAGACCGCAACACTCGCGGCCGGTTCAAGGAGATCGTGCGCGTCGTGAAGAACGCCCGCGAGTTCGTCGCGCCGAGTGACGGCAAACCCACGGTGTCCTCATATCTGCTCGAGTGCCTCGTCTACAACGTGCCGAACGAGGTGTTCAGGCAGCCGCTGCCCATGGCATTCCAGGGTGTCCTCGACTGGCTGGTCGCTCAGGAGAACTGGCTGGACTTCCAGTGCCAGAACGGTATCAAGCTCCTGTTCGGCGAGGCGTTCCCCACGACACACGAACCCGAGGTGCGCCCTGTGATATACGAGGTGAGAGCCCGGCACTGCCGTCCGCTCTCGTGATCGGCGTCAAGCACTGCGGTCGTGCGCACGGTCGTCGACTCGGACCGGAAGCTCGGCGGTTCCTTGAGCACGTTTGCCGGCGCCGTGGCCGACAATCCGGCTTGCTGGTCGGCTTCGCAAAGCAAGGGATGGGCTGCACGACCGCTTCCGGCTGGAGATCACGACCTTCGAGGAGGTGGTGAGGCGGCTGACGGGCTCTGGCGGTGCCATCACGTCTGGGGTGGTCGACGGCGGATCTGTTAGCGCACCGGGGAACCGTGCATCGGCAGGTGATCGACATCGTCGAGCAACGGCTTGCCGCACCACCAGAGCTGACCGATAGGCTGAGGCCGCCAGGGCTGCCCGACTGGTTCGCCGAGGGTGCGGAGATGTTTGGCGTTACTGTTAGCGAGCCGAGGGCCGCGCGATGGAGCCCAGGCAAGTCGAGCTGAGACACGGCGCCGGATCTGTTGCTGTTTCTCTGGAACGACTGCCGGCGGACGGACTGCTCGGGGCGGGCGGTGCTCGGCGCTACTGAGGTTGAATTGTCGGGGTGTCATGGCGGGTCTGGAGTCAGGGCCAGTCCGGTTTCGGTGACGAAGGCGTCAATAAGCCCGGGTCGGTACTGCATCTGCTTGAGCCGGGTCTTCATCAGGCGGCGAGCTGATCGACGCCACGGGTGGCCAGGTTGCCCAGGCCGCGTTTGAGGTGTGACCACGCGCCTTCGACCGGATTCAGCTCCGGCGCGCTGAACAACCGTCCGATCGGGAGGGCGATCCTGGCCAGGGTCCAGCGCTGGTCCTCGGTCCGGCCATACGCGGCAGGCCCGGCGTCCAACGCGGCCTGCAAGCGAGCCACCTGGGCGTCGATCAGCTTGCACCGCCCGTCGCTGGGCCCGTGCGAGGCCAGTCCCGCACGGGCCCGCCCGTGCCCAGTCCCGCCGCCAGGCTCAGGCCGACTTGGTCGACACGCGCAGCCGGTCGGCGACCTCCGGGGCTCCACCCCGCCCGCGAACGACTCGGCTGCCTGCAGCCGCACCGCTTCGCGCTTGGCGCGCGGTCGCGGCCAGGCCGCTACCGTCTGGGTACCTCATCTCATCGGCGTAGGCCATAACTCATCGAATACCGCGGTGACACGCCGCTACCAGACCCAGACTTTTCAACCTCGGTAGTTCGGCACGCACAGCTCGTAACCTCGGCGCGGACAAACGTTATTCCCACATCGTGGGAGTCTCTTGGTGATCTTGTCCAGCGTCATCGCGACATCGTCAAGTCAAGGGGTCCAGTAGGTCAGGAGCGGCATGCTTGAGTTCGACGAACGGAACAAGATCATAAAAAGAAGGTCTTCGCAGCCTGTGAGCTGCGGAGACCCTCTCGACCGTCGGGACGACAGGATTTGAACCTGCGACCCCTTGACCCCCAGTCAAGTGCGCTACCAAACTGCGCCACGTCCCGGTCATGCACTCGGTGTTCCGGTGAGTGCGTGGATAGCTTAGCGCACGAGGGGGAAAGATCGAAATCGGGGGGTGGCGGGGCGCTGAGCTGGGGAAATGGAGGGCTTCCGGTGGTGGGGGTTGTGTGTTAGGAAACCTTCTGAACTATTTCGGCGGGCGGGGAGCTGGGGTTGATGAGACGAACGCTGGGCACGGCGCTGGCGTGCGCGGTGGTGATGAGCCTGGTGGCGGCCACGGCGGCGGTGCCGGGCGAGGCGGCGCCGGCGACTGGGGCGACGGGGCTGGAGACGCTGGGGCTGCACGGCTGGCAGGTGCAAAGCAGTGCGGACGCGAAGCAGTCGGGGGAGGAGGTGTCGAAGCCGGGCTTCGACACGGCGACCTGGCTGAAGGTGCGGCCGGATGACGGCGGGGCCCCGGGCACGGAGATCGGGGCGCTGGTGCAGAACGGGAAGTGCCCGAACGTCTACTTCTCGGACAACATGCGCAAGTGCTTCGGCTTCACGGACGACAACGCGGGCCCGGTGACGGTGCCGCAGTTCGCGGTGCCCTGGTGGTTCCGGACGGACTTCACGCCGGACCTCCGCAACGGCGGCACGGCGCAGCTGATCGTGAACGGCGTGATCGGCAAAGCGGACGTCTGGGTCAACGGCCGGCAGGTGGCGACGAGCGCCACGGTGACGGGCGCCTACACGAAGTTCACCTTCGACGTGTCGAAGATCCTCACCAACGGCCGCAACACGCTGGCCCTGGAGGTCTACCCGAACGACCCGGGCAAGATGTTCACGGTCTCCGACATCGACTGGAACCAGGTCCCGCCGGACAACAACACGGGCATCCACTTCCCGGTCCAGCTCAGGGTCTCGGGCGCCCTGACCAACGGCAACGCCCGCGTCCTGCAGGACAACGCGAAGGACCTGAGCCGCTCGACCCTGACGCCGAAGACGGACGTCGCGAACAACACCGACCGCACGGTCACGAGCCTGGCCAAGGCGACGGTCACCGCACCGGACGGTCGGAAGACGACGGTCCAGCAAACGGTGACCCTGGAGCCCCACACCACCCGGACGGTGACCTTCCACCCGATCGTCATCGACCACCCGAAGATGTGGTGGCCGTACTCCCTGGGCAGCCAGCCGCTGTACACGCTGACGACGGACGTGCAGGGCAGCGGCACGAGTGAGCAGTTCGGTATCCGCACGGTGACGACCGAGCTGGTCGGCCCCTCGCCGGCGGCTCCGGAGGGTGTCCGCCGCTACGCGATCAACGGCAAGCCGCTGGTGATCCGCGGCGCCGGCTTCGCGGAGGACCTTTTCCTGCGCTACGACTCGGCGGACATCGCCAGGCAGGTCGGGTTGCTCAAGAACATGGGCGTCAACCTGGTCCGCGTCGAGGGCCACTTCCTGCCGGACGACTTCTACCAGCAGATGGACCGCGCCGGCATCATGGTCAACGCCGGCTGGTCGTGCTGCGACCGGTGGGAGCTGCCCACGAGCGAGAAGGGCGTCACCGACGAGGACTTCAAGATCATCCAGCTGTCGGCGCAGACGGTCGGCGAACGGCTGCGCGACCACCCGAGCGTGATCACGTTCAACTGGAGCGACAACCAGCCGACGCCCCGCCAGGAGGCGGTGTCGCTGCAGGGCTTCAAGGACGCGGACTTCACGCAGCCGGTGGTGGCCTCGGCGGAGTACAAGGCCAGCCCGCAGCTGGGCCAGGCCGGCGAGAAGGAGGGCCCGTACGACTACGTGCCCCCGAGCTACTGGTACGACACCACGCACTTCGACCCGACCGACGACTCCCGCACCAACGTGGGCGGCTCCTGGGGCTTCGACAGCGAGCAGAGCGCCGGCGACACGGTGCCGACGCTGGACTCGCTGAACCGCTTCATGAGCGCGGACGAGCAGGCCAAGCTGTGGCAGGACCCGGCCTACAACCAGTACCACCTGAACTTCGAGGCCGACCACGGCGGCTACAACTTCGGCACGCTGTTCACCTTCGACACGGCCATGGCCAACCGCTACGGCCAGTGGTCGAGCCTGCGGCAGTACGTGCAGCAGGCGCAGGTGCAGAACTACGAGAACACCCGCTCGCAGTTCGAGGCGTTCATCGACCACTCGACCAACCAGCCGACGCCGGCCACCGGCACGATCTACTGGCAGGGCAACAAGGGCTGGCCGAGCCTGCTCTGGACGCTCTACAACAACGACGGCGACCAGGCCGGCAGCTTCTTCGGCGCGAAGAAGGCCAACGAGCCGCTGCACGTGCTGTACTCCTACGACGACGGCGGCGTCACGATCGACAACCTGGGCGCCGACATGCAGGACGGCCTGACCGTCCAGTCCAAGGTCTACGACACCAGCGGCAAGGTGCTGGACGACCAGCGGTCGGCCCCGACCAGCCTGGCCAGCCAGCAGGTCCGCAACGACGTGCTGAAGCCGAAGACGCCCGCGGTCACCACGCCGCCGGCCAAGGCCGGCACGTACTTCGTGGAGCTGTTGCTGCGCAAGGGAAACCAGGTCGTGGACCGCAACGTCTACTGGCTGTCCACGCAGCAGGACGTCGTCGACTGGCCGGCGAGCTACGGCAACCCGCAGGCGACCATGACCCAGTACGCGGACCTTCAGGGTCTCCAGGGCCTCCAGCAGGCCAAGGTCTCCGCGGTGGCGGCGTCGCAGAAGCAGCGGGACGGCAAGCAGGCCACGAAGGTGACGGTCACGAACACCTCGAAGCAGCCGATCGTCGGCTTCTTCCTGCGGGCGGACATCCGCCGCGGCAATGCGGACGGCACCGAGAAGCCCGGCGACAACCAGGTGACTTCGGGCCTGTGGAGCGACAACGACGTCACGCTGTGGCCGGGGGAGTCCCAGACCCTCACGGTCACCTACGACGCGGCGGACCTGCGCGGGGCCACGCCGGTGGTCAGTCTCCAGGGCTGGAACCTGCCGAGGTTCGACGTGAAGGCGGGCAGCGATCTGGTCTCCTGCGCGGCGCAGGAGGCGGCTGCGGCCGCCCGCGACATCCTGCACGTGGGGTGACGGAGCGGTAACCTAGCGGCGCCGTCGGAGCTTCCGGCGGCGCCGCTTTTCTGCCCCAGGGAACTGGGAGCGCTTCCAGAATTTCGGTCACGAGATGGCCTCACCCTGTTGACGAAGCCGTAGAAGCCCTACAAACTCGCCCGCAGCGTCTGGAAGCGCTTCCAGAATGGAGCGGAGCACATGCGTCACAGACTTCTCGCGACCGCCGTCGCGGCGGCCGTCATCGCCGGCACCGTCACGGCGTGCGGCGCCGGCGACGCCGCCGACGGCAAGGTCCACCTGACGATCGCCACGTTCGGCGAGTTCGGCTACGAGGACCTGCTCAAGCAGTACCAGGCCGACCACCCGAACATCGTCGTCACACAGCACAAGGTCGGGCAGGCCGCGCCGCACCACAAGGAGCTGTTCACCAAGCTCGCGGCCGGTTCGGGGCTGGACGACATCGAGGCCATCGAGGAGGGCTACCGGGCCCAGGTGATGGCCAAGTCCGACAAGTTCAACGACCTGAGCAAGATCGGCCCGGCCGACGCCGGCCCGGACCGCTGGCTGCCGTGGAAGTACGAGGCCGGCAAGTCCAAGGACGGCAAGCTGATCGGCTACGGAACCGACATCGGCCCGCTGGCCATGTGCTACCGCACGGACCTGCTGCAGGCCGCCGGCCTGCCCAGCGACGCCGACGGCGTGAAGGCGCTGTTCAGCAGCTGGCAGAGCTACTTCGACGCCGGCAAGACCTACGTGCAGAAGACCGGCAAGCCCTGGTTCGACACGTCGACCCAGATCTTCAACGCCATGCACAACCAGCACGACGTCGGCTACTACGACCAGAACGACAACCTGGTGGTGGCGACCAACCCCGACATCCAGAAGGACTGGAACGCGGTCACGCAGGCCATCGCCGACAAGGAGTCGGCCAAGCTGGTGTCGTTCAGCAACGAGTGGCAGGCCGGCTTCAAGACCAGCGGCTTCGCCACCACCGTCTGCCCCGCCTGGATGCTCGGCTCGATCGAGCAGAACTCGGGTCCGGACAACAAGGGCAAGTGGGCCGTCTCCTCGGCCTTCCCCGACGGCGGCGGCAACTGGGGCGGCTCGTACCTCACGGTTCCGTTGCAGAGCAAGCACCCCAAGGAGGCCGCCGAGCTCGCGGCCTGGCTGACCGCGCCGCAGCAGCAGATCAAGGCGTTCGTGGCCAAGGGGCCGTTCCCCAGCCAGGTGCAGGCCCTGCAGTCGCCCGAGCTGCTCAACACCACCAACGCCTACTTCGCCGACCCGAAGACCGGCGCGCTGTACGCCGAGCTGGCCAAGAAGCTGACCAAGGCCCAGTACAAGGGTCCGGCCGACGGCCAGATCCAGGACGACGTGTTCGCACCGGCGCTGCAGGCGGTGGAACAGGGCAAGTCCGCTGCCGATGGCTGGCAGCAGGCCGTGGCCGGCGCACAGAAGGCAGCGAAGTGACGCTGACTCGACTGCCCGCCCGGCGACCGGAGGCCACCGCTCCGGTCGCCGGGCGGCCGGACCGCTGGTCCAAACTGGATCTCAAGGTCTCGCCCTACGTCTATGTCGCGCCGTTCTTCGTGGTGTTCGCGGTGGTCGGCCTGTTTCCGTTGCTGTACACCGCATACGTGTCGCTGTTCGACTGGCGGCTCGGCGACGACACGGCGAAGTTCCTCGGCGCCGGCAACTACACCGAGCTGCTGGCCGACCCGCAGTTCTGGAACGCGCTGCTCAACACGGTCAGCATCTTCCTGCTCTCCAGCGTGCCGCAGGTGATCGTCGCGGTCGCGGTGGCCGCGCTGCTGAACACGAACCTGAGGCTGCGCACCGGTTTCCGGATGGGCGTGCTGGTGCCGTACGTGGCCAGCCTGGTGGCGGTCGGCATCATCTTCGGCAACCTGTTCGGCGTCAACTACGGCCTGGTCAACTCGGTGCTCGACATGGTCGGCATCGGCCGGATCGACTGGCAGGCCAACCGGCTGGCCAGCCACATCGCCATCGCCACCATGGTGAACTGGCGCTGGACCGGCTACAACGCGTTGATCGTGCTGGCCGCCATGCAGGCCATTCCGCCGGAGATGAACGAGGCGGCGATGATCGACGGTGCCGGCCCATGGCGGCGGTTCACCAGTATCACGCTGCCGATGCTGCGGCCGACCATCATCTTCGTGGTGATCACGTCGACCATCGGCGGCCTGCAGATCTTCACCGAGCCCAAGCTGTTCAGCGCGATGCCCGGCTCGGACACCGGTGGCTCGACCGGCCAGTTCCAGACCGTGACGCTGTACCTGTACCAGTCCGCGTTCGACAACCAGCGGCTCGGCTACGCCAGCGCCATCGCCTGGGTGCTGTTCCTGGTGATCGTGATCGCCGCGGTGGGCAACTACTTCATCACCAGGAGGCTGGCCCGATGACCCGCCGACCGGGTTTCCTCGTCTACGGCCTGCTGGTGGCCTTCATCCTCGGTTCGGTGTTCCCGATCTACTGGTCGTTCCTGGTGCCCAGCCACGGCAACGACATCCTCACCGACAAGGTGCCGCCGCTGCTGCCCGGCGGCAACTTCTTCAGCAACGCCCAACAGGTGCTGGACACGATTCCGTTCTGGCACGCGCTGATGAACAGCGTCATCGTCTCCGGCTCGGTCGCGCTGTCGGTCGTCGTCTTCTCGACGCTGGCCGGCTTCGCCTTCGCCAAGCTGCAGTTCCGTGGCAGCAACGTCCTTTTTGTGCTCGTCGTCCTGACGATGGCGGTGCCGACGCAGCTCGGCATCATCCCGCTCTACATGGCCATGGCCGACTTCGGCTGGGCCGGCCACCTGCAGGCGGTGATCGTGCCCAACCTGGTCAGCGCGTTCGGCGTGTTCTGGATGCGTCAGTACCTGGCCGACGCGGTGCCGTCCGAGCTGATCGAGGCGGCCCGCTCGGACGGCTGCTCGATGATCCGCGTCTTCTGGCACGTCGCCGTGCCGGCGTCCCGCCCGGCCGCGGCCATGCTCGGCCTGTTCACGTTCATGCAGTCCTGGAACGACTTCCTGTGGCCGCTGATCGCGCTTGACCAGAACAACCCGACCATCCAGCTGGCCCTGGAGCAGCTCCAGGCCGGCTACTACGTCAACTACGCACTGGTGCTAGCCGGCACCACGCTGGCAACGATCCCGATCTTCCTGCTGTTTGTCGCGGTCGGGCGCCAGCTCGTCGCCGGCATCATGCAGGGCGCCGTGAAGGGGTGAATGGTGTTCCCGGAAGGATTCCTGTGGGGCGCGGCGACCGCCGCCTACCAGGTGGAGGGCGCGGCGGCCGAGGACGGCCGGTGCGAATCCGTGTGGGACGTGTTCAGCCGGACACCCGGCCGGGTCGCCGGCGGCGACACCGGGGACGTGGCGGCCAACCACTACCACCTGCTCGACGTCGACCTGGCGCTGATGACCGAGCTGAACCTCAACGCCTATCGGTTCTCCGTGTCGTGGCCCCGGGTCATCGACGACGACGGCGCGGTCAACCGCAAGGGCATCGACTTCTACGAACGGCTCGTCGACGGTCTGCTCGATCGTGACATCACGCCGTTTCTCACGCTGTACCACTGGGATCTGCCGCAGCGGCTGGAGGATCGCGGCGGCTGGGCCAACCGGGACACCGCGCAGCACTTCGCCGACTACGCCCAGGTCGTGCACGACGCGCTCGGCGACCGCGTCCAGAACTGGACCACGCTGAACGAGCCTTACTGCGCCTCGCTGCTCGGTTACGGGGCCGGCGTGCACGCCCCGGGCCGGCGCGAGCCCCGCGCCGCGGCCGCCGCCGTGCACCATCTCCTGCTGGCGCACGGCCTCGCCCGCTCGATCATCCGGTCGAACGTCAGCATCACGCTGAACCTCTACCCGGTCGACCCGGTCAACCCCGACGACCCGGTCGACGTGGACGCCGCCCGGCGGGTCGACGGCCTGCAGAACCGGCTGTTCCTGGACCCGGTGCTGTGCGGGAGGTACCCGGCCGACGTACTGGCCGACCTGGAGCCGCTGGGGTTCGCCGACCACATCCGGTCCGGCGACCTGGCCCTGATCGGCGCCCCGCTGGACTCGCTCGGCGTCAACTACTACACCGGCCACCACGTCACCGGGCAGCCCGGCGGAACCACCCCGGAATGGATCGGCTCCGAACACGCGCACAACGTGAGCCGGAATCTGCCGACGACCGCGATGGGCTGGGAGGAATTGCCCGAGGGATTGTTCACGGTGCTGAACCGCCTGCATCACGAATACCCGCGGCTGCCCATTCACATCACCGAGAACGGCGCCGCCTACGACGACGTCGCCGACCACCGCGGCTTCGTCGACGACCCTGCCCGGCAGCGGTATTTCGAACAGCATCTGCGGGCCGTGGAGAAGGCGATCGAGGCCGGCGTTGACGTGCGCGGCTACTTCGCCTGGTCGCTGCTGGACAACTTCGAGTGGGCCGAGGGCTACGCGAAAAGGTTCGGCATAGCGCATGTCGACTTCGACACCTTCGACCGCACTCCTAAGCTGAGCGGCAGGTGGTACGCAACGGTGGCGAGGGCGAACGCCCTGCCGGAGTAGGGGTTCAGCGTGGTCGACGAAGGCCGGGAGGTCCCGACCCTCGACGAGGTGGCCAGGGTGGCCGGGGTGTCCCGGTCCACCGCCTCACGGGTGATCAACGGCCGGACCTACGTCAGCGCGAAGGCGCGCGAGGCGGTCGCGCGGGCCGTGACCAGCCTCGGCTACAGCCCGAACATGCTGGCCAGGTCGCTGGCGATGAAGCGGACCAACTCGATCGCGCTGGTGGTCTCCGAGCACGGCGACCGCGTGCTCGGAGACCCGTTCTTCGCCCGGGTGCTGCGCGGCGTGCACGCCGGCCTGGCCGGCAGCGGGCTGCAGCTCGTGCTGTTGATGGCGCAGGACGAGCAGGACCACGGCTCCATGGCCAACTACCTGACCTCCGGGCACGTGGACGGGGCGCTGGTGGTCAGCCTGCACGGCGAGGACCCGCTGCCGGGGCAGCTGGTCGCCTCCGGGGTGCCGGTGGTGCTGTGCGGGCGGCCGCTGGCCAAGGTCGAGGTGCCGTACGTGGACGCGGACAACTTCAACGGCGCCGGGCAGGCCGCGCAGTACCTGATCGACCAGGGCCGCCGGCACATCGGCACCATCGCCGGGCCGCGGGACATGGCCGTGGGCATCGACCGGCTCAGCGGCTGGCGGCGCACGCTGTCCATGGCCGGCCGGCCCACCGACACCATCGTGCACGCCGACTTCAGCCTGGAGGGCGGCACGGCGGCGATGGAGCAGCTGCTGATCGCCCATCCCAACCTGGACGCGGTGTTCGTGGCGTCGGACCTGATGGCCATCGGGGCGCTGCACGTGCTGCGCGGGCGTGGAATCCGCGTTCCCGAGGACGTCGCGGTGATCGGCTTCGACGACTCGGGGCTGGCCGCGACGTCGGTGCCGCCGCTGACCACGGTCCGGCAGCCGATAGAGGAACTGGGGCGGACGATGACGTGGCGGCTGCTCGCGCAGTTCGAGGGCGACGACGACCTGCCGCCGTCGGTGCTGCTGCCGACCGAGTTGATCCGCCGCGACACGGCGTGACCGAGGTACCGTTGCGGCCGTGACGATGCCCGAGCCGCTGGAGCCCATCGACGAGTCCTTCGACAGCGTGTTGGCGCTCGTGGCGCACCCGGACGACCTCGAGTACGGCACGGCCGCGGCGATCGCGCGCTGGACGGCCCAGGGCAAGCGCGTCGTCTACGGCCTGGCGACGAGCGGCGAGGCCGGCATCGACGGCCTCGACCCGGAGCAGTGCGGTCCGCTGCGCGAGGCCGAGGAGCGGGCTGGGGCCGCGATCGTCGGCGTGGACGTGGTGGAGTTCTACGGCTTCCCGGACGGTGTCGTGGAGTACGGGCTGCCGCTGCGCCGGGCCTTCGCCGAGGCCATTCGCCGGCACCGGCCGGACGTCGTCGTGACGAGCAGCTGGCGGGAGTTCTGGGGGCCGGGCAATCCCAACCAGGCCGATCACATCGCCGTCGGCCGGGCCGCGCTGGACGCCACCCGCGACGCGGCGAACCGGTGGGTCTTCCGGGACCTCGGCCTGGAGCCGTGGAAGGCCAAGCACATGTTCGTCGCCGCCGGCCCGAACGCGCGGCACGGCGTCGACGTGACGGCCACCTTCGACCTCGGTGTCGCGTCGCTGGAGGCGCACGCCGAGTACCTGCGGGGCCTGGTCGACAACCCGATGAGCGATCCGCGCGAGTTCCTGGAGTCGACCGGGCGGCCCACCGGCGCCCTGCTCGGGGCCAAGTACGGCGTCGCTTTCGAGGTGATCGACCTGTAGCGGCCGGCTCGTCCCGTCCGGCCCGCGCGTGTCCTCAAGACCGACAAACCCTGGTGAACGGCTGGTCCGGCCGGCCGTGTGGCCGCTGCTACGGTCGATGCATGTCCCGATCCGACGCCACCAGGGCCCGCCTGCTGGAGGCCGCCACCGAGGAGTTCTCGCGCTACGGCATCGCCGGCGCCCGGGTGGACCGGATCGCGGCCGCCGCCCAGGCGAACAAGAACCTGATCTACGTCTACTACACCAACAAGGAGACGCTGTTCCGCGCCGTGTTCGAGGCGCACGTGGTGCGGCTGCTGGACGAGGTGCCGTTCACGGTGGCGGACCTGCCCGGCTACGCGGGCCTGCTGTACGACTTCTTCCGGGCCAACCCGCGCCTGCTGCGGCTGGCCGGTTGGTTCCGGCTGGAGCAGGGCGACTACGACGAGGCGCTGACGGAGATCGCCAAGTCCAACGGGGAGAAGGTGGCGGCGATCGCGCGGGCGCAGGCCGACGGGTGGATCGACGACCGATACCCGCCCGAGGTGGTGCTGACCCTGGTGCTGGCGACCGCGGCGGCGTGGGGCTCGGGCAACCCGGTCACCGTGCCGACCTACGATGAGCCCGACCCCAAGATCGTTCGCGCGGCGATCGAGGCCGCGGTCCGCGGCGTCGTCGTGGGAAAGGACTCGGCAGCATGAGCGACGCGCCCACCTCCGACCTCACCGGCTGGCGCAAGGCGCCGTTCACCGGCGCCGGCCTGACCTACGACTGCTACGAGAAGGGCGAGGGGCCGGGCGTGGTGCTGGTGCCCGAGGTCCCGGGCATCACGCCGGAGGTGCTCGGCCTCGCCGATCACCTCGTCGACCAGGGCTTCACCGTGGTGGTGCCGTCGCCGTTCGGCACGCCGGGCAAGCCGATGTCCGTGGGCTACGTGCTCGGGACCATCGCCCGGCTGTGCGTGTCGGCCGAGTTCAGGGCGTTCACCGCGAACGCGCAGCGGCCGATCACCCAGTACCTGCGCGCGGTCGCCCGTGACCTGGCCGGCCGCACGCCGGGCAAGGGCGTCGGCGTGATCGGCATGTGCTTCACGGGCGGTTTCGCGCTGGCCACGGCCGTCGAGGACGTGGTGTTGGCGCCGGTGATGAGCCAGCCCTCGGTGCCGTTCCCGATCGGCGCCGCCCGCCGGGCCGACCCGGGCGTGTCGGAGGAGGAGCTGCGGACCGTCGTCAAGCGCACCGAGGACGGCCTGTGCGTGATGGGCCTGCGGTTCAGCGAGGACCCGGCCGTGCCGGCCGAGCGGTTCGCGACGCTGCGCAAGCGGCTCGGCGACGCGTTCGAGGTGATCGAGCTGGACTCCAAGCCGGGCAACCCCGGCGGCTTCGGCAAGCGGGCGCACTCGGTGCTGACCGCCGAGGTCCGCGACCGGCCGGGGCACCAGGCGCTGGCCGCGCGCGACCGGGTCGTGGCGTTCCTGCGCGAGCGGCTGTCCGCATGACGGATCTGGTGCTGCGCAACGTGCATCGGCACGGGCGGCTGGTGGACGTGCAGGTGAGTGGGGGAGTGGTCACAGCTTTCGCCGAGCCCGGAACGCCGGCCGGCGAGGAGATCGACGGCCAGGGCGGCCATCTGCTGCCGGGGCTGGTCGACGCCCACGTGCACATGCAGCAGTGGGCGGCGACCAGGCGACGAATTCCGTTGGGGCAGGCCAACTCCGCCGCGGAGGCGGTCGAGCTCGTCCGCACCGGTGCGGACGACTGGGTGTTCGGCGCGAACTTCGTCGACGGCCTGTGGCCGGACGCGCCGCACAAGGACCTGCTGGAGGCGGCCATGCCGGGCCGCAAGGTCGCGATGTTCAGCAGCGACCTGCACACGCTCTGGCTGAGTCCCGCGGCGCTCAAGGAACTCGCCCTGGATCACCCGACCGGCGTACTCGTCGAGGCGGAGTGCATGGCCGTCACGGCCCGGCTGCCGGCCGGCGACACCGACGCGTGGGTGCTGGAGGCCGCCGACGCGGCGGCCGCCCGCGGCGTCACCAAGATCGTCGACTACGAGCTGACCGACACCATCGCCGACTGGAAGCGGCGGCTGGCCATCCGGCCGCCGTCGGTGCGGGTGGCGGGCGTGATCGCCAAGCACCTGCTGGAGCTGACCATCGAACGCGGCTACCGGACCGGTTCGGTGGTGCCGGGCAGCGACGGTTTGCTGACCGTGGGGCCGTACAAGCTGTTCGTGGACGGGTCGCTGAACACGCGGACCGCCTACTGCCACGAGCCGTACGACGGTCACGGGCACGGCATGGTCGTCGTCCCGCCGGAGGAACTGGTGCCGCTGATGCGGCGGGCCTGGGAGAACGGGATCGTGCCGGCGGTGCACGCGATCGGCGACCGGGCCAACGAGATCGCGCTGGACGCCTTCGAGGAGGTCGGCTGCCTGGGGCGGATCGAGCACGCGCAGCTGGTGTCGGAGCGGGACCTGTCCCGGTTCGCACAACTCGGCGTGATCGCCTCCGTGCAGCCAGCGCATGCGCCGGACGACCGTGACGTCGCCGACCGGCACTGGGCCGGCCGCACCGCTCGGGCCTTCCCGTACCAGTCGCTGCTGGCGGCCGGTGCGACGCTGGAGATCGGATCGGACGCCCCGGTCGCGCCGCTGGACCCGTGGGACGGCATCGCCAGCGCCGTCACCCGCACCGACGACTCGCGGCCGGCGTGGCACCCGGAGCAGCGGATCCCGCTGGATGTCGCGCTGGCCGCGGCGTGCGGCGGGCGCCGCTCGGTCGAGGTCGGAGACGAGGCGGATCTCCTTGTCGCGGAACGGGATCCGGCTGCGGGGGAGTTGCGGGACATGCCGATCGTGCTGACCATGCTCGGAGGACGGATCACCCATGGCTGAGGACACCCTGCCGTACTCGACCTACTGCGAGGCCGTCTCGCGGGAGGTGACCCGCATCGGCGCGGTCGCTCGTGCCCACGACCTCTCGGCCGCGGTGCCGTGCTGTCCGGAGTGGACACTCGCCGACGTGGTCAAGCACGTCGGCGTGCTCCAGCAGTGGTTCGCCGCGATGATCGACCGACGGTCGCCGGAGCGGCTTCCCTTCCAGGACGTCGACTACGGCGTGCCGGCGGCCGTCGCCGACTACCCGGACTGGTTGGTGGACCGCCACGTCGAGGTCGGCAAGGTGCTTCGCGCCGCCGATCCGGATGCCGCGATGTGGACGTGGGGCCCCGGCGGCACCGTGCGGTTCTGGGTGCGGCGCATGGCCATGGAGTGCCTCATCCACCGCTACGACGCCGAGCTCGCCGCCGGTTCACCGACGGAGTTCGACCCCGTGTTGGCCGCGGACGGCGTTGCCGAGTTCCTGGTGAACCTGCCCTCCGCGGTGACGTTCACCCCCGGCGTCGCCGAGTTGCGCGGCGACGGCCGGACCATCGGCTTCGGCGTCTGGGGCACCGAGGTCGACTGGACCGTTCGCCTCGACCCCGACTCCTTCGGCCTGGTGCCCGCCGTCCCCGATCCCGACGCCACCGTGAGCGCCGAAACCGTCGAGGCCCTGCTCCTGCTCGTCTACGGCCGGATCGGCGCCGACGACCCGCGGATCAAGACCACCGGCGACCCGGCGCTGCTGGAAAGGTGGTTCACGTACTCGAAGTTCTGAGCCGTCAGCGCCGGTAGCGACGGGCGTCGGGTCAGGAGGTGAGCGTCCTTACCCATTCGCGCTGCTGCTCGGTGTCCGGCACCGGGTAGCCGCGGGCCTTGGTGATCCGCGCCCACGCGTCGTCGGGCTCCAGACCGCGCAGCACCATGATCGAGGCCGCCAGCAGGGACGACCGGCCGATGCCGGCCCAGCAGTGCGTGACGATGCCGGCGCCGGCGTCTAGGCGGGCGGCGAGGTCGCGCAGCACGGGCAGGATCTGGTCCCGGTCGGGGACGGTCCAGTCCGGGATGGGCAGGTGCACGAACTCGAGGCCGGCGGCGACGGCGGCCTTCGGTTCGTCGGTGAGGCCGGCGTCGGCGAAGTCCTCGTCGGTGAGCGCGCAGACGAGGATGTCCACACCGGCGGCCCGCAGCGTCGGCAGGTCACCGAGCCGGGGCTTGGCCATGGTGCTGAGCCGACCGGGACCGGGCAGGTCGACGGTGTAGATCACTCGTCGGCCATCCGGGCCAGCTCGGCGACGGCCTGCTCGGCGGTGGCGCGGGCGGCGACCAGTCGTTCGCGGAACTCGTTGTGCAGGGCCCGCATCCGGGCGGTGTGCTCGTCGGCGGCGGCGGTCTGCTGCCGTGCGTGCTCGTCGGCCTCGCGGACGGTGAGCGCCGCCCGCTCCTCGGCGAACCGGGTCACCTTCGCGGCCTCGGCCCGCGCCCGGGCCATCAGCTGCTCGTGCTCGCGGCTCAGCTTGGCCTTGAGCTCGTCGTACTCGCGGTCGAGGGAGTCGTTGTGCTCGTTGTACTTCCGCTCCAGCTGCACCCGCCGCTGCTGCAGCTCGGCGCGCTGCTCGGCCAGCTCGCGCTCGGCGGCCCGGCGCTGCTCGGCGATCTCCTCGGCGGCCAAGTCCATCATCATGCGCACGCGCTCGTTGACGTTCTCCCCGGTCACCGGCTCGTCGGCCAGCTTGCGGACCCGCTCGCGCAGCGAGATCAGCTCCTCCTCGGCCGCGCCGAGCCGCTTGGCCAGCTCCGCGTTGCCGGCCCGGGCGAGATCCCGCTCCCGGGTGGCGGTGCGCAGGTCGAACTCGAGGCGTGTCACGCGTTCGTTCACCTGGCGCGTGTTGTAGCCCCGGAGGACCACGTCGAAGTGGTCGGGTCTGCGGGCGTCCGGGCCCGCCGCTTCGTCGGCACCTGCCATGCCTCCACCCTACTGAGACGATCACGGCGGCGTTCACCCGAACCGGGGATAGGGATCCTCCGGGTAGCCGTCTTGCGCCGACCATCCCGGCCAACCAGGCAAAGCGCCCGAACCGGCCACTATCTTGACGGCGTCGGGCCGTGGCCTTAGCGTCTGGGTGAATCCGTCAGGAAGGTTTCCTAACTATTGGGAACCACTCCCGGCGGACCGCACACCGCCGCCTTCCTCGTCCCTGCTAGGAAGGAAACCCTGTCCATGGCAAGCGCAGTTCGTCGCGCCATCGTCATCGCCGCCGCGGCCCTGCTGCCCGCCGCGGCGCTGGCGGCCGGCACGGCCGGTGCCACCGCGGCCACGCCCAAGTCCTTCCCCGCCAAGTTCGCCGCGCCCTACCTGGAGCTGTCCAGCAGCACCGTCGGCGACATGGCCGCGGACAAGAGCGCGTCCGGCGTCAGCCACTACACGCTGGCGTTCCTCATTCCCAAGAGCGGCTGCACGCCGCAGTGGGAGGCGGGCGGCTCCGCCGTCGGTGCGTTCAAGTCCCAGATCAGCTCGCTGCAGTCCCAGGGCGGCGACGTGATCATCTCCTTCGGCGGCGCCGAGGGCGGTGAGCTGGCCCTGACCTGCACCAACACCGGCAG
Organism: Kutzneria kofuensis; assembly: GCF_014203355.1. Classification (NCBI taxonomy): domain Bacteria; kingdom Bacillati; phylum Actinomycetota; class Actinomycetes; order Pseudonocardiales; family Pseudonocardiaceae; genus Kutzneria; species Kutzneria kofuensis. Next base: position 8,729,319 of record NZ_JACHIR010000001.1, read on the forward strand.
CCTGCAGGCCGCGTACGCCAACGTCGTCAAGACCAACAACGTGCACCGGCTCGACTTCGACATCGAGGGCTCGCCGCTGAACAACAAGGCGTCCATCACGCGCCGCGACCAGGCGCTGGCCGCGCTGCAGAAGGCCGACCCGTCGGTGCAGGTCGACTTCACCCTGCCGGTCGACCCGGGCGGCCTGCCCAGCAACGCGCTCAACCTGCTCAAGGACGCCAAGGCCCAGGGCGTCAAGGTCAGCACCGTGAACATCATGACGATGGACTTCGGTGACGGCGAGAACGCCCTCAACGACGCCGAGTCCGCCGCCAAGGGCACGGCCAAGCAGTTGGCCAGCCTCTACGGCATCTCCTCCGCGCAGGCGTGGGCGATGCTCGGGCTGACCCCGATCGCCGGCAAGAACGACGACAACGAGAACTTCACCCAGGCCAACGCCAAGACGCTGCTGCAGTTCGCCAAGTCCAACGGCGTCAGCCTGCTGTCCTTCTGGGAGGTCCACTCCTACGACAAGAAGGTCGGCTACGCCTACTCGAAGATCTTCAACGGCATCGGCTGATTCGTTCCACCCCGATGGGCCCCGTCGCGCGGCGGGGCCCATCGGCCTGTCCTGGAGTTGTCGAGGGATTGCGCGGACGAGAACGAGTCGTTGTTGTTGACCCACGCTGCAGGGTGTGGGGTGCCGTCGGCACCGAACCCGTCTGGCGTCCGTGAAATCGGGCCCGCGGGCGGGCTTGCTCTTTCGCAACAGTGTTGATTAAGTCTGGGCATGGCTGACCCCGACCTCGACGAGCTCCGCGAGCAGGAACGCCGGCTCGTCTTCGACCGCTTCGACAACGACACCGCCTGGGCCCTCGGCGTGCAGATGGTCACCGCCGCACGGGAACGCGCGCTGCCGGTCGTGGTGTCCATCGAACGCAACGGGCAGCGCTTGTTCCACGCCGCCCTGCCCGGCACCGCCGCCGACAACGACGCCTGGGTGGAGCGCAAGTCCCGGGTCGTCCGCCGCTACGGCCGCAGTTCGTACCAGGTCGGCTGCCACTTCCGCGCCGGCGGCGGCACTTTCGAGGAGAAGTCCCGCCTCGACCCCGACCAGTACGCCGCCCACGGCGGCTCGTTCCCGCTCACCATCCGCGGCGTCGGCGTCGTGGGCTCCATCACCGTCTCCGGCCTGCCCCAGGCCGACGACCACGCCTTCGTGGTGCAACAGCTGGAGCGGTTCCTCGCTTCGTGACCGTCAGCCGGCCGGGCAAGGCGCGTCGATCAGTTCGGCGGTGGAACGGCAAGCGCAGGACCGGTGATCAGGGACGAGCATCGGGCCGTGGCCGGTCGTCGGGTGGCGTAGGCGGCCGGGGCCGGGCGGCGGGAGAACTGGCGTCATCCCAGCTTCTTGCCGTTCACCTTGACGTTGACCAGCTTCAGTCCGTCCACATTGGACAATGTGTTCTTGGTGTCGGAGACGCCGTCGAACGCGCAGTCCTGTGCGGTGAAGCCGGCGACGTGGTCGTCGGACAGGCCGCTGACGTCGAACACCTTGCCGTTGACCTTGCTGCTCGAGCAGTTGGTGATGGTGAACGGGCCGAACTTCGGCGGGTACTTGCCGGTCTGGCCGTTGTAGGTCACGGTCACGTACGCGACGGCGCGATCGAAGGTGCCGCTCACGCTGTCCAGGTTGATGTTCTGCGCGAAGCCGCCGCGCAGCGTGTTCGACTTGACGTACAGGGCGAACTTCGTGGCGCCGGTGACCTTGATCTTGTACGCGTACACGTTGCGGATGCCGCCGGTGAGCTCGCTGCCGCAGGTGATCGCGCCCCAGTTGCCGTTCATCGTGCAGTTGACGACCACGATGTTCTGCGACGGCACGTTGACCCGGCGGCCGTCGGCGTCGCGGCCGGACTTGATGGCGATGTTGTCGTCGTGCGCCCCGAGATTGCAGTTGCTGATCACGACGTGGTCGCAGGACTCGGGGTCGCAGCCGTCGGTGTTGGAGTGAGCGGTGCTCGGGTCGGTGCTCACGCCGTCGACGGTGACGTTCTTGCACAGCGTCGGATGCAGCTGCCAGAACATCGAGTTCTTCAGCGTGACGCCCTGGATCAGCACGGTGTCGCAGGAGTACGGCTCGATGAACGTGGACCGCATGGTGTGGCCGGAGCCGGGCAGGACCCGCTTCTCCGGCGGCACCCCCTTGGCCACCAGGTCGTCCAGGTAGGCGCGGTCACTGCCCTTGTTCCACGACGACGTGTTGGCGGCGTCGAGCACGCCACTGCCGGTGACGGCGATGTTCTGCTCGCCGTGCGCGTAGATCATGGGGGAGCGGTTCATGCACTCGATGCCCTCGTAGCGGGTGAGCACCGTCGGGAACTTCGAGGCGTCGCCGCTGAACTTGAGTGTCGCGCCGGCGGCGAGGTTCAGGTCGACGTTGCTCTTGAGATAGATCGCGCCCGTGACGTACGTGCCCTTGGCGACGACGACGTGCCCGCCGCCGGCCGCGTTGGCCGCCGAGATCGCCTTGGCGAAGGCCGCCGTGTTGTCGGTCTTGCCGTCCGCCACCGCGCCGTAGTCGGCGACCTTGAACGTGCGGTCCGGGAACACCGGCAGCTTGGTGTTGGCGACGATGTCGTTCGCCGCCGGCCAGGGCAGCGTCGGCACGTCGTGACCACGGCGCCCGGCCGCACCGGCCGGGGCGTCGAACAGCGGGGCCAGCCCGAGCGCACCGGTCACGGCGGCGCCGAGCTTGATGATCTGCCTGCGGGAGAGCGCGCCGGCCATCGACTTCTTCCTCCTCGGTGAGGGTCGCGGCGGCGGGCCGTCCGTAACTGTAAAGGTTTCCACGGCGGGAGTGGATGTGACGCGGGTCACAAGGTTGGGATGCGACAACACGCGTCCGACAGCCTCGGCGCCGATGCCAACGTTCCGGTGACGTTGCCGTTCATTGGTCCGCCATGAGCGACCGTTCAACTACCATTTGTGACCAGTCGAGGACCTACTGGAGCACCGTCGGCGCCGGGACGGCCGAGGCCCTCGCCACGGCTGTCACGCCCATCGTCTACACGCTTCGACCGGTCGCCGATCGCGGCCGTCGGAGTGAACGGACGACCGACACAGGGCGCTGATCAGGCGGTATCCTCTTCTGATCCGGCCGGTGGAGGAGGTTCAGGTGGTCGAGCCAACCCACGAGTTCCACCTCCTGCACGTGACCCAGTCGTGGCCGGCGCCGGACTACGACGACCCGATGTACGACGCCATCAAGGCCGACCCGCCCGCCGGCTGCGTGCCCGACGACTTCGGTGGCCTGTTCGGGCTCCGCTGCGCGCGCAGCGCCCCCACCCTGCTCGACGCCGTCGCCGAGGTCTGCCACGAGGTGCGGACCGCGCACGGACTGCTCATGACCGATCTGGGCATCGAGAAACTGTGGGAGTGGGCCCCCGACGGCCGTGACGGCTTCGGCGCCACCATCGTCGGCCAGCTGCTGCTGATGGCGTCCTCACGCGGACAGCAACTCGGCTACGACATCGAAGACCTCGTCCGCTTCATCCGCACCGCGGCGGCCGCCAAGTAACCCGGTCGGCGAGCGGGAGGTTCAGGCTGCCGCCGCCGGGATCGGTTGCCTCGGCGCTGAGGCGACCGAGCAGGGCGACAACATCCGGATCGGCAAGGAAACACGGCCGGGGCGAACATCGTGCCAGCCGCGGACAACGGGACGGCCGATCACCCCGAGTGTCTACAGTGGATGATCGTCAGGCGGCCAGGCCGTCCTCGGCGCGGGCGGCGAGCCGCCACACCAGCTCCTCGGCCTGCTCGGCGTCGAGGGCGGGCGGCGGATCGGGTTGGCCCGGGCACCTTCCGGCGATCACGTCCTCGACGAACCGGTGGACCTCGTCCGCCTCGGCGAGCACGTCGTCGCCGAGATAGGCCAGCACCACCGGGTCGTCGGCGGGCGCCGTCTCCAGCGCGACCGACCAGCCGTGCCGCTCGTCCCACAGCAGCATCAGGTCCAGTTCCGGGAACGCCGGGCTGCGGCGGTGCAGCGCCAGATAGGCGCTGGACAGTTCGCTCACCTCGTAGTGCACGGCGTGCCGGGGCACGCGCAGCGAGGAGGCGACGGCGAAGACGTAGCGGGACAGGCCCCGCGCGGTGAGACTGTCGGGATCAACATTCACGACCGCCGGTTACCCGCGATACCGCGTTTCGAAACCGGTCACATCCGAAAATCCTGCGGACCGCCCAGCGCGCTCAGGATCCGTTGCATCACCTGCGGGTCGACACCGAGCGGCTCGTCGGCCAGCGCCTCGGCGGCGGGCGACCGGCGCTGCTCGCGACGCGGCAGCGGCACCGACTTGGCGGTCATGTTGTTCGGCAGCGGCAGTTCGCTCCACAGCCGCGTGCCGTACGCGGTGGGCACGACGCCGATGCGCGCGCCGGAGACCTCCGGTGACACCACGGGACGAGTGGCCACCTGCTCGTCCTCGACCTCGATAACCAGACCGTCGCCCTGCAGCCGCAACCGCACGGTCAGGAAGCCGGCGACCCCCGAACCGGCGTTGTCCACCACCGCGGCGACAAGGTGCCGCCCGACCTGTGTCGCCAACGGCACGAGAGGTCGCAGCGACCACTCCATCAGGGAGAAGCGGACGAACATCTCGGCGACGTTGACAGCACTCGGCGTCGCCACCAAGCGCAGGTCGTCCACCTGGGAGGTCTGGTTGTTCAACCGAGTTCCTTCCCGCAGTCGGTGCAGTGGTGCCGCGTATCTTGCCAACCTGCGCGAACGTTACGCCAGGCGGGTCACTTATCGTCGCGACGCGCCCGGCCCTCGAGGTAACGGGTGTGGTCGGCCTGGCGCCGCGAGTCGGCGTCGTAGAACTCCTCCGCGAGCCGCTTCGCCTCCTGTTCCAGCAGGTCGAGCTGGGTGAGCAGCTGCTCGGCGGCGCTCGGCTCGCTGGCCACGCGGCGGGTCACGGCGTACCACCACGGCATGTTCAGGAATGTTTGCACCGTCAACGGCAGGTCGGTCGCGGCGATCCGGGCGACCGCGTGCAGGGTGTCCGGGTAGGCGCTCAGCTCCGCCGGACGGGCGAGCAGACCGCAGAGCACCTCGGCGATCCGGTCCAGCCGTTCGACGGCCTCGGCCGGCATCCGATTGCCGAGCCCGCGCACCCGCGCCACGAGTGCGTCCAGCCCGCGCAGCAACGCCTCGGCCTCCTCCGCGGGCTGCGGCGGCATCAGCCGCACCCGCTCGGGCGGGGCGGCCAGCGCGCCGGCGGCGTACAGCGCGGCGACCACCCCGAGCCAGTAGTCGCCCCCGACGCCGGCGAGATGCAGACCGAGCCCGACCAGTCCGCCCGCGCAGCCGGCGATGTTCTTCGTCGACCCCAGATATCTGCTGACGCCCATCACTGGTATCCGCGAATGTCTTTGAAGACGTCGGACAACGACTCGCTGCGCCCGTCGAACATTTTGCCGCCGGTGGCGGCGGCGATGGCGGTCATGTCGGCCTGGTCGCCCTCGCCGAACAGCACCGGGAACACCGGCGTGCCCTTGAGCCGGTCCGGAACCCCGGCGACGAAAGCCGTGAAACCGTTCAGGTCGTCGCCCTCGTTGTTCGCGCCGTCGGTCATCAGCACGATCGACGTGAACCGGTCCGGGTCGGCGTCGGACTGCTGCTCCAGGATCTGGTACGCCTTCTCCAGGCTGGTGTAGATCGCGGTGTCGCCGTCGGCCACCAGCCCGTCCGCGGTGCGCTTGATCTGGTCGAGCGCCGACACCGTCGTGCCGGCCGCGCGGTCCACGCCACGGATCAACTCGTCGTTGTTGCGTCGCAACACGTCCAGCGCGAGGTAGCCCTGGACGCAGAGGGCCAGCTGGGTGAGCAGGTCCTGATGCCGTTGTCGCACCGGGAAAAGCACCTCGGCCCGGACCGCGTTGGCCCGTGCCGGATCGGCGAGGTCCATGATGGACGCCTGGCGGTCGACCGCCTCGTCCACCGCGCCGGCCATCGCGGCTGCCTCGGACAGCTTGCCCATGGCCTCCCACAGGCGTTCCCGCTCGCCCTGGATCGCCGCGTTGTCCCGGCGCAGGTCGTCCTGGCGGGCCCGCAGCGAGCGGACGACGGCGTTGATCGGCGCGTCGGCGGCCTGGTAGCGGGCCAGCAGCTTCTTCGCCGGGTTGCCCAGGCTGATGCCGAACACCCTGCGCCCGGCCGGATCCAGTTCGTTGATCCGCTGCCGCAGCTCGGTCAGGCTCACGCCGACCTGGTCGGCCGGCGGGTGCACGCCCCGCACGGTCCGGTCCAACAGCCGGCCGGCGATCGCCGCCGCCACCCGCATCTCGGCCTCGCCCAGCGCCAGAACCCGGCCCACCGGCACGGAGAAGTCCGGCGCCATCGGGTCCATCGCGCCGAGCTCGGCGGCGATGCGCTCGGCGTCGTCGGCCAGTTCGACCAGCCGATCCGCCGGCACCGGCACCATGTCGGTGGCGTGGGACGGCGACACCGCGCCGACCGGCTCCGGCGCGGTCAACGGCCGCTCGCTCACGACCCGTACTGCTTTCCGACGGCCTCCAGCAGGCGTTCGAGCGTCTCGAACGACGGCGGGTCGACGGTGTCCACCAGTGAGGTCGGCAGCGGCAGCTTGTGCCCGCCGACGACCTGCGTGAAGTACCTGGGGTCCTGCGTGCGGAAACCGAAGGTGGCGGCCAGGGAAGCCAGTTCCGGGTCGCTGTTGAGCAACTGCCCGACCTGGTCGCCCGGACCCTTCAGCGCGACGAGCGTGTGCTTGGAGTAGACGGTGGGGGACAGGTACACAGGCGCATGTCGGGCTTGATCGAACCGTCGTCGCGCACGAGCCGATCCGCGTACTGCGCCTCGTACACCAGCACCATGGGGTTGTGGCCGATGCCGGCGGACAGGTAGTCCTCGAACGGCGCGTCCGTGCTGTTCTGGGTGTAGCCCTGGTCGGTGAACAGCTTGGTGACCTTGGGCAGCACGGCGGTCTCCTGCTCCGGCGTGTTCACCACGTTGTCACGGTGCGTAGGTGTGCGAGTTGGCGTGGTCGTGCTGGATGCGGTCGGCCGCGGGGCTGCTGGAGGGGAAGGCGAAGTCGTACTTCGACAGGTCCGTCTGGGTGGCCATCGGCCGAGAGCCGGCCGGATCCACCCGCACGTCCAACCCGTGCCGGGCGAACGCGTCCCTGACCCGCTGGTCGGTGAAGAAGGCCAACTTCTCCGAGCCGATGACGCCGCGCACGGTGGTCAGCTGGGCGCTTTCGGTGGCGTCGCGGCCGAATATCACGGCCAGTGCCACCCCGGTCACCAGGACGACCGCGAGGCCGATGCTGATCAGCCGCTTCACCCTTGTCTCCCAAAGGTTTTCCGGTCGCGACGCCGCATGCGCCGCTGGTGACGATCATCGCCCCGGCCGCGCGGGCGCAGTCGGGAGTCGGCCGGATCGCGGCATGAATTCTTGGTGAACGAGGGCGGCCGTTGCCATACCAACCGGTCGGTACTAACGTGGCCGGCAGTCGTCCAACGGAGGTCGCCGCGTGATCGTCAGCACCATGCAGGAGTACCCGCTCACCATCACAGCGATCATGCGCCACGGCGCCGCCGTGTACGGCGGCAGCGAGTGCGTGACGAACACCGGCGCCGGCTTCCGCCGCGCCACCTTCGCCGAGATCGCCGCCAACGCCGAGCGGCTCGCCGCCGCGCTGACCAGGCTGGGCGTCGGGGCGGGCGACCGGGTCGCCACCTTCTGCTGGAACAACCAGGAGCACCTGGAGGCGTACTTCGCGGTGCCCGGCATGGGCGCGGTGCTGCACACGCTGAACATCCGGCTGTTCCCGGAGCAGCTGTCGCACATCGTCAACCACGCCGAAGACAAGATCATCATGGTGGACGACACCCTGGTGCCGCTGCTCGCCCGCAGCCTGGCCGACCTCGGCGCGGTCGAGAAGTTCATCGTGGTCGGCGACGGCGACGCCGGCGTGCTCGGCGACCGTGTCGTGCGGTACTCCGACATCATCGCCGCCGAGGAGCCCGGCTTCGCGTGGCCCGAGCTGGACGAGCGGTCCGCGGCGACCATGTGCTACACGAGCGGAACCACCGGCAACCCCAAGGGAGTCGTCTACTCACACCGGTCGTCCTACCTGCACGCCATGGCCGTGCTGTCGGCGTCCCTGATGGGCATCACCGAGGCCGACCGGGTGCTGACCATCGTGCCGATGTTCCACGTCAACGCGTGGGGCCTGCCGTACGGCGCTTTCCTGTCCGGCGCCACCCTGCACATGCCCGGCCCGTTCATGATGCCCGACCAGCTGA